>JBNLEN010000103.1:0-22637 GCA_050304975.1 Polyangiaceae bacterium
GACCTGGAGCGTTGTGACCCAAACTATACCATCGACATTGACCAGTTGAACTACACCGCAACGGCTAACGGCCTCGTGATCATTGAGCAGGACGATAGCGGCACCACGATTGTCTTCACGCTGACTCGCGAGTAGCGCGCTGCGGCGAGCGGACGTCTCTTGTGGCACCCAGGCCGCCGAGCAGCTGCCGGACATCGAACGCTGGAGGACTGTAGTGGATGGTCGCCAGCGCGATTGCTTGACCCAGCGGGTCAGGTCAACGTGACCTGCTAGAGACAGGCTTTCTTGGTGCAGGCCCATTCGCCCTTGCGGCAGGAGCAAGTGTTGCAGCCGTCATCTGCGGGCTTTGTATCTCCCGGCTGACAAGCTTCCGCGGTCTGTCCGGCGGGCTCCTGTGGCGCAGGTGCCGCCTGGTTGCCGCAACCGACGAACAGCAAACACAGCAGCGCGGCTGGCAAGACGTGAGGAGATAGGGGCGAACGGACCTGCTTGGAACGACTCATCTGGCGATCATCGCTCGCGGACTTGCTCCGCACAAGGCAATAGGCGCAGCGCGGTCGTTTGGACAGCTTGGCGACACCCACACCACGTGTGTAGGCATGTGAGCTCTTGGTTATTGAGTGCCCGGCGGTCATCACCGGGCCCCGCTAGCTGACTGGGCGCCAGCTGCCGTCGACCATCGCCTCGACGCTGCGCTCAGCGGCACGCCTCAGCGCAGCGACATTGTATGGTGGCTGGTTCTGGGTTCTCGAGCTGCCAGTTGCGGCCCGCGTTGGAGTTTGAGCAGTCGCTGGGTATGGCGATATGCCCGTCATCTATGAACGCGACGTGGCGTCTGTGACGAGCCGTTTGCAGCTTGATGCTGCCCGGCCTCCCTGCTGACGGGCTGCGGATCCCAGCAGTCGCCGTCGGGCATTGACTCCCTAGGAACCGCGCCGGATACTGCCGCCTTGTCCGTCGCATCAAAAAGAGCCACCGCCGCCAACGCCGCTTTCGAGCGGGTGGCGCAATTTTACTTCACCTCCCGCTACGCCCAGCACCGCGCAGATCCTGATATCGCCGACTTCACCTTCGGCAATCCCCAAGAAATGCCGCTCGGCGGATTGGTGTCCGCGATTCGTGAACGAGCAACGCCCCATGACAAGGACTGGTTCGCCTACAAGACGAGCGAAACGGCGCCTCAGGAGTTCTTGGCGCAAGCGCTGAGCCAGGAGCTTGGGCTTTCGTTCGACCCGGCTGACATCGCCCTCACCACCGGAGCTTTTGCCGCGATCGCCGTTGCCTTTCGGCTCCTGCTCGAGGCGGGTGACGAAGCGATATTCTCGGAGCCCGCCTGGTTCTGCTACGAACCCATGTTGCTGCTCGCCGATGCGGTGCCGCGTTCAGTACCCCTGCGTGAGCCCGACTTTAGCCTCGATCTCGACGCGATTGAAGCGGCCATTACTTCGCGCACGAAGCTCGTGATCGTGACCACTCCGCACAACCCGACGGGGCGCATCTACGAGCGCGCTGAGCTCGAAGCTTTGGCGGCGCTTCTCGAGCGCGCGTCTGCACGCGTCGGGCACCGCATATTCCTGCTGTCTGACGAGCCCTACCGGCGTTTGCGCTTCGATGGCACAGATTTCACGAGTCCTGCGGCGGTCTACCCGTGGACTCTCATCGCCTACAGCTACGGCAAGGTGTTGCTCTCGCCGGGTCAACGATTGGGCTACCTGGCGCTCTCGCCACTCATGCCCGCCCTCGAGCGCAAAGAGCTGCAAGACGCCGTGTTCGCTACGCAAATGGCCCTGGGTTGGTGTTTTCCCAACGCGGTCATGCAGTACGCCGTGCCGGAGTTGGAATCACTCTCTATTGACGTGCCGGCATTGCAGCGGCGCCGGGACCAGCTGACCGAAGCGCTCTGTGGCGCCGGGCACCGCGTGCTGTCGCCGCAGGGCACCTTCTACTTGTGGGTCAAGTGGGCGGGGCCGGACCCGTTGGAGCAGTGGAACGCCCTCGCCGACCGTCAGGTGTTCGTGATGCCAGGCAGTCTGATGAACGCGCCCGACTACTTCCGCATCAGTCTGACCGCCTCCGACGAGATGGTGCAGCGCGCCCTGCCTGTGTTCGCGGGCTCGGCGCCATAGATTGCAGTTTTTGCTCGCCCGCAGTACCGTCTCGGCCTCACCGACACAGGAGGGATCATGAAAGACGGAACACGAACCACCCAGGGCCGAGGCCAACTCTACGACAGCGTGCTGGAGACGGTCGGAAACACGCCCTGCATCCGCATCAACCGCATCGCGCCCGAGGGGGTGACGGTCTACGTGAAGTCGGAAGCTTTCAACCCAGCTGGCTCGGTCAAGGACCGGCTAGCGCTCGGCATCATCGAGGCGGCGGAACGCGATGGCTCACTGAAGCCGGGCCAAACCGTCGTGGAAGCGACGAGCGGCAACACGGGCATTGGCCTGGCCATGGTGTGCGCGGCGAAAGGCTATCCGCTCGTGGTGACCATGGCGGACAGCTTCTCGGTGGAGCGCCGCCGCTTGATGCGCTTTCTGGGCGCCAAGGTCATCTTGACGCCGCGAGCTGAAAAGGGTTTCGGCATGGTGCAGAAGGCCAAGGAGCTGGCTGAGAAGAACGGTTGGTTCTTGGCTCACCAGTTCGAGACCGAAGCCAACGCGGACATCCATGAGGGAACGACCGCGCAAGAGATCGTCGCCGACTTCGAGGGGCGTCAGCTCGACTACTTCATCAGTGGTTATGGAACGGGCGGCACCATCAGCGGTGTCGGTCGCGTTCTCAAGAAGGCCCATCCCGAGGTGAAGTTTATCGTCTCCGAGCCCGACGCGGCAGCGTTGCTCAGCAGCAAGACGGAGCAAGCTCGAAATGATGCGCACGAGCCAGCTAGCAGTCACCCGGCGTTCAAGCCACACCCCATTCAGGGCTGGGCTCCTGACTTCATTCCCTGGGTGTTGCAGGAGGCGCTCGACAACGGCACCGTGGACGAAGTGGTCACCGTGAGCGGCGCAGAAGCGGTGGAGTGGTCGCGTAAGCTGGCGCAAAAAGAGGGGATCTTCGTCGGGATCTCGGCTGGCGGCACCTTGGCCACCGCGATGAAGGTCGCGGCCAAAGCAAAGCCTGGATCGACCCTCTTGGTGATGCTGCCCGACACTGGCGAGCGTTACTTGTCGACGCCTTTGTTCGAAGGCGTCGAAGCGGTGATGACCGAAGAAGAAATCGCTCTGATGCGTTCGACGCCGAGCTACCACTTCGAGTCCTAGCAGGCCGATTTTCAGCGGACTGTTTTCGAACAGTCCGCTGGACGCGCTGCTTCAGAAGAAGCTCGCGATCGCTGGGCGAAATCGTTCCATGTCCACTAGGAACGAATCATGTCCTTGGGGTGAAGGCAGAAGCTGGAGATCCACTTCGGAAACCACTTGCCTCAGGGACTCGGCGAGCTCCTTCTGTTGCCAGGGCGGAAACAAGAAGTCCGACTCGACACCGATGACCATCGCCCGCTCCAGCTTCAAGCAGGCGATCCCGCTGCACGCTTTGCCGCCGTGGTCGGAGATGTCGAACAGATCGACAGCGCGCGACAGGTACAAGTAGGAGTTGGCGTCGAACGCGTCGACGAAGCGCTCCGCGTGGTGCTGGAGGTAGCCTTCGACTTCGAAGTCGTCACCAAAGGGCCGTTCAGATAGGCGACGATCGAGCAATCGCTCGCGACCAAATCTTCGGTCAAACTCGGTCGCCGAACGATACGTCAGCATGCCGAGCTTGCGAGCCAGCCGCAGGCCCGAGCGCGGGCCATCTCCCGGCGCGTAGCCGCCCGCTTGCCAAGCTGGGTCCTGGCAGATCAGCTCGCGCTGCAGCGATCTGAGGGCGATCGCGAACGGCGTTGAGCGCGCCGCCGAAGAGATGCTCAAGAGCCCCCGACTGCGCCCTGGATACAGCATGCAGAACGCCAGGGCCGTCATGCCCCCCATTGAAGGGCCGACAGTTGCGTCCAGCACGTCGATGCCGAGCGCGTCCAAAACAGCGGCGCCGCCGCGCGCGACGTCCTCCAGAGTCAACGTCGGAAAACTCAGTCCGTAGGGTAGATTCGTCTTCGGATCTATCGAGGATGGACCAGTGGATCCAAAACAAGAGCCTAACGAGTTGACGCAGATGACGTAGTAGCGGCTGGTGTCGATGGCGCGGTCGGGCCCGATCACGTCCTCCCACCAACCGGTCTTCGGATCCTCCGGTGACGAGGCTGCATGGGCGCTGGGTGACATGCCGGTGAAAAGCAGCACGGCATTGTCACGCGCTCGGTTGAGGGTGCCCCAGGTCTCGTAGGCGATGACTGGGTCGACGAGCTGTCCCAGGCTCATGGGAAACTCGCCGGCGATCTTCAGGTGCTTGCGGGCTGAATGCATCCGCTGCAGACGCTACCTCAAAAAGCTCTTGATTGTCGCCGGTTGTTGATTCGAAGCGGACGCAGGGCTGAGGCTGGCCCCATCCCAGCTGCCCAAGAAAAGCGGCGTGATAACCCGTGCATGCGTCATCGGTAGCTGGCTTTCCGGGGTTCGTCTCTGGCCTCGGCTAGAGGGCTCTCGGGGGCAAGGGGTTGTGCCCATGCCGGTTGAGGCGTGTCCGGCGAGCTACTTCGTGGAAGATGACGCACACCAGGACGAAGAGTATGGGATTGTCCACTCAGCGCGATTCGCTTGAAGCTCGGGGAACAACAGACTAGTTGATGATTCCTTCACCCAACGTCAAAGGACCGAAAATGAAACCGAGCGAAAGCGCAATCTGGCGTGATCACGTGGCCGTCGCCGAAACCCCAGGCCTCTCGCTGCGCACCACGTACCCAACCAATCCAAATGGCGTGGAAGTAATGCTGGAGCGCTGGGAAGCAGGGACATCGGAACCGCCACATAGTCATCCAGGGGACGATATGACTGTGGTCGTCGAGGGCAGAATGCTCGTTCAATTCTACGCCGAAAAGGACGGACAACTAATTCCGGACGGAAGTCCTGTGGAGCTCAAACAGGGCGACGCTGGTCATATCCGCGCGGGCCGCATTCACGACGCCAAGTACCTCGAAGCGTGCAAGCTGGTCTACGTTCACGATCGCGCGTTCGGCTTCGTCGAGTTCCATAATAAGTGAACGTTGCCCGGTGAGCAGGAAGCCAAGCTGTTACTCACATGCAAGAAGAGATAGAAACCCAGGCCTCTGCGACCCTGCAGGCAACGATCCCTCGCTTCGACTCGCTGTCCCAAGACAGAGGCTTGTTCGAGCGCCTAACAGCGGAACTTCGGATTGTTTGCCATCGGTATGCCTCATCACGCATCCTGGAAGTGGTGCCGCTTGAGCATATCAGCCAAGATGTCAAGCCAGGTCAGTGGTGCACTCAGGCGCAGTATCAGGCGCGGGGCAAGGTCGAGTACGGCTTTGACGCTCACAACCAGAACATTTGGGAGCTGTGGACCAAACCGGTGGCGACATTTGTTCGCACTTTTGAGGATGACCTCATCACCGAGTACAAGTTTGACTCTCGCCATATGCTCTTCAGACTGCGCCGCATCACCCTCAAAGCGGGCAAGGTGCAACACTCGGTGGAATTCAATGCCATGGATGAGAGCTTGCTGCAGGTGTTCACTTACGACACTCGTGGCCGCATTGCTGAAGTCAGGACCACGTGGGGCACCAGGCAGAAGGCCGTGACTGGCCAACCGCGAACTATCAAGATTGACTACGAGCCCAGCAGCGGTCCCGTCGCATATGATCGCTACGGCGACGATGAGCCCAAGGTCCGCCCCTTGGCGCCAGCCCAGTTCGACCCAAAGAAGTCCGTGAAGCCAATTGCGTCGCTGATCGCCGATGCTCTCCCTGGCCAACTGGTTGATACGGACGTGATCTTCCTCGCTTATGATCCCGGCGCGGGACTTGGCAGCCTAACCTTGGGGCAAGCGAGCTTTTCCGAAGTCCAAGCGCGAGCCCAAGGAGCCGATCTGCACAGCCTTTGGAACCCGGCCGAGTATCCGCGCTACGACAATCCATGCGACCCGCTACAGCTGGCTGTGTTAACCGCCGGTAGCCAGCACATGGACGACCTCGCCCAGCAATCCTTCTTAGAACAAACGGCCAAGCAACTTCAGAAGACACTCGCCACGCTAACCGAGCGTCAGCTGCTTGTGGTCGCCACTGACTTCAACACGACGTACTTGGAGCGAGGCCTGATGGCGGCGCTCAAGCCCGCCCAAAAGACAGAGCTGACCAAACAGGGCCTGCTTCCGGGATAGAGCCAAGCGCCCTCGCGCCGACCCGGCTAAAAGGGCACCTCGTTGGGTAGCTCATCGTCGGCGTCGTTCGGGCCACCTGGCTAGCGGCTACAGCTGCCCGGCGGGCTGGCTCTACATCCCCATCGGACCCATGCCCTGGCCTGATGCAGCCTGCGCCTCGGCATCCGGCTGCATCGCGATCATGGCTTCTGTGGTGAGCATCAGCGACGCGACCGATGCGGCGCTTTGCAGGGCTACCCGGACCACCTTGGTTGGGTCAATGATGCCGGCCTCAATCAGGTCCTCGTACTGTCCTGTAGCTGCGTTGAATCCGTAGGCGCCTTTGCCTCGGCGAACCGCGTCCACCACGATCGCGCCTTCTATCCCGCAATTGAGCGCGATTTGTCGGAGTGGCTGCTCCAGTGCGCGGCGCACGATATCGACACCAAACTGCCGGTCGCCTCCGAGCTTGAGTTTGACCAAAGCCGGCAGCGTTCTCAGCAGTGCTACTCCTCCGCCGGGAACTATTCCCTCCTCGACCGCTGCGCGAGTGGCGTGAAGAGCATCTTCGACGCGAGCCTTCTTTTCCTTCATTTCGCTCTGGGTAGTCGCCCCGAGTCGGATCACGGCGACGCCACCGGCGATCTTTGCCAGCTGTTCTTGGATCGCCTTCTGGTCATACTCGGAGTCCGATTCTTCCAGCTGCGCGCGAAGCTGCCTCACGCGTGCTTCCACGTCGGCTTTCTTACCCGCTCCTGCGACCAGGGTTGTCGCGCGCTTGTCTACTGTAATGGTCTTGGCTCGGCCCAGATCATTCAAAGTTAGCTTCGTGAGCTTCACGCCGATATCGTCTGTAATCGCTTTGCCACCAGTGAGCACAGCGATGTCTTTCAGACTCTCCTGCCTACGGCTGCCGAAACCCGGCGGCCGCACGGCGCAGACGGCCAATGTTCCTCGAAGTTTGTTGACCACCAAGGTCGCGAGAGCTTCCCCGTCCACCTCGGCAATCATCAGCAGCGGCTTACCGGACCGAGCGACTTGCTCGAGCAACGGCAAGAGGTCCGCCATGCTCGAAATCCTTTTTTCGTGAAGAAGCACGTAGGCGTCATTGAGTACCACCTCCATGCGTTCTGCATCCGTGATGAAGTACGGCGAGAGGTAACCGCGATCAAACTGCATCCCCTCGACGAAATCCAACGTGGTGTCCATCGTCCGGCCTTCTTCCAGGGTCACAACGCCGTCTTTGCCGACGCGTTCCATCGCTTCGGCGATCAACTGGCCGATGCTCTCATCGCCGTTAGCGCTGATGCTCCCGACTTGGGCGATATCACTGCGCCCCTTCGTCGGCTTGGACAATTTGTGCAGCTCAGCGACTACGGTATCCACCGCGGCATCGATCCCACGCTTGATCTCGATCGGGCTGGAACCTGCTGTGACTAGCTTCACGCCCTCCGCAAAGATCGACTGCGCGAGCACGGTCGCGGTGGTCGTACCGTCGCCGGCGAGTTCAGACGTCTTGGAAGCGACTTCCTTGACCATCTGCGCGCCCATGTTGGCAAAGTGGTTGTCCAACTGGATCTCTTTGGCGACCGTGACTCCATCCTTGGTGATGGTAGGGGATCCCCAGGAGCTCTCCAGAACGACGTTGCGTCCCTTCGGGCCGAGGGTCACCTTCACAGCGTTGGCAAGCTGGTTGATACCGCTTGCTATCTGGCGTCGGGCAGTGTTGTTGAACAGGATGTCTTTGGCAGCCATTTTTCGAATTCTCTCGGGTAAAGCTGCCTAGCGTCGTGTGACGCTCGGAGCATTTGGTGGGGAGTCTAGGGGGCAGCGAGCGGGGCCGTGCGAGGTCGCAGCAGTGGCCACTCGGCCCCGGTCAGGGGATCGATCAAGTTGTGGTCGTCTTTGAAAACTCGCGCTGAGCGATGCAGCATTTGGAGTGCTGCCACCAGTGACATGCTCTGGTAGCGCTCTGGCCAACGCTCCTGAATGAGACTACGCACCAGGGGCGCGTGACGCGGACTCATCGAGCGAAACAGATGGTGTTCCACATGATAGCCAAAGTTCAAAGTCAGCCACTCGAACCAACGCGGTCCGGTTACGCTCAACGAGTTGACCAATGGGTCATTCTTTTGCGTTGCTGGACTCAGGCTGTGGTTGGTCAGAATAAACGACATGACCATCACATTTCCCACCAATAGGGGCAGCACGAACACCAGCAAAAAGGCGGGAAACCCAATTCCCACTGCCAGGGCTACACCCAGCGTCAACCCGACCAAGCTTTCTGCAATGGCAAGACGATGGTCCTTGCGAGACATGATTCCGCTCTTGTGAGCGCCTATCAACATTTGCAGACTCTGGCCGGTAAACCCCACTATCAAGCTCAGCCAGCCCATGATGCGGCTTCTGCCGATGGCGAAATGGTCAACCGCGAAACGTACCGAACGGCTCGCTTCATACTCAGCAAGCGTGGGATAGGAGTCCGGGTCGCGCCCCGGGCGCCCTGTATTGGCGTGATGGGCCTTGTTGTGCCACGCCACCCACAACCGGGGCGAGAGGAAGAATGGCAAGAATCCGACGAAGCCGACAACGAACTGCAGCCACCGGCTTCGCACAACCGAACCGTGGAGCGTCTCGTGTGCTAAAAACGCCAGACTGCCGAAAGCAACCCCAATCGCAACCGACAGTAGCGGCATCACGGCGATGGGAACCCAGCCCCCAATGATAGCCATGGCAGCCAGAATCACTACGGCGACCAACGCAGGCAACCAAAGCAGGCGACTCGGTGTTGGCGCAAAAACGTCAGCCGGCAGCCCTGCGCGAAGGCGTCTTGCGTACCACGAAGTCGAATGAAGTTCCACTCTTTCACTATGCTCATCGCCGCTCTCCGGCGCAGTCACGTTTGCGTCACAGCAGTCAAATTGAGCGATGATATAGGCCAGAGCCAGTCCTTCCTTGAGCTCTTCTTTGGAGCTGGCGATGGGAGCTAACAAAGCTTCTTTGGATCTAACGATGCGTTCGCGGGCTGCGGTTCGGGCTCATGTTTCGTTACAGCAGTGGCAACCACGCGAACGCCAGAAGCGCTAGCAGGAAAGCGATGATGGCCGGGGTGATGGGCTCTTGTACATTACGTGGGTTGTACTCATTACGTGGGTTGTACTCATTACGTGGGTTGTACTCATTACGTGGGTTGTACATGGGGGGTCACGCGACGCCAGTCGCGTGAGACTTTCGAAGATCTTCGACGGGCATCGATTCACTCTATCAGAATGATGGGGGCCCTATCGCGCTACCGGATGGCAGGCGGCTATCCCCCCCCAAAAAAAGAGCCGACCCTTTGGCGGACCGGTGCGGCACAGTCCTAGCGTTTACGCCGCGGTCATGATGGGTGGAACACCTGAATTTTTCACTGGAGCACCTTTCATGACTGAAATGTGCGACCTCTTGTCAACCCCCGGCCTGCGTTATCAATTCACTCAGCAGAGTACAGGCAGTTTGCTCCAGCCCGCTGTTACCAACGGAAGTCCCTTTGCTGTGGCCATTGTACGTGACGGTAACGTGCTTGCTCGAGGTGACGGTGTAGCGCTGGCGCCCGCGTCCTTCGGCCAGGACTCGATAGCTTCCCTGGTAGGTGATTCCGTCGCGAGTCACCGCTACAGTGCCACGTTCCGCGGTTTGTTTGTCATCTTGGGTGGCGCCTTGGCGGTTGCTGAGGGACATGCCGCACAGTGTATCCATCAATCGCGTTTGCGCTATCCGAGGGCCACCGCGAGCCGTCCTGGGGTGGTTGCAGCTATCTCTATTCATTCAGGTTCTCGCCGAATACACGGCGAAAAACCAAACTGCTAAGATCGCAGGAATGCGTGATGCGGAACTTCGTCGAGCAATCAGCGCTGGCACCGGCAACGTCCCGGCCAGGAAGCCTGGTAAAGCTTTGACTTGAGGGGCGTCACCGACCTGGGATGCCGCCGATCTGCGCGCGTTTGGCTAGCACTCCGGGGTCGTGGCTTGCTGGGACTCGTACCAGTCAATCGTTGCCTTCAGGCCGGCTTCCAAGCTCGTCATTGCTTCAAACCCCAGTTCTCGCTTGGCGCGCGTCGTGTCGAGTGAACGACGTGGTGCGCCCGTGGGCTTGGTTGCGTCAAAACGAACGTCGCCCTCGTATCGGCAGAGCCGTACGATGTTGTCCACCAGCTGGCGAATGGTCACTGCTCGGCCGGTTCCCAAGTTGAGCGGCAAGTCACTGTCGTAGCGCTCCAACGCGGTGACGATACCTCGGGCGGCATCCCGCACGTACATCAGATCGCGCGACGCTGTGCCGTCTCCCCACACTACCAACTCCGACGACGAAGCGTCACGTGCCTCGATTGCTCGTCGAATCAATGCTGGGACCACGTGGGACTTCACTTCGTCGAAATGATCGCCCGGGCCGTACAGGTTGGTGGGGATGACGAAATTCGCGGGCAGTCCGTATTGTTTTCGGTACGCAACCCCCATCATCCAAAGGTTGCGCTTGGCGATCCCGTAGGGCGCCGTGTCTTCTGCTGGAAACCCATCAAACATGGATGTCTCGGGGGTTGGAACAGGAGCTTTGGCTGGGTAGACGCAGATGGTGCCGACTGAAAGTAACTTCTGCACTTGGTGAGCGCGACAGGCTTCCACCAGACACCCCGCCATCATCGTATTCGCATAAGAGAAGTATCCGCCCTGGGCCACGTTGGCTCCCACTCCGCCAACCGCTGCGGCCGCGTGGATCACATGGGTCGGCGCAAGCTCTCGGAATAGGCTCAGCACCTCTCGTTGGTCAGTGAGGTCGCATTCGCGCCGCGACGGAGCAAACACGCTCTCGTAGCCTCGTTCGTGCAACTCCTCCAGCAAGTAGCGCCCAAGAAAACCCCGCCCGCCCGTAACGAGCACCCTCGGTGATTCTTCCGCGATCAACTTCGTTCTCCAAGCATTGAGCTCAGTACCAGGTAACACGAAGAGCAGGCCGGTTTCCAGTTTGCCGGCTGTCGGCACTCTGTCCGGCTTTCTGGAGCTGGCCACGGCGAGTGTTTCCCCGCCAGCATTCGGTCCAGTGCACTGGGTGGTACCAGCTCAGCTGGCGTGGAGCGCCGCGAACGCGAGCAGGCGCCCCAGTTGCCCACACGCCGAGGGGACCATCTTGCGGGTGTATTCTCCCCGCTTGGATCTGGGGATGCTGTCCGGCCACCGTTGCCTCCGACGTCTGTACATTCACTGGTGCCTGGCAACCGGATGCCGAAGCACCAGAACCGACACCGACCAGCTGCTAGAGGAAATCTGGCGAATTGTCGAGACGAACACGGCTCTTCAGGGCATGCCGAATGGAATGGCGTTGCAATCTGCGGACCCGGCTCCGTGGAGGTCCTATTTAGGGTATTGCTCGAAGGGCCACTCGCCTTGACAGTCGGGCTGCTTTTCTCGCCGGCTAACGACAGGGGTCACGTTCGCAGCCTTGCGCTTTAGCTGCCCGCGAGCCGTGATTTCGTCGCTGGACGTGGTCTTGCTGATGGTGCAGGTGGCAGACGAGAGAGCTTGTGAGCCGTCCTTGCGCGGTGCCGCGAAGTGACGTGCGAGGGTCCCGGAGAACGCGGTGACCTCGACGATACCCGCGGCAGTGATGCGAGACTCGGTCGTGTCGCTTACTTCCTCCTCGGTGTACGCCATCGGCACGTTGGGAGCATCGCCCAGCTCCACCGTCTCTTTGGCGAGCGTTTTGCGGATTGAAAATTTGCCGCGTTTGGTGAACGTGAGTAGCTCAAGTGAGCGTGCTGGTAGGTGATAGACCGTGACTCCGTGTACGCCGTTTTCGAGTTGAAACCGGACTCCGGCACGGAATTCGTTTGGATCGAACCCAAGCAGCGGAGCAAACTCGAGGGGGACTCGACCGCCCAGGCTGATGCTGCCTGAGCGAGTGAAGTCGAGCGGTAGATCGACGCGAGGGAACAGCGCGAGAAACCGCTCGAATAGCTTCTCATCCACGCTGTCTGCAAGGTCATAGGGCGCGGTGTTCTCCCTCGGTGGTGCCAGCTGCCCGTATGCGGCGTCGCCCTTGCACGTCACTCGGCCTGCCGGATTCATGGCACACGCGCTGTTGTTGGCTACCGAGAGCTGTTTCACCGGGCCAGCGAAGGTAACCTCCGTGGTGCCAGTGCAAGCTGCGGAGCGGTCGTTGCGAATGGCGCACAGCGTGCCGTATCCAGCGCTGATCGCCACGGCATTGCCAGGTAGGTTCTTGGGCTTGTCTGGCCCGAAGCAGCGCACGGAACCCGAAGGTTCGATGACGCAGATTGCCGAAGCGAGCGCTGCGATATCCCGGACCTCAAAGGGTTTGGCAGGCAACTCAAGTGGTTCGGTATCGCCCCAGCAGACCATCTGCTTGTCTTGATTGGCGGCGCAAGCGAAGGAGTCTCCCACGGCGTGGTACCGAGCCTCGAGCCCGGCAGGAGGAGTGAGCGCGGGTGAGTCGTTCGAGCTCCAACAATACATCTCATCAGTCGCTGAGCGTCCGCAGAAGTGATGGCCCGCGCCGGCGATACGCTTGAACTCGACCGCTGGCGGTCTGACGAGTTGGTTGGCGACGCAATTCGACGTACGTGCGCCATCCTTGTCTAGGGGGCACACCGAGCACTGCGCCTTGCCATCGTCGAAAACATAGCAGGTGCCATCGTCATTGACGGCAACGTCGATGTAGCTAGCGCCGACGTACGTTGGAGTTCGCCCCCAACAGTGCCGGTTTTGGCCTTTTTGCGCACCACAGTGCATGTCCGGGCCCCCAGCGATGCGCACGAACGCGATCGACGGCAGGGTATCTGGGTCGGGCTCGGGTGTCGCTTCGCGCGGGGCAAGCCCATGTCGCGGCTCGTCTCCCGATAGCTGCTCCCAAGTGAGTTGCAGTCGATTTTCGCCCTGGCTGGCGGCGGGCTCGGTTGCTGTCCCGCGTTCGAGGCTCGGCTCTGAGGTTTCACTGGGCTTGGGCACCACCGGTACTGCTGCCGACAGGGCCACGGCTGACTTGTCACTGCTCGGAGCGGCCGATGAAGGGTTTGACTTATCGCAGCCAGCGAGTGAGCCCAGCAGGCAGGGGAGTATTAGGCAGAGGCCAGCGGGGCGGGGTGGCGACGCAAACATGGGCGGAGTTTGCCATCACCGAGGGGGTAGAGGGCAGGAAAAGCCGTGCGCCGCGCGCAGGATGTCAGTTCGTGAAGTTTCTGGCATACTGCGAAAATGCTCATCACGCGCTTTGTCGGGGACGCTATCTTCGAAGAACCCCCGACGTGTGGCTGACGTGTCTGAGAGGCTTGACGTCACGCGACAGGGCCCCAGTTCGACCTTGGCGGCCAGCCCGCGCACGGCGGCGCTCACGCTACTGGCTCACGCCGATCCTAAGCGGGTTGGCGCTCGCGCCCATTTGGCGCGTTTGGTAGAGCTCAGCCGCACGACGCCGGTGTTTTCCCACGCTGGTGCCGATTCGGGGAGCCCCCTGGATGATCCGTTTCTCAGTCGCAAACCAGTGCTTTTTCTCACCTCGAGCGAGGGGGTCGAGATCGAGCGCGCGGGCAGCCCGATCAGTTTGAGCGTCGACGGCGAGCTCACCGACCGCGTGTTGATCGACAACGCGCGTTTGACCAAAGGAGTCGTGTTGTGCCTGGGTCGGCGCGTGACGTTTCTATTGCATTGGGTGGAGCAGGCGGCCCCGCCCGGATCGGACGAGGGGCTGTTGGGCGTCAGTGACGCGCTCGCCCAGGTGCGCACTCAGGTGCGGCTGTTGGCTGCCAGCAACGTGCCCGTGCTGCTGCTTGGTGAGTCCGGGGTGGGCAAGGAAATGGTGGCTCGAGCCATCCACGAACGAGGCGCGCGGGCTTCGAAGCCGTTCGAGGCGATCAACATGGCCGCCGTGCCCGCAACGCTCGCGGCCTCGGAACTTTTTGGGCATGAGCGAGGGGCTTTTACCGGAGCCGATCGGGCGAGCACAGGAGCGTTTCAGCGAGCGGATCAGGGCAGTCTGTTTCTCGACGAGTTGGGTGACACGCCGCTTGAAGTGCAGCCGCTGTTGCTTCGCGCACTGGAAACTAACCAGGTCCTGCCGGTGGGCGGCAAGCTGGCCAAGTGTGTGGACATCCGTTTGCTTGCGGCCACGGACGTCGATTTGGATCAAGCGATAGAGCGCGGGAAGTTCCGCTCGTCGCTGCTTCACCGCCTATCGGGTTATCGCTTGGCCCTCGCTCCTCTCAGGGAACGCCGTGACGACATAGGCCCGCTGTTGCATCACTTCGCGGGCGAGGAGTTCGCGGCCATGGGAGTTGCGAACCGCCTCGACGATATCCAGTGGGAGCAACCCTGGCTGGGCGCCCCAGCGGTGGCTCGCCTGGCTCTGCACCCGCTTCGGGGCAACGCCCGTGAGCTCAAGAACCTGGCCCGGCAATTGGTCATCGCCTGCCGCGACGAAACGCACGTCAGCGAGCGAGCCGTCGAGCAGTTGCTGAGCATCTCGGGCGCTCCAGGAGCGATCTTCTCCGACGAGTCCGAGCCGCCACACACCAGCGAGCCCCAAGAGCCGCAAGTGGAAATGCCGAGGCCGCCGGGGCAGCCCCGCGCGTCATCGAACGCGCCCGCCAAGCCGAAGTACAGAGATCCGAGTGGGGTCACCGAGGAGGAGCTGCTCAACGCCTTAAAGAGCCATGCCTTCAGGCTTGGACCAACGGCGGCGCACATGCAGATCTCTCGAACGTCTCTGTACGCTTTGGTGGAGCAATCAAGCCGGATCCGCAAGGCGAGTGAGTTGTCGTCCGGAGAGATCGACGCGGCTGTAGCTCGCTGTGATGGTCGTCTGGACGAGGCAGCCAGCAGCCTCGAAGTGTCAACGCACGCGCTCAAGCTTCGCCTCAAAGCGCTTCGCTCGGGTTAGCCGAGTCCAAGCGTCCGCGCATCGTCGGTGACTGTCCGGACGGTCCCGACGGTCCCGACAGTCCCGCACAATCCTGTCGATCGACCGTCGCCGCCGTATTTCGAGCTGTTCCAGAGGGTCTCGAGTCAACCAGCCATGGCTGGCACGCCCCCTGCACTGTGGGTTGCTCGAAAGGCGAACCATGACCCACCTCCAGATCAACAAGAGTTACATTTCAATGCTTGCCCTGGCACTTGCCAGCGCCTGCTCCGGCGACGACCCCCACGGCGACGAAGGAAGCAACGCCGAGAGCAACAACGCCGACAGTAGCAACGCCGACAGCAACAACGCCGACAGCAATAGCAACGAAGACAATGACAACAACCCCTGTCCCGACAACGATAGCGACGGGCTCAGCGACTGTGATGAAGTGAACGTGCACGGCACGTCCCCCGAGCACGCGGATACCGACGGTGACGGCTTCAGCGACTACGCCGAAATTCACGACCTAGGCTTCGACCCCAGCGTCAACAACTTCAAATTCAACCCGCGCATTGCCGATGTGCCCAAGCTGGCCGTTCAGATCACGACCAACCCCGACATCAACGTTCAGTTCACAGAAACCGACGGCAGCGAAACGGAGATCGGCACGGAGCGAACCAGCACTCAAGCCTCCACCCTGATCACGACCAACACGTCCACCAACGGACTGACCAAAGAGAACACCCACAACCCGAACGCTTCGGTCGGCGTGGACGCCAAAGGCCCAAGCGCCGGTGTCGGCTATAGCTTCAAAAACGCGACGACGCGCGAACACGTCACCGTGTGGTCGAAGCAGTTGATCGAAGAAAATATCGAAGTCGAGCGCGAGACCGAGCAATATCTCGAATCCCACGAAGTGACCAGTAGCTCGGGTTCGCTCTCCTACGCGGTGACGATCAGCAACGAGGGACACCTCGCGTTCACGGTCGACAACCTGGTGTTGAGCAGCCTGTTTACCTCTCAGGATGAAGGCTCGGTGTTTGAGCCGGTGGGAAATCTGAGCGTGGACACCGAGTTCTCTAGCTTCCCCAGCTTCACGCTGGGCCCGAGTGGCCAGTCTGAGAACCTGATCGTGCGCAGCGGCGAGCTCGACCTTTCGACCACTCGTCGGCTACTGAAGAGCACGGGGAGCTTGGTCAGCGAAGTGGCGAGCTACGAGCTGTTGGACGCCGACGGCCGACCCTACGGTCACCAAGAGACGACCATCCACTCGCGCACCGCGATGGTACTCATCGACCACCTCCCCACCAGTGAACTGGGCCAGGACAGCTACCTGGTGGCGACCCAGGCCGTGCCCGGGCAGTCGGGTATCCGCGTGGCCGACGCCTTCGAACAGATCCTGGCGATCCCGTACGCGACCACCGCAGGTCGTTTGACGAAAGTGCGCGACGAGGCAGAGGAAGGCGACATCCAGAGTTCGTGGTTGGTGGTTCACGTCACGGACGACGGCACGACGCAGACCAGCGAAACCTACGACCGCAACGACGCCTACGACTTCGAGTCGCTCGAGCTTCACGCGGGCGATGTGCTGCACCTAGTTTACCTCGCCGATGAGGACGGCGATGGTCTGGGCGCGCGTCAAGAGATCACGCACGGCACCGATCCGCGCAATCCGGACACGGATGACGACGGACTGACAGACGGCGCAGAAGTTGAAGGCTGGGAAGTAAAGGTTGGGAAGTAAAGGTTGGGGACAATACCTTCGTCGTGCACCCCGATCCGCTCTCACCAGATACTGACGCCGACGGCCTTTCGGACCTAGAGGAACGCGCCCACGAGCCGCGGCTCAACCCCATCACCCCGGACACCGACGCCGATCGGCTTTCCGATGACCTGGACCCGTTCCCGACGCTGCCCGATGAGATCGATATCCGAAGCCTGCAGTCAGAAACCATCACCTCGGGAAGCCCTGCGATCGAGCTGGAGTGGGAGCTGCCCGTAGACGAGCGCGGGCTGGTCGTGGACGTGCTGTGGCTGGGCGCTCACGACTCAGAGTCTGGAGTTGAACCCCCCGCCCTCGAATCAGCCCCTGAAGCGGGGCACGAGTACACCCCGGGCGACGAGATGGGCGACTGGACCGTTCTTCCGATTTCTCGGCCAGTGCGTATAGCGTTGCCGCCCACCGACGGAGTCCCGGAGCCCATGCTGGGAACGGCCCTGCGAGACCCGAAGGGGGTGGATGACGAGGGCACGTACTTCTACCGTGCGTTCGTGAATGTGGATCTGGATAGCGATGGAATCGGAGACCTGTACGTTGAGTCCGCTCAGCGCGCGACACTTCCCTTCAACGTCGCAACCCAAACGCTCGAAGTTCGCCTCAAAGGCATCGTCACGGACGTGTGCTACGATGACTCGTACATTCTCAAGGGCGTGGCCAGTCTTAAGTGCGAGTTCTTTTACAACTTCAAGGTAAATGGAGACCCGGTATGGGGGTTGTTGGAAAAGGACTACCAGAGCACGGCGATCGGACTCACTGTCGTGGACACACCAGCGCCCCTTCCTGACGCTCCTCCGACGCTCCAAGGCGATAAACTCATGGTAGAGATGCCGAGGGTAAACGGCAATTGCATCGCCATCCGCGCCAACCTGTACGATTCCGACACCTTCGACTACACCAACGAGGTCGGAGATGAGAGCGGGCATTTCTCGGCGACGCACTGCTACAACAACGGTGCCTGGGACGAAGGAACCTTTAGCCAGCAGGTCACGTTGTCGGGCGGTGCTCCGTTGCAGCTCATCGATGAGCGCAGCAGGTATACTGTGACCTACGAAGTGGTCGCAATCCAGCCCGAGTAACCCAAGCCCAGCAGCCCTACTCGCGACGCCATCCTATCCCCAGGATGGCGTCGCGTTTTGCGTTCTACTTGACAGCGTCAGGTGGCTGGGCGGCTTCCCCCGGTTCGTCCTGTGCGTCAAGAACAGCGACCGACAACACATCGTGGATGGGCGACTTCGGTATGCGTCGCGATTGGCTCATGCTCCTGCGCTGGATCAGTCCAGGTGCCGCCGTTGAGTACGTATTGGACGAGTTGTCGTCACCAAGCGCGAATAGGTCCAGTCATCGACCAGAACTAGTGATGGTCCGAGCGATATCATGTGCACGAACAGGAGTCGTCGTGCTGACTTTTGGGTATCGCTGGCGAGCGGAGGCGGCGCCGACGGTGGCAACGCCTGCCACGACGTGCGGGGACATGCGCGGCGAACGCCTCGAGCAACGACGAGATCGAATCTGGTAATTGACAATCCTGCACGGACGACGCGTGTATGCGCGGGCAGTGAATGCGCAAGCAGCATCCGGATAGAGCTCGCCTGGCTGCCCCCCAGACGTGAGCTGCAGACTGCAATGTCCAATGCTGCCGCCGACTTGGCGCTTGCATCCGCTGGCGCCGCAACGTACGGAACGGGCGCCGCCATAAGTCCATTGTTTCCGGTGTAGGAAGTCTTCCACTGTTCACGAAAACCTGCCGATCGGCCCGGGAGTTCTGTCGTGGTTAAAGGGGGGGGCGAGTTGTTGTTTCAGGTGTGGTCACTTGTGGCGAGCGCTGGGATTGAGCACTCCACAGACAGAGCCGATCGGACTAGCGGTGGCCGCCCAGATCCCGTGTGACTACTGCCTGTTTGTCCACGAGAAGGCTGCCAAGATGAACGGTGCGACGCAGGCGGAAATCGATGAGGCCTTCGCGATTGCCTCGGATACACGCCACTGGTCTACTTCTATGCATGGCCTTCAAGTTGACGAAGCGAGCTTTGAGCGAGATGTCGACGAACTACTGGAGCGAATGAAGTCTCAGATGGCTGCTCAAGCCAGCAAGTAGCGCGCCGATCTTCTCAGCGCCTCTGAGCAGCGCGGGGAAGTTGAGACGATGGACTGCCGTCGTGAAGGGACCCCAAGTCGCGTGGGGCAAGGGACCTTTGATTATTCAGAGGTCCCTGGGGAACCAGTCCTCATGCTCCGCGCAAGTCGGCAAATGGGGATAGCGGCCTGTTTCACCATGGGCGTTTCTTAGTAGGCTTCCACGTTTTGAGCGAGACGGGGGCACCCGGAGTTTCTATGCTGGCGACCGCATGCAGCTCTACCATCGCTTTCGTAGTCCGGGTTACCTCATTTCTCAGGTCGAACTCTGCCTCCACAGGGAGGGACTGCTGGAGCACTTTCAACTGGGCGGCGGATTGCCACCCCACGAACGGCGTCGCGAAAATCCAGACGGCTTGCCGGGAGAGGTCCATCGCTGGTTTACGTTCACCAACGGGCAGCCCGAGGGGGCGCCCCCACTGCTTGCGGAGCGCGGTTGGCGTTGGCTCTCGTTGCAAGAAGCGGGCGCGCTGCGCCGCAAGGCAGAACCCTCCGGCAATCAGCGAGAGTGGTTTCCGATCTTCGTCGACAGCGATGGGGAGGCGATCTGTTGGCATGACGAGGATGAGCGGCTGTGGCGCTATCATACTGAGGAGACCGATCTTCCCACATTGAGCCACGTCTTGGTCGAGTGGCTGCTGGCGCGCGGCTGGCAGCCGCGTAACGCATTTCCGAAGACTGACGCATCCCTCGGTGCATTGCTTGAGAGACTCGACATTCTAATCCCCGAAGCCGCGGGGCTCTTCTACGACCCAATGTGGCGAGCGCCGGCAGAGCCCGCAGGACTCGAGTCTTTGCGTGCCTACCTCGGCGGCAGCTTGCCCGAAGAGTTGGAAACCCTATTGTGCTGGCATGACGGGCAGGGTCACTCGAAAGAGCTATTTCCGCTGTTTCCCAACCAGCGACAGATCCGCGCGCTGGGCGCTTCGGAAATTGTGGACAACCACAAGGAGCTTCTCGCCAGACCAGAGTTCGCATGGCAACCGGAGTGGCTACCCATCTTTCGTTGGAACAACAGGGTCTGGGCCCTGGTCTTGACAGGCCCCCACGCCGGCGCGGTGGCGACCAGTGACCTCAACCCGCCCCCCGATATTCAAGTCTACTGGCATTCTCTGACTCAGCTCGTCGCGGAGTCGGCGCATCTCAATCAGGAGTGGGCGGACAGTCCGGAGCTCGCGCTTCCAGCGGACTACGCGGCTAGCCCAGCGCAACGCAGAGTGGTCGCCACGGGCGGCGTGTTACTCACGATGAATGACAAGCGCTGCGACATTCTGGGTGGTGGCAAGCGCTTCGTCGACGCGCACGTGAGCGCCAACGGCGTGAGCAGCGACTGGGAGATCAACCAGCGTGACTCGGCCCGTGAACAACCAGAGCTACTGCTCGCTAGTCACGAAAAAGCCCTCGCGGAGGGCAACGAGCCAGCGCACGACTTAGCCTACGACGTCGGGCGGGCCGCTTGGATAGCAGGCGCGTTGCACGACTGTGGGCTGCTGACCACCGAGGAGGCTTGGGGTTATGCCAGGCGCGCCACCCGAGTCGCGCAAGCCGTCTATCACTCCTGGAAGGAATTCGGCGCCGCCTATGTGGACGCGCGGATCGGCTGGAGCGCGCAGCGGACGGAGGCGGAGGACGAAGATGCCAGGCGCACCGAAAGCTTGGCCGCCGTAGCAGTCCGGAAGCTATTGGCGCCTGGAGGCGCCTGGGACTCGGTTGACTGGAACCAGCCGATCGATGGCGCCGAGCCAGCGATTTGGCGCTCGCAGGGGATCCGGGTTGAAACCGAGGGTGAACTCGAAGCGGCCGTGGACAATGCCTCACCGGGACAGAAGATCGTGCTGGCTGCTGGCGAGTACCGATGCAGCGTTCAGCTTTTCAAGACGCTGGAGTTCGTCGCTGATGGCGATGTGACATGGGCGTCCCCAGTGGGAGAGATCGCCATTGATGCGCACTTCCGATCTTCGGTCATCGTGCGAGGTATTAGCTTTCGGGCCCGCGGCTTGGCGCTCGAGGAAGGCAAGCAGGCCATCGGCACCAGCAAAGGCAGCCTCTACACGGAGGACTGCCGATTCGAGTGCCAAGGAACTTCGATCGCTGGCCATCGCGTCATCGTCTCCCGTTGCTCGTTCGAAGGGGGCCGCACTGCCGTGATGGGAGAGGAATTTGTGGATATCGAGGAGTCGACCATCACCCGAATGCACGACAACGCCATTGGGGGCGACGGAGTTCTGCGGCTGGTAAAGAGTACAGTCAGCCACATAGGAGGTCATGTTGCGCTGGTCGACGGCGACGTGACGCTTGCGGATGTAGAGGTGCGTGACACTGGACTGGCCCCGTTCTTCTGTCGCGGCAATGAACTGGTGGCCAAACGCGTGTCACTCGTCGACACCCAATGCGGCATCATCGCTCGTGACGTCAAACGTGTGAGCCTGTTCGAAGTCCAGCTGGAGGATACACGTGACAAGGCTTTCGAACTCAGTGGTTGCCAGTCCGCCTACGTAGTCGACTGTTCTGCGCAGGGACTCGAGAAGCATGCCCTAGCGGCGTCGAAGTGTGAGTATTTGCGGCTGGTCGGGTGCGAGTTCGACCAGCCGGAATTGGGGGCCGTGTACCTGGACGGGGTTTCTCAGGTCGACATCCACGATTGTCGATTGGCTGGGTCTAAACGGGAGAGCGCAATCGTCTGTGTGGGCTCCCAGCTCGAACTCAACGCGGTCGAGATCGGAGCTTGCCCAGGGGGAGCGGCAGTCCATCTCGAAAACAGCAAGGCGTTGCTCTCGGGGGTTCGTTTTCTCGACGGTTCGAACATCGCCGTCAACGAAAACGCAGCCGCCGAAGTGCGGGCCAACAGTTGCATGTTTGGTGATTGCCTGACTTCCGCGATCTGGGTCACTCCGGACTCCAAGGCCTGGATAGTAGGCTCGAAGTTTCATGGCGGCAAACACGCTGCCATTGCGTATGGCGATCTGGCCGTGATGGATTGTGAGATCCGCGACACTTCGGCGTTCTTCCTGGAAGCCGCAGGAGGTCACGTGGTCCTCTCACGCTGTCAGGTAGAAGGTGGCGCCTGTCTACTCAGCAATTCTGCTCCGGAAGGCAGCACGCGCGAGACCGAGCTCTTAATCGTAGATTGCGCCTTTCGCCACCTGAACCATGCGGCCATCTGGTGCAATAGTGGGCGTGGAGTGCTCGCGAACTGCCGGATTGAAGGCGGCGAATCCAGTGTACGCTCGACGAGTGACGCCCACTTGGACGTGATATCGAGTCAGATCCTGGAGGTGGCACCCGCAGCTTTGATCGTGGGCGGAGACGCATCGATGGAGATACACGGGGGCGAGTACGCTGGCACGCAGGCTGCAGTATGCGCAGATGGCGGCCTGCTCCGTGCTCTCGACTGCTGCTTGCACCGGGGCGAGTTTGGGGTCGGCGAGGCAAAAGATGGCGGTAAGGTGATTGTCATCGGCGGTACCCTGCCTGACGGCAAGGGCGAGATAGACAGCACTGTGAACTTCGAGCCGGCTCTCGAAGAGCCACCAGCCGATGGGCGAGTCATCGCGCTCGGCGGCGGTTACCTCGCAGTCGCCGAGC
>JBNLEN010000104.1:0-22189 GCA_050304975.1 Polyangiaceae bacterium
CTGCTGCGGATAGGGTTGCTGCTGCGGATAGGGTTGCTGTTGGGGCGGAGGTGCCGGTTGAGCTGGGGGAGGAGCGGGCTGCGGCTGTGGCTGCTGCTGTGGAGGCGGTGGCTGGGCCGGCGGAGCCGTTTGGCTGGGAGCAGGCTGCACGGGTGCTGGCTGCGGGGCAGGCTGAATTGGGGCCGGTCCCGGCGGCGTTTGAGCCGAAGCAGCGGTGCTAATTAGAGCCACGAGGGCGTAGCTGACCCCAGCAAACAGAGCGATTCGCATGGGCGGAGCATACGGCCGCCACCGGCCGCCGCAAATGTAAGTTGGTGTCGCCGGAGATTCGAGTAGCAGAGGGCTCGTTTTTCACCGCCTGGCCGTCATCCCCGGGCGCTCCAATTGCACGAGCAATGGGTTGTCAGTGGTTTGCCAGCGCGCGCAATCTCCACTACCGTCGCTGCCGTCCCATACGGAACCCCGTGAGGTCCGCGCCAGTAGGGCGCCAAAGAGACCTCCATAAGCAGATTTAGAAGGAGAACACGTCGCATGGCGCTCGAAGTCAAACTCACCTCCGCCAACGTTACCAACGGCGAGGAGGGGATCATCGCGCTGCTACTCTTCGAAGGCGCGTTGGAGAAACAAAGCCACGTCGCCGCGCTCGACGAAGCGCTTGGGGGTGCGCTCCTCGCTCACGCCTCAAACATCGAGTACAAGGCCTCCGCCAACCACATCGCTGAGGTTCAGACCCTGGGCAAACTTCACGCTCGGCGTGTGCTGTTGGTCGGCCTTGGACCGAAGCGGGGATTCGGGGACGCTCGCTTGCGCCACGCCGTGGCCGCAGCCACCCGAGCCGCCGGTAGCGTGCCACGTTTGGCTGTGGCGCTGCCGGACCGGATCAAGGGCGCGCAACTGCGCACCGTGGCCGAAGGGCTATCCTTGGGTGCCTACCGCTTTACCAAGTACTTCACCGGGGAGCGGGCACCCAAGACCCAGCTGAGCGCTGTCGTTCTTTATCGCGACGGTCGCACGACTGCGGCCGAAAGCCGAGCTATCGACTTGGGTCTGAAGGTGGCCGAAGGGGTTTGCATTGCGCGAGACGCAGTGAATGAGCCGCCGAACGTGCTGACTCCAGATGAGCTCGCCCAGCGGGCGAAGCAGGTCAGCAAGGCCGGTAAGCTGAAGATCAAGGTGCTGGACAAGGCTGGAATCGAGAAGGCTGGCATGAAGCTGCACTACGCCGTGGGTCAAGGCAGCAGCAATGAGCCCCGCTTCATCCACATGACGTACACGCCATCGCGCAAGGCGAAGAAGAAGGTCGTGTTCGTCGGCAAAGGGCTCACCTTCGATTCGGGTGGTCTGTGCATCAAACCGGCGCCCGGCATGGGCGAAATGAAGAGCGACATGGGCGGCGCCGCTGCGGTGCTTGGGTTGATGGCCACGCTCTCCGAGGTGAAACCCAACGTCGAGGTGCACGGCATCATCGGCGCTGCGGAGAACATGCCGGACGGCAGCTCCTACCGTCCGGGGGACGTGTTCGGGTCGTTGGATGGCAAGACGGTCGAGATCATCAACACGGACGCCGAGGGGCGCTTGGTGCTGGCTGACGCCCTGGCATATGCCCGCGGTCTGGAGCCGGATTTGATCGTGGACGTAGCCACGCTGACGGGTGCCTGCATGGTTGCCCTGGGCAAGCTGTGTTCGGCTTTCTACACCGGCGAAGAGAAGCTGGCGCGTCAGTTTGCATCGTCCGCCGGCGATGCGGGCGAGATGTTTTGGCGCATGCCGCTCATCGAAGAGATGCGCGAGCAACTCAAGAGTGATGTGGCCGATCTGAAGCACACCGGCGAGCGCTGGGGTGGATCCATCTCTGCTGCGCTATTTCTGCGAGAGTTTGTCGGTGACGTGCCGTGGATTCATTGCGACGTAGCTGCTCCGGTGCTGTTCGACCGCCCGCGCGGTATGTATCCTAAAGGCGGCACTGGTCACCCCGTGCTGACGTTCCTCAAGTTGGTAGAAGGCCTGAGCTGACCCTCACGGGTGAGCCCAGCTCCGTAACCCCTGGAAAGGCCGTGGCCGACCCGAGCAGCGGCAGCGTGCAACTGGGTCGGCGACGCCCACTAGAAACCGCGGAGGCATCGGACACCACGGCAGGGGAGCCGGTGCGCCTGAACCTGCTGCTTTCCGGGTTGTACGCGTGGTTCGTGACCGTAGCCATGCCGACCTATGGTGCGCGCACCGAGGTCTTGCCGAAGGTATCAGCCGCGTGCGCCCTGGTGGCGTTGATCGGCGGTCTGCTGTTGGCCTCACGCGCTCCGCGTTGGGGGCGCGCCGTGACCATGGGAGGTTTTGTTGGTCTGAGCGCGGTCACTTGGGTCCTGCTGGGGCCGGTTATCAGTCCCGAGCGCTTGGAGCCGGTACGCGCGGCTCTCGGGGGTGTGGGGTGGGTGATTTTCGCTTTCGGCTGGGGCGTGGTGCGTGAACAGGGAGCCGTGCCGGAAAACGATCCCCGAGTGATTTCGTCCACTCCGCTGGAGCCGAAGCGGTCGCTGCCCAGTGGGACCTATGTGGTCTTCGCGGTGTCGCTGCTTGGCGCCGCCGCCCCCTGGTTTTTAGCTTGGTTGGTGGTGCGTTCGGACCATGCGTTGCTCGCTCAGGCCGCCGCGCTCGTGTGCTCCGTCGCCATGGTTGCCGCGGGAACCCAAGTGGCCATCCGGCGCGGGCAACAGTGGATTCGCCCACGGCCCGCCGAGCGCCTGAATGCGGCATCACCGGCTTTGGCCGCACTGGTCATTTTGGGTATGCTAGGGCTCGTGCTTTGGGCCATCCGTGGTTCCTGAGGAAGAGTTAGCGTGAATCGAGCTGTCGACATTCTCAGCGTGGTGCTCTTGGGGGGCGCCGGAGCTGCGTTCGCTTCGGGCATGTTTGCGCTAGGGCAACAGCGGGACTTGCACGCGTTGTATTGGCTGCTGGTGGGCGCGCTGTTGCTCAAAGCAGCCGTGGACATCCTCCGCCCGAGCCGCAGCGCCTGAAACCTGAGCCGGTGGGAGATGTGACGCGACGTTTCCGTAACCGGGCAAGAGTTGGCGCCACGAGTTGGCTCGCCGCCTGGGGGCTGATCGCGTGTACCGGCGGCTCCTCGAACGGCAGGGATGTCGAGCTTCAACTGGCGACCGGCGACGCAGCGCGCGTCGGCGACGCAGTGGTCAGTCTGGAGCTGGTCAAGCGGGTGGCGGTCGCTCAGGCGCGAGCGCCCGAAGCGGTGCTGCCCGGGTTGATTCGCGATACTCTGTTCGCTCAGAAGCTGCAGCGCTCTGAGCCGCAGAAGGCAGACTACTTGCGTCGCACGGCGTTCGCGGTCGCGATCACCAAGAGCTTCTTGGAGCAAGCCAAGGCCGCGGGGCCGCCAACGGACGACGAGGTGAAGCACTTCACTGAGCGCAATTGGTACCAGCTGGACCGTCCAGAGATGGCGCGGACCGTGCACGCGCTGATCGTCGTCGGAGAAGGCCAGGACAAGGCCGCTGCGCGCTCCGTGGCGACCAAGCTGCAGGAAAACTTGCGAGAATCCGAGGGGCTCGAAGACTTCGTCCAGCGCGCCAAAGCGTTTGACGCCGGTGACTGGGAGCTCAAGCTCGAGCAAGTAAAAGCTGTCAGCGTCGATGGACAAGCGGTGGACCCGAATCAACCCCCGAGACCAGGGCAACCGCCAGACTCCTACGACCGAGACTTTGCCGCGGCGGCCAATGCCTTGCAGACCGAAGGCCAAGTGAGTGACGTGGTGGAGACCAAATTTGGGTTCCACGTGCTGATCTTGCGTGACCGCCTGCCAGCGAGACAGTTTTCATTCGAAGAGCGGCGTCAGCTTCTCAGCGACGAGATCTACGACGCCCGCGCGAACAAGCTCCAGCAACAAGCGCTCGAACGACTCCGAGCAGAGGTGCCGATCACGGTCGAACGTTCCGCGGTGGACGCCATGGGCATGGCGCAGGTGGGGCGTCTCGGGGAGCGATGAAGGTTTCGTCAGCGAAATGGCGCCGGGCGTTCGCTTCGCGCGACCAAGATCTGACGTCGTTTGCGGCCGCGCTCGGCCGCCTTTGTGATGCGCTGCCTGCGCTAGGGGCGGCCCTGGTCGACGGTGAAGGAGAGACCGTCGACTACGCCGGCTCGATGCAGCCCTTCGATATCAAGGTCGCGGCGGCGGAATGGCAAATCATCGCTGATCAGCTGAAGAATTCGCCGGTCGATGACTGGCGGCGGACCCGACAGTTCATCGCGCGCGCCCGAACTCGAAGCTTCGCGTTGATCCCGTTGACCGAGGGCTATTCGTTGGTGGTGTGTTTGCCTTATGGAGCATTCAACTTGTCCCACCGTGCGCTGAGCGAAGCCATCCGTGAGGTGTGTGAAGAGGCCTGCTTGGATCTACCCGAGCACTATCGTTCGGAGCTTTGGTTGCGAGTGGATGTGCGCGAGTCTGACGCCCCTATACGGCGTCCCGAAGCGGTCTGGATGAAAGACACTTGGAAGAAGGTGATCGTTTTGGGCACCTACCACGGAGATGAGCTGCTGGAGCGTGAGCTGGGTTTCCGGGTTCGATTTGACAGCGGTTTGGAAACTACGTTGGTGCGCGAGCGCTTGGGGCGCTGGTATTCGGATCACCTGATCTAGCAGCGTCGGAGGGGGGACAGAGATGCGACATGGTTGGTTTGCGTTGTTGGTGGCTGGGTGCGCCGCGAATCCTGCTGCCGAGCTAGCTCCGCCGTCGCCGCCCAGCGCCGTGCTCCACGCGCCCGAAATTGCCACCGCGGCCCCGACGGCCAAGCCCCCCGAGCCGGAGCCACCCAGCTGCCCGCCCGTGCCTGAGCCGGACTACAAGCACGCGCTGCACCACTACCGGCAGCAACTCAGCGAGTGGCTTAAGGCTGACGCAGCGCTGCTGGCCAAGCTCAATTCCGTTGAGGTCAGCTCGACGGAGAAGGTTACTGGGGAGCCAGCGCGCAACGCGTCGTTGGCGGACGCGCTTTGGCTCAGGGAAGAGCTGCGCACGCGTTTGCAGGTGCCCACCGCAGCCAAGGTCTATCACAAGCAGATCCAGGAGCTGGTGCGCACGCTCAAAGCCCATCCGTTTCGGCGGGCGTATTCCCCGATTGTCGGAATGGGCGGGATGGGCGGTTACATGACGTTCGAAGAGTGCGATGGTTACCCTCGCCGCGAGACCCCGCGGTGTGAACGCTATCGGTCCGCCTATTGGCTGCTCGACAGACTCGCGGATGACTTGAGCCCGACGCTACACTGGCAAAGTTATCGTCCCCCGGATTTCGAGGCGCAGCAACGCGAGGCTGAACGCGAGGCTGAATGGGCGGAAGCCGAAGACCCCGCGACACAGGACTCCAAAGCTCGAGCCGCTAAACAGAAGGCGCCGGAGTGTCCCAAGCCGGTCGTGTTTGATGACGGGGGGGCGCCCTTCACCAGCGTGTTTGAACGAGCGATCGCTGCAGGCGCGAATGCGCGTCGGACGCGGCAGCTGGCGCTTGAGCTTTTCCGAGAATTGCACCAGCGTAGCCTGCGCGCGGCGCGTGCCGATGGTGTCAGTGGGCTCGAAGGGGCGTTCCTGACAGCGGCGCACCGAGCGCTGCCCGAAGCGCAGAGTCTCGAGTTGTTGGAGTTACAGACGCGAGCGAGAGCGCATCGAGCTGCTACCCAACAGACGCCAGAGCGAGCCGAGGAACTCGAGTCCCAGGCTCAGACGCGATTGGTGGACGAAGTGCTGCAGCGCTACGGCGCCGGACTGCAGCGTGAGGAGCTTTCGCGATTTCACAGCGACTGCCCAGCGAAGCAAGGTTGGTCAGACGTGTCACTGTGTATGGCGCCCTTCTCGTTTCATTTGGAATGCTACCAACACGCCGGCAAGAAGTACGCGCGGTGTCTGTCGGAAGAGTATGAACCGGCGCGCTTGGCGGCCTTGTTGTATGTGCTAGCGGGCAAGTTCGAGCAACATGTGCTTGCGGCAGCTCTGGAGGAGGTTCTGCTCGCGCATGGCGCCGGAGACGGGCGCACAGGCTCTAAGCGCGTGCTCGAGATCTATTCTGCAGTGTTCTCCTCGGACTCCTCGGGCGCTGCGGCTCCCGCGTCACCCTGAACATCATCAGCCTGCGCTTCGTCCTGAGCTGGTTCGGACTCTTCGGTTTGGGTCGGCTCGGACTCGGCCGTGCCGAAGTCTTGGACCTCCCCATCTGGCGAAGCGCAGGCCGGGGTTGAGACCATCCAGCCGCGGTTGACGCACAGCGCTAGGTATTCGCAGTCATTCACGTCAGTTTCGTAAAAGCAGGAGCGCCCGTTGTTTTCGCAGTCAGAGCCCGCCTCCGGTAGTTCTTCGGGGCAGCGCGGCTCCTCTTCGGTGAACACGCTTGGGTCGATCTCCTCTTCGCAGCTGTCCGTCATGTCGCAGCTGAGTTCGACGGTTCCCGCGCCGCTGCAGGCGATAGCCAGGCTGGCGAGGAATGGTAGGGCGAGGGTCTTGGCAAGCAGGTTCTTCATTGATTCGTGGCTCCGCAGTCGTTGGGTGGTGGAGCCTCAGTTGCAGTCCCTGTGCCAGTCGCCACCTGGATGAGATTTGTGAACAAAACCAAGGATATTGGGCACCGCGAAGCTGCAGCGCGCTGAGTGCTGGGCAAAGGCATGCACGCATGGGCGCCCCGGACTGTGCACGCTGCTTCCCCTGTGCAGTCCGCTGCACACAGGCTAAAACGCCCAGATGTCGGAGGCTCAGTACTACTCTTTGGGCGGCTTGTTTCGCGTTCGACGCATGGGCTATGGCGCGATGCGTCTCACGGGGCAGCCCGGAAACTTTGGGCCCTACAAGGATTGGGAAGCCGGCAAACGGCTCCTTCGCCGAGCGTTGGAACTCGGCATCAATCATTTGGATACGGCGTTCGCCTACGGCCCCGGCTACAGCGAAGAGCTGATCGCTGACGCTCTGCATCCGTACCCTAAGGACCTGGTGATAGCGACCAAGGGCGGCATCGAAAAGCCCGAGCCGGGTAAGGTCTTTGCAGACGGCAGACCGGAGACGCTGCGCGCGCATCTCGAAGCCAGCCTGCGCCGACTCCGGCTGGAATGCATTCAGATGTACTATTTGCACCGCCCCGATCCCAACGTTCCGTTTGAGGATTCCGTTGGGGAGCTCGCGAACATGCGCGCGGAAGGCAAAATCCAGCTCGTTGCGTTGTCAAACGTCAAGCTGGAGCAGATCAAACAAGCCCAAACGATCGTTCCGATCGCCGCGATTCAGAATCGTTACAACGTCGACGAGGCGGGGGATGATCACGTGCTGGAGTACGCTCGTGATCACGGCATGGCGTTTGTGCCTTGGGGTCCACTCGGCGCCCAACCGTTTTCAGCGGAGGCCCCGCTGGCCAAAGGTTTTGCCGACGGAGCGCTCACACCCTCGCAGGTGGCGTTGCGCGCCCTGTTGGACCGTGCCGCCAACGTATTGCCGATCCCCGGGACAACGAGTCTCCGCCATCTAGAAGAGAACGCAGCAGTCGTCGCATCCTAGCTGAACCGCGAAAATTTATCGGTTCTGCCGCTGATCCGGTCGTGTTACGCGACTGCAATGAAGAACTTCAAGCAAGTCTCCCGGCGGGGCGTGATGACGCTTGCAGTCGTCAGCACCGCGGCGGGAACTTCCGGTTGCATCGGCGGATTCAATCTCACTCACAAGCTGTACGGATGGAACCTCGGCATCGGCGACGGCCGATGGATCGCTTGGCTGGTGTTTCTTGCCTTCGTAATTGTGCCAATCTACCAAATCACTCTGATTGTCGACGCGCTGATCCTCAACTCGATCGAGTTCTGGAGCGGCAGCAATCCCGTGAGCGCTCAGCGCAAGGATTTGGGCAAGGGTCGAACGCTGGTGACGCGCAGGACGGAGGATCCCAACGTGGTGCGCCATGAGCTATACAGCGCTGGCCGCCTCGTGCACGTGCTGTACGTGGAGAAGCTGGGTGACGATGGTTTGCGCATCCTGGACAAGCACGGGGCGCCAGTCCTAGAAGGTACGGCGAGCGCAGACCGAGGAATCGAGCTGGTCGATGCCACCGGAACGTCAGGTGCACGTTTGTCTCGAACGCAGCTCAAGCAGGTGGCGAAAGAGATCGAACGGGGGGCATCTCCTGCCGACGAAGTAGCGCGCCGGTTAGCGGACAGTGGCCAATTGCATTTGATCCGCGGGGCGTCCGCTCACTTGCGGCGGCGCATCCAAGCTTGAATGCGTTCATCGGCGTTGAGCGACCCAACGAAACCTGAGCAATCGGCCGCTGCCGCCACACATATTCCCTGCGGCAATCTGTCACGACGCGTTGCGCAATGACCGCGTAGAGAGAACTCCGCCCCAATATAGGGCGCTGATTGGCTGGACGCCTCGCGGTTTCAGTCTGAGGCCAATGCCGCGCAAGCGATTTCGCACTGGTTCTTAAGACTCAGGAATCATTGCTGTTTTCTTCAGGCGCCGAACGCGAGTCTAGCCCTGAGAGCCAGCCCAGTGTTTCGTGTCGGAGGCGAAAATAAGACGAAACATTGGCGCCACAGACGGTCGGGTAAGCGTTCACCGCACACGCCACCAACGCGATTTGCCTTTTGCGGTGGCTCACTCGACAAGCGAGTTCCCTCTACGGAAAGGCCTCTAAGAAAATGAAAAAGACCCTAGTTTCACTCTCTGCTTTTGCTCTGACCTTTGGTTTTGCCGCGGCAGCTCTAGCTCAAGATCCACCCGTGGACACCGGCGCTGAGTCGGACATCCCCGTAGAAGAAGAAGAGTCTTCAGTCGCCATCAACATCGATGTCGAGGCTTCGAGCGCGTACGTTTGGCGCGGTGCCAGCGTTTGGGGCCCTGCCCAGGGGGATCAAGCATTCACTGTCTTCCCCGGGCTGTCGGCCACGTTCGCTGACGTGACGCTCGGATACTGGAGCGCTTACCAGCTCAGCGGAGACAATGCTGGGGACAACGTAGATAACGCCCTGGGTGCCGAGCAAGATCTCTACGCGGGCTACGATGGCGCCATTGGCGACGACATGTCCTACTCGATCTACGCCACCTATTACTTCTATCCGATGGCGACTGACTACGCGCACTTCATCGAGCCGGCTCTCGGCTTTGGCTACTCGACTGCCGTCGACCTGGGTCTAGGCCTGAGCTACTTCAAGGGCATCGATGACGCTGCGGATGGGCTCAGCCACATCTACATCAATCCCAGCGTTGGCAAGGACATCCCCTTGACGGATGAGCTGGCACTGAGTCTGGGCGCGTCCTTCGGTTACAAGATCCTAACGCATGAACTCGCTGAGCAAGGTAACAACGACATTGATGTCGGTCTGAACGCCAGCATGGCAATTCCGCTGGGCGATATGTACATCGCGCCCGGCTTGCACGGCGCGTGGTCAAACTGGGAGACTGGTACCCAGGTCAACGTCTGGGGCGGCGTGAACGTCGGCTACGATATCGCGCTCTAAGTTTCGGAAGTCAAAGCCCGAAGACCTGGGCGAAACTGGCGTTCGCGTCAGCTGAGGAGCCCGCTGGACATGCGCATGTCCGGTGGGCTCTGCTCATTTTCAGCGATTGACCGCGACCGGTGCCGGTTGACCTGCTTCCGCAATCAGTGCGGAAACGAGCGACTTAGTCTGCATCAGTTGTTCTGGCGTGGCGCCAGCGCTGACGGCGCGCACGCTGCCATGCGAGTCGAGCACAAATACCGTTGGGGTGGCGTATGCTTCTAGCGTGCGCCTGATCTGCCCATCGGCGTCGTGCACCATTTCAAACTCTGTATTTGTGGTGGCGAGCAGCTCATCCTCCGTGACGCCGACGAAGCGCAACTGGTCTTGATGCTGCTGTCTCAACGCAGATAGCTCCTGCGTCAGCCGGTCGCATCCCGCGCAGCGTGGCGACATGAACTGCAACACGACCACTTTGCCTTCGAGGGCTCCCAGCTGGAGCTGCTCCTGTTCGGGGAGCGGCTTGTCTTTGAATTGGCTTTCCAACTCCGTCGAAGTCTTGGCACGGGCGCCCAAGGTGACGCGCATCAAACGTAAGCGTTCGCCCCGGCGCACTCCCAGGCTGACGCTGCTCCCGAGTCCTTGTTGCGCGACGTATTCGGTGAAGTGCGTGCGGTCTTGCAGCGGTCTGCCGTCGAGTTGGACCAGCAGATCCCCAGACTGAATGCCAGCCGCGGCAGCCGGCGACCCGGGACTGACGTTGCCGACCACGACTCCGGAAGGCAGGCGCTCTCGCGATAGCTCTGCGCCAAACCACAGGCTGCCCACGGGCGCTTCTTCTTCTACAAAATGGAGGAACGACTTCTCCACTTCTTGTTGACGTTGGGCCTCCTGCGCTCGGCGCGCGCCGTGGACTCCACGAGGGACGCCGGCTTTGTGCCGCGCGATCTTCTTCGGAGCTTCTGCGGCGTTACTGGGAGTATTTTGAGCAGCGCAGCCAAAAGCGAGGGGGATGCACAGTGAGATCGGGATGCACAGCGAGATGAGACTCCGTGAGGTGATGACTACCGTGGTTCTGAATCCTGATCGAATGCTTGCTCTCATGTACCCTCGCAGCTGGATCGATCAGTCTTCCACAGCTTTGGCGAGTAGCAACATGATGACACATCGATGACAGCCTGATTAGGATTCGCTGAAGCGGTTAAACCAGATCTCGCCCGGCGAATGGCCTCGGTGTTGAAGCGCAGTTGCTGCGCCGCTCACATACATGGTGGTTGCAGCGCCGAGACCGGTCTGGGCTTTCGCGCGCGGTCCGGTTAGTATCGGCGGCGTCGCGCCAACGTTTGATCGCGCTTCGAGCGGGAGACTAAGGGGACTGGGATGAGGGTGAGGATGAAGAGATGGCTGTTTTGGCTGCTGGTGTGCAGCGTGTGGTCGGTGGCTCCGAGTGCTTCGGCGTTTTGCGGGTTCTACGTGGGCAGCGCTGGAGGCAAGCTCTACAACAACGCCACCATGGTGGTGTTGATGCGGGAGGGCACACGTACGGTGATCTCCATGCAAAACAACTACCAGGGCCCACCCAAAGACTTTGCCATGGTGGTTCCAGTGCCCGTCGTCTTGCAAGAGGAGCAGGTCAAGACGCTGCCCAATGATGTGTTTGACCGGGTGGATCGGCTCGCCGCGCCCAGGCTGGTGGAATACTGGGAGCAAGACCCGTGCGACTACGCTCGCCAGCGCGCCAGCGGGGCGGTCAAGAAGAAGTCGGGGCGGCCGCCTTTGCCAAAGCCGTCCGCGCCGGGGGCGGCCGAGGACCTGGGAGTCACGATTGAGGCTCAGTTCGCCGTCGGCGAGTATGAGGTAGTCATTCTCAGCGCGCGGGATTCTTCTGGCTTGGATACCTGGCTGAGGCAGGAGAAATACAACATCCCCCAGGGAGCGGAGCCGGTGCTGGCGCCGTACGTGCAGCAGGGGATGAAGTTCTTCGTGGCCAAGGTGGACGCCAACAAGGTCAAGTTCGTGGATGGTCAAGCCCAGCTATCTCCGCTGCGCTTTCACTACGATGCCAACCCGTTCTTTCTGCCGGTGCGGCTGGGGCTCTTGAACTCGAAGGGGACTCAAGACTTGATCGTTCACATCCTGTCCAAGGGACAGCGCTATGAGGTGGCCAACTACGACAACGTCACCATCCCGACCAACATTGATGTCACCAACTACACGCGCAAGGTGTTTGGGTCCTTTTACGCGTCCCTGTTCGACCACACGATGAAGCGCCACCCCAAGGCGGTGGTCACGGAGTACGCGTGGTCTTCAGCCAGCTGTGATCCTTGCCCGTCGCCGCCGCTGTCGATGCAAGATATCGCGACGCTCGGCGCTGACGTGATGAACCAAGGTGGCGCCAACCAAGCCCCAGAGCAAGATCCTTTGGGCGGGCTCGGCGAAGCGTCGCAGCCGCCAGAGGGCAACCAACTCGCCCAACCCAAGAAGTCCAAGCGTCGGCCGCCGCGACCCTGGTTTGGCGGTGGAGGGGGCGGCTACGTGCTGACGCGCCTGCACACCCGTTATGATCAGAGCATCCTAGGGGAAGACTTGGTGTTTCGCGCGGCCCCTCCGATTGTCGGTGGGCGTGAACGGGGCTCCGGAGCCAACCTCGAGCAGGGGGCAAAGCAGGACTCGTACAACAACTTTCAGGCGCGCTACATCATTCGCCACCGCTGGCAAGGACCGGTCCGTTGCAGCAATCCCCAACGCGGGATCTGGGGCGGCCCTTGGCCGAGCATACAAAAGGCCTATGACGGTCCAGAGCCGGCGCAGAAGTTAGCATTCGTGCAGCGCGGGATCCCGCTCACTTCGTTCGTCAAAGGCCGACAGATGAATCGCTTGGGCACTTTGGTGACCCAGGGTCAGCCACTGGGCACACCCGTACCAGATCCGTTGCCTTTGGCGCCACCGGGCCCACCTGCTCCAGATCCGGAAGCCGCGCCAGCGGCCGACCCGACCGCATCCGCTTCGCCTGAACCCCCACCCGCCCCTGTGGCAAGTCAGCCCTCGGCACCAGCAGCCCAGCCCCCAGCTGAGCCGGCAAACGCTGGCGGCTGTGCCGGCTGTCGTGTGGGTGAGCGCCCGTCCCATGCTGGGTGGAGTCTGATACTGCTGGCTTTGGTCGGATGGCGTCGGCGTCGGCACCTAGTCTGAGCTGGGGACAAGCTGGTCGCTGGGCGCTATGCGGAGTGCTCACGGGGCTGGGCTGGCTGCCGTTCGGCTGTCAGCGTCCGGAGCCGTCAGCGCAACCGGTGTTGGCTCCTTCGGCCAAGCCCGCCGAGCCTGTGGAGCCCGTCCTTGGACCGGACAAGAGTTCATTCTTTCCGGCCCAGACGCAGCTGCTCGCGGGAGTGACCAGCCGGCAGCTGCTCGCCGACCAGGAATGCGCCGAGTGCCATCCGCAGATCGCCGCTGAGTGGCGCCAAAGTGCCCACGCGTTTTCGTCCTTCAACAATCCAGTCTATCGCTTCGCCGTCGACCGACTGCGTGCGACCAAGGGCAGGCAACCCAGTCGCATGTGTGCGGGCTGTCATGATCCGGCCTTGTTGGTGGACGGAGCAATGGACTTGCCGGTTGAATTGACAGACGCACGCGCCAGCGCCGGTATCGGCTGTCAGCTTTGTCACGGCGTGCGTCAAGTTTCGATGCAGGGCAATGGCTCCTACACGTTGGGACGGCCCGAGCTGCCGCGACCAGATCTGAATGACGAACACAGCGTGCGTAGACATCGGCGTGCGATGCGCCAACCCGTGCTGCACCAGCCCGAGCTATGCGGCAGCTGCCATCGCAGTTTCCTAGGGCCGGAAACGGGCAACGCCTACCACCTCAAGGCGATGGATGACTTCGGGCCCTGGGCACGTTCCGCTTACGCCGGCACGCGCACCCGCCAGATCGATCCCGGGGTGGAGCTGCAAACCTGCCAGCAGTGCCACATGCCAAAGCGTCGTTCGCTCGCCGGAGTCCAGCAGGGGCAGCTGACGGCGTCCCACCAGTTTGTTGGAGGGCACACTTGGCTGGCACAAATGCTGGGAGACAAGCCGCTGCTGTCCGCCACGCAAGCCCAATTACGCTCGGGCGTTCGCCTGCAGATCGCTCGCGTCACTCAAGCTGCAGACGCTGCGTTCGTCCGAGATGACGAAGTTGAACTCTTGAAGCCGACGCCTGGATCACGCTTGCAGGTTGAGGTGGTGCTCAAGAATACGGGCGTTGGGCATCGTTTTCCGGGGGGCACGCGCGACATTCAGAACACTTGGCTAGAACTAGAGGTATGGGTGGGGCAGCAGCTACTCGCCAGCTCTCTGCAAAGTCACACGCTCTGGACAGCGCTTGGAGACGAACAGGGCTCACCGCTCAAGCAGCACGAGACTCATGAGTTCGCCGCCAAGTTGTACGACAACACGCTGCCTCCCCGCGACGCGGCGCTCGTGCGCTACGGGATCCCATTGCCGGACTCACTTGCGGCAGGCGAACTCACGCTGGTCGCGCGCTTGAAGCACAAGAGCCGCACCGATCAGCTGCAACGGGCTGCCTGCTCCGCCCAGCACGCTGCCGCCGCGGAGCGCGGGCACACCGCCGCCAGCGAAGGCGGCTTGGATGCCTGCGTGGAGCAGCCGGTGACGCTACTGGCTGAACAGTCCGTAAGCCTGAATTTTTCCTCGAAGCCCAAACGCTGGGCGCCAGAAGCGAAAGATCTCTATGACTATTCCCTGGCTGCGCTGAAGGAGCTGCCGGAGAAGGTGCATCAGCTGGGACCCTTGCTGCAGCCGGCGCTAGCGCAAACGGGACCTCAGCAAGCGTCCTTCTTGGTGCTTGCGGCGCGCCTCAACACCAGCCAGGCACGAACGGCTGATGCTTTGGAGCAGCTGTCAGCGGCGCAACGACTAGCTCCCACTCATCCAGCGACCTCACGCCTTCGAGCCGAGGCTTACGCGGCGGTGTGGCGCTGGCCAGATGCTGCGCGCTGGTATGGAGCAGCGGCCCGCGAAAACCCGCGCGACGACTTGGGCTGGTCGCTGTTTGCTCAAGCTGCAGCCAGTGCCGGTGACCATACGACCGCATTGCAAGCGGCCGAGCACGCGCTCATGCTTCAGCCCCTGGCTGAAGCTCCGCTGCGCACCAGGGCGATCGCTTTGGAACGGATGGGTGGGGATGCCGCGCGCGCGCGTGAAGCGACTGAGCGTTACCTGCGATTTCGTGTGGCTGATGAAACCCCGCACATCTTGGCGCGCTGCAAGGACCGTTCGGCTTGGTGCAGCCAGGAGCAGCTCCCCTTGCACACCCACGAACTCACTATCAACCCAGCTCGAACCCCAGCTCCAAACGCGGAGTTTGGCTATAGCGACGACTCGGACCAAGCGTCGTTTCCGCAGTAGGGGTCTTCGTAGACCACCACGAGTCTTTCGCAGATGGGTTGCTCCTCGCTATCCCAATCGCCCCGAAGTTCGAAGCCTTTCGGGCAGCTCCATTCGGCGCAGCTCGAGCGGCTTTCTTCCGCGCAGTCGTCAGATCCCTGAAAGCCACCGGAGTAATCGCAGAACGTCGCCGGTGCCGCCCAGCGCTCACAATTGGAGGGTGCTTCTTCGTAGTAGTTCTCGGAACAATTGTCACACGCGCAGCACAGCAGGACCGCAGCCATCCAACGTGGGCGATAGCGGCGCGGGCAAACCATGATATGGCGCCATGCACGCCTTGTACCAGCAGCGTGCTGCCGTGTGAGGTTTCGGAATCACACATGTTCTGGGCGGCAAGTCTCGCGCCGAGCTGTGACTCCTCGTCACAGGCTGTGAATTTCGTGAGCACGCTTCGTTCGCGGGTTATCCCAATAGGGGACCCTATTTCGGCAGCTTGAGCTTGGGCTTCTTCGGGTGGGGGCGATACAGCACCACGGTGCGCCCGATAACTTGTACAGCGCTGCAGCTCAGTTTGTCCGCTGCCTGCTGAGCTACTTCCGCGGGCGTTGACGGACTCTCTTTACCGACCTTGGCTTTCAGCAGCTCATGATCCAGCAGGGCCTGGTCCAGCTGAGCGGCGACGGCGTCTGTCAACCCGAACTTGCCAACCTGGACGATCGGGTTCAGTGGATGCGCAAGGCCCTTGAGATATTGTCGTTGTTTGGTGTTCAGTTCCATAGCTGTCATTCGAATGGGGTGAACTCCGAGAATAGGTCGTTCACTTCGGTCACACTGCCCACGGGCACGTAGTCACAGACCTGGCTGTACTCATTCCACATTTCGAGCACCGCTGGGTTTGTGTGGGCGCTCTCCATGGCGGCTTTCGATTTCCACTCGAATACTTCCACGATTGTGCCGTCTTTGGCTTGCATGATGATGGGTGAGCGCTCCGTCACTAGGCCTTCTGCCCGCAGCCGGTCAACATGTGTTCTGGCCAGCTGCTTCAGCTGTTCGGCTTTGCCTGGTTTGGGGCGATAGGCCGCGATCACAATCCGAGCTTCGCTCATGCGGGCACGTTACTCCGTCGACCACGGGCCAGGATACACAAAACTTCAGCAAGCGCGGTGCGCACTTTCGACAAGCTCAGAAGGCGCGGCTGAAGCGCACGGCTAGCGTCGGCACCCAGGCAGGACCGTCGTCGATTTGCTCTGCCAGCAACGCTTGGTTCACTTCAGGGGCCGATAGCGGTGAGTCGTCCAATACATGAATCCCCAGCGCGCGTCGCAAGCCCACTCCCAGGGTGACGTGATGCGTGTGGTGAATGATCCACTTGTACCCGGCCTCGAAGAACACGTTGTGCGCGAGAAAACCAACCTCGTCATGTAGGCGCAGAATGTATCCGCCAGAGACGTAAGGTCGAAAGCCGTCGAGGTTGAACATATAGCGAGCGGACAGCGGAAAACTCGTCGCTGGCGTGAATTCTCGCGCGGCACCTGCGTAGAACTCGAGCCCCTTGAGCGGCTGATTGATGGCGCCGAGTAGGAGTCCAAGATTGCCCTCAGGTGCAATTCCACTCACGACCTCGATCACGAAGATGCGCCGGTCCTGGTCACGCACCTGGCCAAAGGTGTCGTTGTCGTCGTAGATCTGACGGCCGCCAGGCGACTTGATGCCGGGGTCCTTCGCGTTCGCTGGGCTCGACAGCAACGCCAGCGCTAGCGCGACCAGCCATGAGCAAGCGAGCACGAAAGCGATGCTGCGTCCCGGCGAACGAACTGAGAGCTGCATGCGCTTCATCAGTTCAACTCGTGTCCAAAGGTGATGCGCACGAAACCGAGCCAGGGGTCCTCGTCGGTCACTCGGTGCAAGTTATCGCGTGCGCTTTCGCTGTCGAAGCCGTTCGGATCGATCAGGTAGTGATTGACCAGCTGCCCACCAAGCGCCATTCGCGCCCCGGCGAAAGCTTGGATCTGCCACGAGTTCTGGTCATAAACCACCGCACCGAGCTCGACGGGGGTCGCGTATCCGAGCCAAAAGTGGTCTGCCAAACGGGTCTCCAAATGGGCGCTGATACCGTAGCTCCAATCGATGCCCCAGAGCGGAAGGTAGTATCGCATCCCAAGCCCCAACTGGTCGCGTGTGTTGCGCAATCCTTCTGAGTCGGGAAAGGCGCCTTGAAGTATCGCATTGGACATCAGGTAGATGTGCGGCGCCCAGGGGCCACGGCGGTACATCACAGACACTCCCTGGAGCACCCAATTGTCGCGAGCCTCCTTGAAGTCGGCGTGTCCAAACGCTTCCAGGCTGAGCGAGACCAGCCAGTAGCTCTCAGGAAACTCGACGAGTTCATCCGGCAACTGCTGGCGGTCGACGATCCTGTCTTGTACGGCGTACGGCTGGTCCGCAAGCTGGGCTCGGGCGATCGACGCCGGCAGCATCGCGGCGACAGCGACCGTGGCAGCGCCCCGCGCGCTCCTGACAATCTTCAGCCCAAACATACGCATCAAGGTTGCGTCGGCGTTGGCGGCGCTGCGGGTTCTGGTTCGGGATTGGGAGCCTGGGTCTCAGTCTCAGTGCTCGTGGCGGCAGGCGTTGGTGGTGGGGGCTTGCTGGGCGTCGCGCTGGGAGCCGGCTCGTCCGCTGGCTGCTTCTCAGTTTCACGCGCTGACTTGGGGAGCTTCTCACAGACCAGCGTCAAGCGAGCGATCGGGAATGCGACGATCGTCCAGTAGTCCGTATAGAAATCGAGCTGGGCGTGGTGCAGTCGGTCGCACTGGTACCGTTTGCGGGCTCGCTCCATCAAGATCGCGTAGTGGTCGGGCTCGGTGATCACCAGCACACTGAACAACATCAGCCCGCTGTCTTCTTCGGTGACGAAGCTGGCGCTACTGCTGGGAGTTCGGTCCACTCCGCTGAGCATCGCTTGCCGGCTGTGGTAGAGGGTGCAGGAGCTCAGGAGTAGGGTTGCAGCCGTGGCCGCGAACATCGCACGCAACTTGGTCATTACTTCAATCTCCCGCAGATTCGATTCCTGCAGATTCCAATTCAGCAGTGGGGTACAGCTGAGGGCCCAACCAGCTCATCAAAATTTGCTGAAGTAGCGGTTGGGTTCTCTCGGCGCAGCGCGCCACGAGTTCTTGGGCGACGGCGCCCGGGGTGCTGGCGCGCCAGGGTCTGCCCGATCGCAGCGCCCAAGTTAGATCGGTGAGTAATGCTCCAGCGTCGGGCTGCGCTTGCCACAGCAGACAGGCCAAGGGCGCGGCGACTTCGTGGGGCGAAAAGCCTGGCAAAGCCAGCTGCGCGAGCTCCACCGCCCCGCGAGGGATCTCAGCTGAAAGGTCTCGGACCTCACCAAGCTCCTCACTCCCGATCCGGGGCGTTCCCAACACGCTTGCGGCGAAGTAGTCTGCATGCGCCTCGTCGACCGCTTGCACCAGACGTTGCGCTATCAACGAGTTGGGACGACTGCCGTTGGCCGCAGCGTGCGCCAGTTCATGCAGTAGTACGCTTGGCGCGGGAGCTTGGGCAAAGCTGGGGCTGACCCAGATGGTGCTTGAACGCGCGTCGAACAGCGCGTGCTGTCCCAAGCCTGCATCCAGCCGCAGCCTGAGCGTGGCCGGTCGCAAAGCTTCAGGGACATGACGCAAGGCATCCGATAGGGCGTGCTCCAGCGACTGCTCACCGCGCTCAGCGAAGGCGCGTTTGACGGCGCCCCCAACGGCCAAGCTGCCCACGGCGACCGCCGTGAACTGCAACCAGCTGCGTCGGATCAATGAGGCTGGCGTCATTCGCATAGCTGCAAATGCTCCTCGGTGAACTCGGAAAATCGGCGCTCGATGATAGCTTCGGCCGACTGCAAACTGCCGTCGCCGACCACGTGGTCCGCTAGCGCACGGCGTACCAAACTGAGGTAGTCCCGCGTGGCAAGCCGCGCCCGCAGCGCCGGCTCGGAGAGGCAATCCTCGACTTCCGCGGCACCCCGGGGATCGGCGCAGTCCCGGCCCGGGCGGTAAATCGAGTCCTCGGTCGTGGTGTGCCCGATGGTGTCGCCGCCCTCACCCCCATGAAACTCGATATCGTCCGTCAGCTTGTCGGGATCCCGCTGAATGTACGCCTTGCACTTGACGATGCACCAGTCGCGTTCAGGGTCCCGTACGGTGTGGGCTGGGCTGAAGGAGTCCTGAATGGTGTGGTTGGCTTGGCCGATCATGGCCAAGGACAGCTCCCGATTTTGGCTCCACTCGTCCAGAATGCGCACGCTCAGCTGCTGGATGTGTTCCAAGGAATCTTGGCGGGCTTGCTCGGTGTCGTTGGTGTCCGTCAGCAAGAAGTGAAGGCGCTGATTTTCGGGGCGATCCGTGTACTCGACCAGGGCTGACAGGTAGTGCACCACGCTCGCGTTCAGGTGCACCAGCAGCTCCTTGGGCCAATCCACGCGGCGGTTGCCTTCGGCGATCCGCTGGATCTCACTACGCGTGAAGCGCTCCGATGCGCGCAGGTCGCGGTTGCCGAAGTAGGTCAGCCACTCGTGTCCCTGGAAAAAGCTGGCTTCGGCCAGAACGCAATCCCCCTTGGAGAAGAACCCCAGGGTGCTCTCCCGAGGGATACAGAGATCCGGCACCTGACACGTGGTGAGCAAAGGAGTCGCCAATAGCAGCAGCCCGCTTGCCCAGCGGCGAACGTCTGATGTGAACGCGGCGATTGGCTTGCCGAAAAACATCATCGAACTTTCCGAGCTCGGTGTTGGGTGGTGCTGGATTGCGGAACGCGGAGCGGTAGTGGCCGCCAAGCAACGCTTGGCTAGAGCGGGTACCGCGTCGAAGCAAGGGTTTTGCGGTTTCCGTCACGTTTACACACTGAACGCCTGTACTATTTCGACAATCCGCCAGACGCGCAGCTTTAGCGCGTTGACGCGCCGCGAAAGCGATTGACGCCGTCCGGGCCTGAAAAGTAGGTTGCGCAGCCATGGGTCTACGGGAAAAAGCCGACTACCGCACGATGTTCTATGTGTTCGTGTTGTTCCCCGGCGTGCCGCTGCTTCAATACGCCTACCCGCAGCTGGTGGGATGGCTATTGCCGATAGGGCTGTATCTGGGGTTTTGCGCGGGCGCGCTCACGCACAACCAGAATCATTGTCCGACCTTCAAGAGCAAGCGGATGAACACGTTCTATTCCGCGTGGCTCTCGATCTTCTACGGCTACCCCACGTTCGGCTGGATCCCGACGCACAACCAGAACCACCACAAGTACGTCAACCGTCCTGGTGATGCATCAATCACCTGGCGCTACTCCAAGAACCACAACTGGACTGTGGCGTGGACGTACTTCTTCATTTCCAGTCACTGGCAGGGCAAGTGCATTCAGGACTACTTGGCCAAGGTGAAGCAGAACAAGCCGGACCAGTTCCGCAACATCATCTGGCAGTACGTCACCGTATTCGGCGCCCACGCAGCGATGCTTGGCCTGGCGATCTACCTGCACGGCGTATTCGGAGTCGTCGTCTATGGCGTTGCCATGTTGATGCCGTCGCTATTCTCCTTGTGGGGCATGTTCTTCATCAACTACGTGCAGCACGTGCACTGTGACCCCTGGTCGCGCTACAACCACTCCCGCAACTTCGTGGGTAAGTTCAGCAATTGGCTGGTATTCAACAATGGCCTGCACGCCGCCCACCATGAGCAGGCAGGCCTGCACTGGAGCAAGCTGTGGGAGGTGCACAACAAGCTGGCGCCGAACATCGATCCAGAACTGAACCAGTCGAGCATTTTCGGCTTCTGCTTCAAGACCTACATTCTAGGCATGTTCTCCGACCGCTTCCGCACCCACCAGATCGGGCGCCCCGCCTGGGACCCGCCCGACGGAGCCCAAGTGGATCTGACAATCCCCGGCGTTGAGTCCACCGGCGCCGGCGTGAACGCCTCGATGGCGTGAATTCAGACTAGCGAACCCAGCCCAGACGAGCGACAGTGGGACCTGCAATGCAGCCCACTGCCCAGCAAAGAAGATTGCGGGCGCTGACGGCGGTTTCGCTTTCGGTGGCTCTCGCCTGCGCTCCGCTGGCTTGCAGCAGCGCCAGCCAGCGCGCCCGCACCGCGGCGCATCAGTCCTCAGACAGCGTGCGCTATCGCCTGCAGCTGAGAGCCAACCCAGTCGATCCAGGGCAGGCATTTCGCTGCTACGGCAGCTGCCAAAGTGAGAGCTCTCCCGAGGGCTACATCAATTGTCTGGCGGAGTGCCCAGGTTTTGAAGTCACGCCCGGTGAGCAGTGTGAGAAGTACGAAGTGCCCCCGGTGGCTGCCTGCTTCACCGTCAGGAGCGTGCCCGAGTCCGAAGAACCACCGCCCGGCACCGTCGTGGTTGGCGTGATTGCCGGCTTCCTGCTGGTGGTTGGGGCCGCGGTCCTGTGTTCGTCATCCAGCTCCCAATGCTACACGCCTGCAGCGTACCCGCCCTACTACCGCTGACGGAGGTCCACGTCCGGACCTGGCAGTCGGGGGCCGGAGCATGTAACCCGAACTCTCTTGGGACCAGAAGCTGGCGCTGCCTGCTCCAAGCTGTAGTAAGATGCTGCGAATGCGCACGACAGCGCTCATCCTGATCTCCGGCATCCTGTCTGGTTGCGCGCGCAGCAGCTCAGATCCAGCGGCCGTGCAACAGCCCACCCTGCCCGTTCAGCCAAAGCCAACACCTAGCGGGCCAAGTCCCACCGCGCCCAGTTCCTCCCCCGGGGGTGCGCTTTCATCGGGCCCGCAGATGTGCCCTGATGTTCAGATTGAGTTGTGCAAAGCAAACGGGCCTAGTATTTCCGTCTCAAAGCTGCTGACCATGGCAGGTGGCACCAGCGTGACGCTTCGCGCGACGGTCACGCTCGGGGAAACGGCCTGTACCAGCTCAGTGCCAGCATCGTGCTCCACGACGTTGACGGTTGTGGAGCCCAGCGCGTCGCCCCCCACTCACGCGACGGACGCCGCGACATCGGCTACCCTTGGCGGAGTCCGTTGTGGCGGTCCAACGGGGTGTTGTGCCTTGGCTGTGGGCGAAACTTACTTGATCACGGGCGCCCACTCTACGAGACCAGGTTGGGCAAATTCCGCGGACATGCACGAGGTTCAAGTGACCTCGGTCTGCCGCCCATCGCCAACGGATCTTCCCTAGGAAGGGGGTAGCAAATGGATATCCAAGGTCGGCGTCGGTCCAGCAAGTTTGAAGACCGGGGGCACAGCGGCGGTCGGGGTGGCGTGGCGCCGGCTGGCGTGCTCTTCGCGATCGTTCGGCTATTCGGCGTGAAG
>JBNLEN010000105.1:0-22173 GCA_050304975.1 Polyangiaceae bacterium
CCTATCTATCATGCCCCCGGACGCGGCGGAGCCCACGCGACTGTTGGAACGTCCTGGCCTATTCGGAGATCTTAGACTGGTCGACGGAGATATCCTGTTCGCGGACAACACCGGCCACACCGTGGAACGCATTCCGCGCGATGGAGGCACCCCGACCAAGGTGGTCGATCTAGAATTCGCTTGGTCTCTCGCGCTGGACGGAGACTACGTGTACGCCACGGCGCGCCCAGATCTGGGCGAGGAGTCTATCGCAGGGATCGGCAAGCTGGTCCGCTTCAAGCTGGACGGCTCTGAATTCGAGGTCCTGGCAGAAGGACTGGATGCGCCCTCCCAGATTGCCTCCACTCCCGGCGGGATCTACTGGGTGAACAGCGGCGACGTGCTCCTACTCCCTGAAAGCGTCGTCAGCGCGCAGGAAGACGGCAGCCTGATGCGACTTCCACGTCAGTAGGCGCTCTATCCTTTACGAGCGACCATCTGCACAACGCAGGAGCTGCCGTTGTGGTATTTCCCCTCGGCGACGTCACGCTCGATTTCTCTGAGCAAAGTGAGCTCAAGCCCGGCCAGTTCCTGTCGAAGCCCCTCAGCGGTCATACACATCACCGGATTTGGAGGCCCGCCGGTTCCCCTCCCAACTTGTGCAGGGGTGTAGGCCTCCAAGACCATCACCCCGCCTGGGGCCAGTGCGCTAACACACTCGCGGTGAATGCTCGCGCGCAGCTCCGGTGGCGTGTGCGCCCAGATGGACACGATGCCCTGGAAGCTTTCGCTGCCCCACTCGAACGCAGCCAAGTCGCTCGCTTGAGTTTCGATGCTGACCCCTTGCTCAGCCGCGAGCCTCCTCGCCTTGTTTAAGCCGACGACAGACTGGTCTACTGCCAGTACCTGATAGCCTCGCGAAGCCAAGAACACGGCATTGCGTCCTTCACCTTCGGCCAAACACAGCACTCGGCCGGGGGGGATCTGCTCGCCCACCTCGACCAAGAAGTCGTTGGGTTGGGTCCCGTAGGCAAAACCAGATTCGGAGTAGCGCTCATCCCACATTCGCCGAACCTAAAGCCAGCAACAGCGTTTAGCCAGCGTCTTTGCGCGGGCCTCAGCGCTAGTCAGGCTTCTGTGACGTGAGGTAGATCCACCCCTCGGGTAAGCTCGAAGTTTCGAGGATCGCTATGCCTTTTTCGTGATCGATGCGGGTCGCTGCGACCACCTTCCAAATCCCCTCCCCTTGTTCACCATCGCGGATGCGCGTCTTTAGAATCGCGAAGTTGGCTTTCTTGGCCCAGCTGGGCAACGGTAGTTCCAATATCAGCGGGTCCGCGCCGGACTCCAATGCAGGAGCAAACTCGTAATTCTTGCCAATCCGTTTGGGACCCGTGATCCCCTTGCGTTGGGCAAAGTGGTACGGCACCGGATCGGCGAGAGCGCCCTCTGGGATCACCACGCTCGCGTTTTCCCCGAGTGTCAGCACGGCACCCATTCCGTCCACACTGGCTTCGAGTACCGAACGATGCTTCAGCCGGAGCGTTGGGCGCCCAGAAGACTTCAATTCTGGCTGCTCCTTCTTGGCTTCCGGCTTCTCGGAGTCGTCAGTCGTGTCCCACTTCTCGTCTGGTGCCTCTTCCGCCCGCTGGACTGGGGGAGGAGCGACCTGCGGCGCTTCGGCCTCCTTTTGGCTGGCGCAAGCACTCAGTAAGAGAGTCGCAGCGATGATGGAGCAACAGGGCACGAGTCGATTCGAGAGGTCCATGCGACATCTTGCAACGACGCACGCCCCCGTTCCATTAGAGCTCCCCTCACAAATATGGGCGCGTAGGTGCGCGTAACGCTTCCAATGCACTCCTCGATGCGCAGCTGTGTGAAATGCAAGCGGATAGCTGCTAGTCAGCTGAGCTCACTCGGGTAAACGCATGTCGAGCAGGGCGTCAATGCTTCCGCGGCTGAGCCCAAACGGCAACGCTGGCAGCAGCGCCTCCGCCGCCTCCGGGATAGCCGAGGGATGAATCATCCCCACCTGAATGGCTCGCTCCTGCTCATCCAACAGGATGAAGAAGTAGCGGTCCCCCTTTGGCCTGCGCCAAACCGGACAACCATCAGACTCTCCGCCCGCTGTGATTTCGGGACCGTGGGCGTAGCTCTGCTGAGCGCAAGCATCGACCACATCCACATCTTCGGCGAAGCTGTCTCTGTCGCAATCAGCGCCGCAAACGGCCCCGCCAACATGACCAGCCTGATACGATCGCACGCCCGTGCTCGCGAATTCACGATTGGAGAAATCGTTGTTGTCCATCACGACTTCAAACACGTTGATCTCACCGCAACCGTCACCGACGCTGCCGGTCTGCGAGTAGCAGTTACACAGTCCGTTCCACTTGCGGCCGCCGTCTCGCACCAGCTCCGAAGCCACGAAAGCTACCCACGGCCCCGGGTGCCCGGCGCCATCCCCACCGCACGCACCAACCTGGGCGTCATCCAAGTCCATGGATCCGAGGAACACCACCAATTTGGACCCGGTGTAACCGCGATGCAAAATCCCAGGGTCGTCGGGGCAGAAATAGTCGATCTCATCGCCGCAGTCCACGCTGGGTTCTTGCATGACGTAACCCACGCAATCATCCCCCGTGAGGTCCCCCGGAAACTCCAGACTGCCGTTTCCCTCGCGAGTGAACCACAAGTTGTCACGCTCGCCGCGCGCGTCCCAGCTGGTTACCCGAGACCAAGATACCGCCGGCTCGGCGCTCATCGGCTGGTAAACCGCTAGCTGTTTGACTTCAACCGCCTTGAGGATCAGTGTCATCTCCTCATCGAAAGGCGCTAGCTGGTCAGTTTCGACTTGGTGCAAACTCTGGCAACAGTGCCCACCCCAGGTGTCCTCACCATCCTTGTAATCACAAGCAGGATCGCCCGCCTGGCGATCTAGGCGACGGGGCCAGGATCCGGGTGCACCAATATTGAGGAAAGTCATGGTGCCGCCACGGGTCACCGGCGACGGATCCACCGGAAAGGCGCCGAGTTCAGGCCCAGCTGGCGTTCCCTCTGGGTCCGCCTCTGGGGTGTCGCCAGGTTCCCCTCCCGCCCCAGGCTGCGGGTCGCCTACCGTTGGCTCTGGTGCTGGCGGGTCGGCGGAACTGTCGTCGCCGCCGGACTCTGGCTCCGCATCCGACGACTGACCTGCAACCGATTCCGTAGTCTCACCCTGATCGGATAGACCGCTGCTGGGAGTACTACAGGCGCTGCCCCAGATCGCTACCAGCAGCGCGCCAAGTTTTGGGGCACTGATCATGGCTCGGCTGAAGGGCAAAACACGATATCCCAATCTTCACCTGCGCAGGCGCGCATGGGGCTCGGATCATCGCCTTGTTGATCGTCAGCTGACCAAGCATACGCATCGTCACAGGACTCGAAGAATTGCACGACCGGACTATCAGGATTGTCTCGCTCGGGACTGACGCACGAAACGACCTGGCCGCTGTCGTCCAACGTTTTGCCTTCATCGGGACAGCTATCCAACCAACTTTGCTCGCACGTCAGCCACTCACAATCGGGGCGCGCCACTGGCACGATCTGCATCGGTAGGTTGTGCGCGTCTACGTGGCTGATGTTGTACCAATCGAAGTCGTTGAAGTCCGTGTTGAAGGTAAACTCTGCCAGCGTATGTCTTTCTGGCCCAGGATCGTCGCCCACAAATCCCCAATAGCGTTTTGAGCTGAGAGTCTCCGCGGCAGAGCCGATATCCACGCAGACATATTCGCCCGGTTCGATGGACTGCTCATCCAGCTCACTACCTTGGACACTCAGAGATCCCGCACAGCCGTTGACGAACACGAGGGTGGTCGTTCCGTCACCATCTTGGCGACAATCAATGGCGTCTGGATCTGGCAGTTCTCCACCAGTTGTTGGGTCAGCTTCTGGTTCGTCGTCGTCGAGAGCAGGCGCCTCATCCGCCGAGTCTGGATCGGAGATTGAGCCGCCCGGTGACGGCGCCCCACCAGTGTTGATTGGTTCATCCGAGTCCTGGGTCCCATCATCCGGACCGCCCACCGAGTCCCCTTCGCCCTCGTCGGGGTTTTCAGGCGCACCGTTCACTTCGTTCGACTCTAAATTCGGCGAGTCTGAACTCGGAACCGCTGACTCACCAGATGAGTCGCTGGAGCACCCTACCAAGACGGTCACGATCCCGAGCAACAACCACTTTTGCTTACCACGCACGCACATCGGAGAAGCGTAGACTATACCTCGTTGGCGACTCGCCTCCCATGCGAAGCACCCAAGGCCCACCGCTAGCTGCACGTTCTCGCCCCCAGCACCAGCGCACCGGCCTCGGATACTTCCAACTGCAACGGAGAAGCAGCCGTGGCCGCGGGTTTTCACGAGCCGAAGCGTGTGTGGTATGTGACGGCCCGTGAAAGTACTAAGTCGGTCCGCCGCGGTCTTGAGCATACCGCTGATGACCTTCGTCGCCGCATTGGCGGCTGGTGTGAGCGGTTGGGCCGGAATGCAGCTGCAGCGCTGGGAACAAGCCGAGCGGGTTGACCTGCAAAATCTGGAGGCCGGCGCAAGCCCGCCCAGCGTCCACTTGGAGCTTGGCCCTCACTACGCGCTCTACGGGGCTTCGACTGCCCCCTGCTCGACCAGCTCTCGCTCAGGGGTCGACACGGACGAAGACGATCCGCAAACCTACTACCCGGTCCTGTCCCTTGACCACCCACTGACGGAAAGGGTGAAACTTGCACTGGACTCCCGCGAACGGCTGGATTGCATTCCTGGTGATAGCGCCTTGGACTGGAGCGGAACGCGTGTGTTCATTGTCAGCGACACCGGGGCCGAGGCTGCACTTCCGCAGCTGGCCCGTGTCGAAAGTTACTCCGGGTACCTGAGACCTGCGGGCAATTGGGAAGGGGATCTGCCCACGCTGCGGGAACACTTCCCTGGGGTTGATTGGGCCACGGCCCTCGTGCTGAAACGTGGCCCCGGGGTCCAGATCCTTCCGGTCGCCATGTTCGGCATCGCAGCGGTCTCTTTAGTCGTCGGGTTGGGGGCGGTTGGTTGGTTGTTGCGTCCAACAGCTGTCAAAGTCGCCTCCCGCTCGACAGCCACGCAACCGGGAGACGGCCGATGATCAGCCTGATGTCCATCCTGCTCGTCGTGTCGTTGATCGCGACGGGAACCGGTTGGATTTGGCTATGCATCGAAAGCTACCGCCAGGAACAAGTACTCACGTTGCTGTCCGTCCTGCTGTGTTGCCTAATTTGGATCGTTCCACTCACGCGGCACTGGCCCCGTCTACGCGCGCCGTTTGCCCTGGCGGTCAGCGCGAGCTTCGCACTGCTGATGTGCGCTGCAGCGCTGGCAACTCTCAATGAACTGAGCTGGGCGCAACAGGTGGCTAGCGGGCAATTGGCGCCGTAGAACACATTGTTGCGTCAACAGGCACGTGTTGTTGCCGCCAGAGCAACAACTTTACTGGTTGGCGGCGGAATCGGGTGAACTAGGTGACTGAGCTGAAGGAGGTCCATTCCGATGAAGCTTATATCCACTCTTGCCCGACTAGCAGCGAACAGCCCGCTGCTCATTTCACTCGCTCTAGCACCCGCGGCCATCGCCTGCGGAGATGACAACGACAGTTCGTCAGACGACGACATGGCTGATGACGACATGGCGGACGACGCCGACGACGACATGGCGGACGATGACGCCGATGACGACATAGCGGACGATGACGTCGTGGACGATGATGCCGACGACGACATGCCCGCGTCGAACACGATTGTTGACGTGGCAATGGCTGACGAAAACTTCTCCACCCTGGTGGATGCGTTAGTCGCCACCGGGTTGGATGAAACCCTTTCCGGCGAGGGGCCATTCACTGTGTTCGCACCGACCAATGCTGCTTTCGAGTTGCTACCAGAGGGACTCGTTGATGGCCTGGACAGTGACACTCTCGCGGCGGTCCTCACGTACCACGTGGTCGCAGGTGAAGTCCCCGCAGCTGACGTGGTGACCCTGTCGGACGCAGAGACGGTCCAAGGAAGCAGCGTAAATATAAATGTGATGGGGGAAAACGTTTACCTGAACGGCTTGACCCAGGTGGTCACTACCGATATCGAGACCGACAACGGCATCATCCACGTGATTGACTCGGTACTGATCCCTGGAGCATTTCCTGGCAGCATCGTTGACGTGGTGACGTCGTACCCAAGGCTGAGCACGCTGGCTGGAGCCGTGACTGAGGATGTCGCGACGACTCTATCCGGTGATGGGCTCACGCTGCTGGCACCTGTCAACAGCGCGTTTGATGGTCTCGAGTTGCCCGAAGACGAAGCCACACTGGAGAGCATCCTCCTGTACCATGGTATCGCATTAAACGCTCCTGCAGCCACGGTAGTTGAATTGGCAAGCGTGCAGTCCGCAGGAGGCCCGTTCATGGGTATTGATGCGAGTGATGGCGTCAGGCTGAATGACGGTTCGAAGATGGTAGACGTCATCTACACGGACATCGCAGTCGGGTCGGGCGATTCCGGGAGTACCATTCACTTGATCGATCAGGTCTTGATCCCCCCACCCGACATCGCGACGGTCGCCACGAATGCAGGATTGACTGAGCTGGTCGCTGCCCTCGGCGCAGCCAACGTACCTGGCACCAGTGACACTTTCGCCGCAGCGCTCCAAGGTGACGGGCCGTTCACAGTCTTTGCTCCCAGCAACGCTGCATTTGAAGCCATCCCCGCTCCCGGCTTCGGTAGTGACTTGGCGGATGTTTTGGGCGCGCACGCCATCGCAGGTGTGGTGGACTCCAAAGCGGTCGTGGCAGCGATTGGAGATACCGGGCTTTCGCCAGCGACGCTGACGAGCGCGAGCGACAATCAGCTGGGCCTAGCAATCGTCGGAGAAGCGGTCGCGATCAACTCCATGGTGCAGGTTACACAGACGGATATCCCGGCATCGAACGGCATCATTCATCTCGTTGACAGCGTGATCATCCCGGCGGATATCGAATTCCCAGGCAACATCGTAGAGGCTGTATCCGCGTATCCGCTCTTCAGCTCACTCGTGACGGCCGTAGGGAATGCTGACGCTGGGGTCGCCACGGCACTGACTGGCGTTGGACCGCTGACGTTGTTCGCCCCAGTCAATCCAGCGTTTGACGGCGTGGATGTCAGTCAGGATCTGACCAACGTGCTACTCTATCACGCTACCAGCGGAGCCGTAGATAGCACGTTCGTTGTCAACAACTTCCAAACGCCAGCTGATGTGACCATGGCCAACGGCGCTGACACGACGGTCGACGGAGCGGAGTTGATGGTGAACGACGCCAACTTGATCGGCACCGACTTGCGCACAGACAACGGTATCATTCACATCCTCGACGGAGTGTTGATGCCTCCAGCTCAGTAGTCCTCCCTTCCTCCAAGCAAAGGCCAACGCCCGGGTTTCATCACCTGGGCGTTGGTCTATTTGGCCCTATTCAGCTTGCCGCTTTTTGCGGAGTTACAGCGCCTGCGGCTCGAGTTCGGAGCGTTGCCAGTCTGCGCTAGTGGCGGACAGCAGGTGTGGGCTGCTACTGTCTCGCATCATCCGGGGCATGACGAGCCAACGCAAGCGTTCGATGGCCCACGCGCTGGGTGCTTGGCCTTCCAAGAGTGACTCTAACTGGTCTTGCCAGGTGAAGTATGTCCCATCGACTTGTTCACCCAAGTTCTCATTGAACAGCACCGACTGCACGGAGTCCACCGGCTCAACCCGACAGGGCAACCCAGCAACGAGCAACGTTCCCTGGTCATTCACATCGTCTTTTGTTTCGAACTGTTCGTAGCTGAACGCAACCGTAACCTGGCACGCAGCTGAAGCGTTTAACGGTGGCAGCTCCGCCGAGAACTCCAGCTCGATTTCCAACCGGTGACGGAGCACGAGTTCCCCGTCGACGTCAAACTGTTCCTCGAGCCGTTCGGTGCGCCACTGCAATGGAGATTGGCGAACGAGGACGTCCTCCGCCAGGCGCTCAGTGTCCAGGTAATTGATAAGGCCGACACTGAACCGCTGGCGAGTTTCGCTTACGTCCGGTCGCGCGAAGGCAGGATCCCCCTGCCAAATGAATTGGACGCTGGAGTCCTGCTCCAAGGAGTAACTCCCATGAACCTCGCCCAATGGATCCGGTCCAGCGCACCAATCAAAGAATCGGTAGGTGACCTGAGCGTCTAGCTCGAAACTGAGCCAGAATGTTTCGTTGATGCAGTTGCCGATGTACCCGTAGCGCAGCCAATTGCCCTGCAGCACGTCAGACGCTGGGGGCGGCGCAGCCGGGGGTATCGGATCCAACGGGTCCAAGTTGGGCTCGACTTGACTCGGGGGCTGCATTTGATCCGGGGGATCCGTGCCGGGCATCGGAAATTCTGGGTTAAGCGCGTCAACATCGTTCCCGTCGGGCTGCCGCTCTGTCGTGTCAGCATCGTCAGGCGGTGGCTCTATGCGCTCATCCTTGCTTCCCTGTATTGGCGGCAAAGCATCCATGTCATTCTGACCATGCGTGTCGCTGATCTGCTGCACGTCCGCCCCACCGCAAGCGGTGACGAACACGATAAAGGGCAAGGCGCACCGCACCATGCAGCCATGATAGCACCGACAAGACTACTCCTCGAGACTGCCTACGTAGGACTCGAGCAGGAGTACCTCCTGATCGGAGAGCTCCAACGCCTGCCAGCTCGGCATGTAGCGGCTCCTGGCGTTGAATGCCTGGCCACCCTTGCCACGTCTCAGCACCTCCTGAAACTCGTCTTTGCCCGCAATGTGCTTGGCGACGGGTCCGCCCCTCGCATCCGAACCGTGACAGTTTGCGCAGTAGTCGATGTAGAGCCCTTCGCCAGTGTCGGGCTGAGGGAAACTACTGAGGTATTGCAGGATCGCATCCAAGGCTGGCTCAGAGAGCACCTCACTAGACAATGGGATCATCGGTCCCGGATATGGCGTTTCTGAACGTCCGTTGCGGACCAACCAACGGGCGAGCTCATCCGGAGGATGACGAACCTCTGGCCCCAGCTCTCCCCCGTTCGCATCCGTGCCGTGACAGGGGGCGCAGTAGACGCCGTAGAGTTCCTCACCGCTGACGTTCGCAACTGAGTCTGGTTGTTCTGCGCCATCACCCGAAACTTCCGCTTGGTCTGCAGGGCTTGGGTCGACGGGGTCCTCGTCGCGCTCAGTCCCCGCTGCCGGCTCTGGCGGCATGCCACTCGGCTCATCGGGAGAAGACAGTAACATCCCATCGGAATCATTGGATTCCGAGCAACCCAACGGGGCAAGCAACACAACCAATACGCAGCGCGCCAGTTTCAACACGCGTCCACTCATGGCAACCTGATGGCCCGCCGCCGCCAAACCGATCCCGCAAATTTTGCTGCTAAGGGTGAGCGGATCTCCCCAGCCGAGAGCCCAATCTTCTGTCCGGGTGTATACTCGCAGAATACGGCAATTGGGCGCTCGCAGCGGGTTCCCGCGGAACTCTGCGCACGCTGGGCTATGTTTGGTCCATGCTGGGCTTACGCAAGGCGCGCCTTCAAACGGGCGGACGGTTGGGCTGGATAGCCGTGATGCTGATGGTCTCCGCTTGCGGCAGCAGCGAGGCGAGCAACAGCGAACAAGATCCGAACGACGATAGCGGAACCCCCAAAACTCTCGGCGAAGGGCCTGCCGGTGATCCTAGCCTCACCGACCCAGCGAAAGTGCAACCCAGTGCGGATGATCCCGGCAAAGCTCTAACCACAGACCCAAGCCAAGCCAGCTCTCCGGAGGGCAGCCAACCCAACTGTGAACTGCCCACGAATGAGTGGGTCGCCATCAGCTCTGATGGCATTGACTGGCCCATGCGCAACGGCGTCACTGTTTCCGCTCAGGGAGCCTGGGCCGATGGCATGCTCTGGGTACAAATCGGGCCGGACGCTCTGTGGCAGTTTGACCCCTGCGAAAACACGTGGACGCAGCTTTCGCCTGCGGACGGTCCAAGCGACCTTCAGTGGCAAGCGACCGCTCCTCTGATCCAACCGAGCCCGTACAGGTTCGAAATCGACAACGAAAACCTGACCACCACCGTGATCGCCCAAGCGGGAACGGAGCGCTTCGACTTTGAGTGGGGCAGTCATATTCAAAGCTCTGGCCAAGCCCCCAACTTCGAGGCGTCCATGGACCTGATCGAAGGTGGACAAATCATGGATCGCCAGGCTGACTCGGCCTGGAAGGCGATCTCCAACGTTGGCTCCCCTACGGCGCGCTATTACCCGCTACTTGCGTTCATGGGTGAACGCATCTTGGTCACCGGGGGGTTCACCCAGTGGGACCCAACAATCAACGGCACAGGCATGGTCCCCGAGAGCGCCACGGGAGAGTCCGCCATCTACGATCCAGCATCGGACAGCTGGACCCAGATTGCTGACGCCCCAACCATACAAAACCCGCGCCTACCGTCCAGCCTGACCCATCCAGTGCGGCTGTGGCAGGACGGTCGCCTGCTCATCTTCGAATACGACGGCGGCGCCATCTACACCGAAGCAACGGATAGCTGGGTCGCCACGGAAACGACGCTCGGCGTCGCTGCACCGGGATATTTCATCTCAGGCGACCGTTACGTCGACTTTGGGCAGGGCCCACGCGTGCTGGACTTGAACAGTGGTGAGTGGACAGCGCTGCCCTCGGACGCCAGCGCTCTCAGCGTCGATCCGAACCAGAACTACGGATGGTCCGTGCAGGTCTGGAGCGGCAAGACTTTCTTCCGCTGGGGCGTCAACATCGAGCCGGTTTGTACAGATGCGCTGGGTGCCGAGTGTCAACAGGGCCAAAACATCGCCGGCGGGGCGATGTACACGATCGGCGATTGACGCACCCCTCGCCGAGCCAGGCTCCGAACCCTCACTCGATGCAAAAGTTCATCGGGTCGAATGGATCCGTCCCGGCGCAACGCTGGGGTCGCTCAGTCTGCTCCTGGCTCGGTACCGCGAGCGCCAATTCGGAGACAGCAAGCTCTGGAGCAGCGGGTCCGTCAACCAGCGGTGCTTCTTCTCTCTCCTCTACTGGTTCAGACCTCGCTGCTGGACGAACCGGGACTTCAGCAGCGCTTTGCGCTGGGACGGCTGCTACTGGATCGGGGACGACAGTTGGCAACGACGCACCACTCTCGATGCCATAGTCGGCATTGCTTGGGTTGACGTGCGCGAGACGCGGAATGGGAAGATTGATCCTGATCGAAGCCAGCGCCGGCTCGAGCGCCACGTCGCTGCCACCGTACGCCGCTCCTGCCTGCTCTACCTGGACGGCACGCTGCACCCCAGCTGCGACCTTGCTCCTGGCGTCCATGACGGCCTGCAGTGCGCCTGCTGACGCCTGGGGCAGTAGTTCCCAAGTTAGCGCCAGCGTCGAAACGACGAGGGCGGCCGCTGCGAGTCCAGCCCCCTTGAGCAGGCGAGACCGGCGCTTGGCCTTTCGTCGAGCAGCTTGCCTCGTGGCGGCACGAAAAACACTTTCGCGTGAACGCTCTTCTGGCCAATCAAGTAAACGACGTGCCCTGGGCCGCCGCGCAAGCCCAGGGCCTCGGCCAGGCACTGCCTCCGGAGTATCGGCAGGAGTTGGAATCCACTCGAGCGCCTCACTCAACTCCAGATCCACATCAGTCTCGACAAAATCACGCATGCTTTCCCCCATGGTGCGCAGCCTGCAACCCCCTTCGTCGCCGCCGGCTAGCATTCTGTACGCAAACGTCGCGCCAACACCGCATCGGAAGAAAACACGTCGAATCGCGCTGTCCTCGAAAGAGTGCGCGCAGCCTCGGCGGAAAGCGCGCCAACTTGAGCGCTCACCGCGCGCACACTTGTCCGTCAGTCAGAGAGATTGCGCATCGCAGCAGCGCGTCGAGTCAACTCCAATTCAGAGTTGGCTTTCCAACCATTCTCGCGCACTTTGCGGATCGGAAAAGACGTCAGCGGTCGGACTCATGTGACGTATGTAGCGGAGGATTTGCAGGCGTCCGACGAGCGACTTGACGATGACCCCGACCGCGGGGAACCGACCTACGAACGAGTTTCGGTGACTCTCGTGCTCGCGTTCAAACTCCTCGTCGTTGCGGCCCACCGCAGCGCGCAGATCCACCAGCAACCCCATCTTTGCGGTGTTCAGCCCGGATAGCGCGTCCTGCGCGATAGCGAAGTCCTGAGCCATCGTCGGGCCATCCGGGAAGGGTAGAGCGCTGCGCGTGTAGATTACGACCTGCTCGGACAACTGATCCAACGTCATGAACTGTGACTCAGCGAGTCGCTTCTCAACGGTTGCGAACATCCTTCAATCCCAAAAGTGAGTGCCCCCCGTTCTGGCTGCACTCGGCATCGCTGTCAACACAGCCCGCTCTCGGGCCAGCCTCTGTGGCTAGCCCCCAAGCGCGCCGATCGCACCCCAATTCGGAGCAGATCTGGCGACTCGACGAGACAGATTCGTGACTCGCTACGGACAAGAAATCCCCTGCTCAGCGATATAGTCCTGGAAGGCTGCGACCACTTCTGGATCTGCCAGTCCCGTTCGGCCAGGGGGCATCATCTTGCTCAATTCGCCCAGGCCTTCAGCCTCAGCACTAGTGACGGTGACCCTGTAGAGCATGTTGCAGACGTTGTCCCGCGTCGCACATTCCGACTCGAAAAAATCACGAGGCGGTGTGGCGGTGTGGCAACCGACGCAACCGGAAACATCCTGCTTGAGCTGTTCCCAAGAGTCATCCAAGGGCTCATCGACGCTGCCGTCACAGTCGTTGTCGATGTCATCGCATCGAATTTCGGTCGGACCGCAATCTGAACGGCACACGCCGTTGACGCAATCTCCGCCACCGCAGCAATCACCGCTGCTATTGCAGGTATCGCCTTCAGACACGCAACCTCCGCAGGTTCCTGCCACACAGGCTTCTCCGCCGCAGCACGGTAGGCTGCCGCAAGCGTCACCCGACAACGCGCAAGTCGCGACGCACTGCCCATTCTGACACTCGAGCGTTTGCTCGGTACCGAAGTCGCAGTGGGCGTCCGTCGTGCAACGCTCGACACAGATATTGATCGAGTCCGCGCAGGCAGCCCCGTCAACGCAGCTCGTGTGCGGCCCGCAGCGTTCACCCAGACCGCGCTCCGTCGCGACGTAGCCTTCTGCGACTGATTCGTAGTAGGTGCCCGGGTACTCGAGCTGAGCCACACAAGCTCCATCCACACACGCCAGTCCAAAGCCGCAAGGACGACAGGGGCCGGGCTCTGCCGTTCCGTGACGCCCTTCTGGCGCGTACTGCTCAACTAGGTCAACGGCGTCGCCATCACACGCCTCACCCAAATCCGCGTAGTAGTCGCACGCCCCCCTGCGAGCGGTGTCTTCGTAGCAGCTTCCAACAGAGCACGACAAACACTTATCCGGACGGCAGAACATCGCGCGCCCGGTGTCTTCCTCAATCGGACACCCCACCTCTAGGAAACAACTGTCTCGACGGGTCAAACCGGTACGGGTGCAAGTTGGCTCGAAGAATTGGTCACCTCGATTGGTACACGATGCACCAGGCTCGCAGGTCTCATTCTGCACGAGGTCACGCACCTCGGGAATCGCCGGCGCGCCCTGAGCGATCCACTGCGCGACCGCCGTGTAGTGCGGCGAATCTGGGCCGAACGTGGGAGGGTGAGACGCGCTGATACGAGACGAGTCGATCAGCTGAGAGCGATTCGTCCGAAAGGAGCACAGCGGCGCGTCAATCACGCCATTGGTGCCATCACAACGGTACCCTTGCGTGAGCTGCGACAGGATATTCAACCCCCCACCTGCAAGGTTGGGGGTTGTCCCGCCAGCCCCATGGCACGTGGTGCAGCCTGCCTCCTTGAACAGGGGCGCGATCTCATCCTCGAAGTCTCGCGGGGTCCCGAGGTGCCATTCGCAGCGCCCGCCACGCTTCAAGTCGCAAAACTGCAGGCTGCTGCAGTCGCTCTGCACGCTGCAGCTCGTGCCCCCGGCGTCATTGGGCTGAGAGAATTCTGGAATAGGCTCGCATCGCTCCCCTTCTGGCAATTCCTCTGCGCACAACGCGTACCCTACAGGTGTTTCACCCACCGACATGCAAAGCTGCTCGTCGACGGTCATCAGCTTCAGGTCAATATCGCGCCGCCACTCCCTCGACGGCGACAACAAGCGCTCCCAGTGGTCGAAGGGCACGTGATTGAACACCGTGTTCGTCTCCAGCAAGACGTCCTTGGCGATGATGGATCCGTAATACTGGTAGTCTGGAGAAGAGTACAGGGTGACGGCCGCGTTCGGCGCCAGCAGCGTGCCCGCGAACCCATGCGACAGAAACACCGGCTTGTTGCCTAGGTAGACGACCAGCAAGTTGCGTGCGGTCAGAATCTTCGAGGTCAGAATGTCCGTAAAGAGGGACCCGCGAACCCGAAGTTCGTCCCGCACGACCAGCACCGTGGATCCAAAAAAGCGGATGTACGCCCCTTCATCAAGCGTCAATTGATCAAACACTTGGTAGCCAGACACCTGACCGTTCGCAAAGGAGTTCATGTGAACCCGACCAGAGATGCTGTTCAAGTCGTGTGCGTCCGCCGCTGCATCGAGCACACGTGCTGTCTTGTCCCTGGCGAACGGGCTGCTCACGTCAATCGGAAGATGGAACGTATCCACAAGCTCTGGCTTAAAGCTTTGGTTGATGTAGTTGAGCGTCACATTTGAGGGCGAGTAGCCTCCATTTTTCACGTAGAGGTAGCTGTCAACCACTGCGCTGCTGGCCAGATTGACAGTCGGCAAACTCATCGCCGCTTTGATGTGCGAGTTGGCATCCAGCTGCGTCGAACCGCTGTTGCCTCCCAAGTTGGCGATCACTCCTGGGTCGCCGTAGCGGCCATTGACGGTGCTCCCCGCCGCCACACGCAGCGATCCGTTGGCGATGAATGGCAATTCTTGAGGTCGGAAAGCGGCCGGCGTCTTGACGACTACGTCGACCACACACGGGTCATCCTCCGACAAACCGCAAGGCGCCAGGCAGGTGCTGCCGTCTTGCCAAACGCCCCCGACACACTGGTGCTGAAGTCTGCCTGCGTTATTCGTCCCGCAATAGGTGTAGCCGGGTTTGGTATCCCCATTTCGGCACTCATCCGGATCATCACACACCCAATCCGTGAACTGGCCTTCCACGCATTCTCGCAGATAAGTACCAAGCTGGTTGAATCCGCAAGGACCGAAGACAAGTAGCTCCCCGTCGGTGCAAACGTCGTAATCGGTGCAGACATCGGTCCACGCGCCGCCAGAGCAAACCCGATCCAACGTGCCGCGACCATTCAGCCCACAACTCATATTGGTGGGTTCGGTGTCACCCTCCGTACACGGCGCCAAGCACACTGCGCTGTTCTGCCAAACCCCCGCCACGCACACTTGCTCCAACGTGCCGGTGGCGCAGCCGGTAGTCCCCACGCGAGTGTCCCCATCTTCGCAGGCGACGCACCCCACAACGAGCTTATCAAGCATCAGATTGCGGTCCGCACCCGACGCAGAATCGTAGTAGTCATTGTCAAAGGTGACACTGATCTGCAGGCTGCCACCGGCCGTGGTGACCGGAAATGTGTACTCAGCCCAGTTGGCGCTGCCCACGGGCACTTGACCTAGCTGCTGCCCACCAACGCTGATAGTCATGTTGGGCCAAACGCCGACGGCCTGGGTTCCCTGTGCAGTCACAGTCAGCGTGGTCGTCCCGGCTTCAAATGTATGGTTGGTCGTCAGGCTGCCATTGGACCAGATGTTCCAGCCGCCAGTGACAGCTCCTCCCACCGGAGTCGTCATCGCTGCGGCCATCGCTTCCGCTTCAATCGTCGCGGCGGCGCAATTTGAAGGAGTCGGCTCTGCCACCGCGGTCTCCGCCGGTCCATCTCCGGAAGCAGCCCAGTTGACAGCGCGCGTCAGAACTAGCTTGTCAAAAGTGAAACCGTCCTCACGCATCCAGACATTGACCGTGTGAGTCCCAGCAGTCGCTACATTTAGAACTGCAACGGGCGGACCCATGGTGCTTCGTGTCCACCCCCATGTGGTCGAGAACCCTGTGATCCGTTCTGCGCCACTAGCTACTGCACCATTCAGGCCCAGGTGCAGGGAGTCGCCGTCATAGGTGTTCGTGGTTGGTGCCCGCCCTCGGACCCAAACGTAGTAGGTCCCAGCGCTCGGGAACGTGGTCACGTAGTCTAGACGAGGGCTTGCTGTGATTGCACCCGCCGCGGTGTTGTTAGCCCCGGTGTCGGGCGCTGCCGCCATCGCGGCACCGCCTGTCGCTCCGCTGAGAGTTTGTTTGGCCCACGCATGTCCTCCCTGGGCCGTGTTCGAAGTGAAGTTCTCTGCCTCGATGGAGATCACTCCATTGGCTTCCTCAAACGTCAATGCCTCCGTCTGCTGGGCAAAATCAGGCAGAACTGAACCCTCCTTTTCCGAGCTGCAGGCCTGAGCCAGCAGAGCGCAGGTACAAACAAGCAGAGCGCAAGCAAGAAACATCGGGCGTGGCGTAAGGCGGTGCATTGGCGGTCCCTTCACGAACGGTTGAATGCGGGAAGGCATGGCCGATAGCCCGATGGGTGAAGGATATTCAACCTCCGAAAATGAAAACGCCACGCGTCTCACCGGATCGAGTGATATTGGAGCCGAGTGCACCATTTGGGTGTCGAGCGGCGCTGACTGAGATCTAAATGATCTCTATGCCCACGTGATGATCAGAGTCGGACATGTTTTCGCTAGGTTTCGTGGCGCGCTTCGTGCAGCCGCCAACCTCAGCAGTCGCGGGTCAAGCCCGGCATGAACATTCCGGCGAAGCGAATTGGATCGGCCACGTCCAGGTATTTGCGGAGCTGGTCCGGCTGGGCGGAGCCGCGTTCATACCACACGGCGCGTGCCACCGCCGCAGCCCCCGCGAACAAGTAGTGACCGCCGCTGTCACTCAGTTCAACCGCTTGATCGAGCAAGCGGCGCGCGCGAAGAGTATCTGCTTGAAGTTCAGCCAGCCGTGACCTGAGCACCAGCGCCATCGGTTTGGTCCAGGGAACGCCCGTCTCGAGAAGAACAGCGTTCTTTTCGATTCGCCGGCAGAGCTTTCGGGTGGGACGTCGGTCACTTCGACACAGTTCAGCGCTGCATTCCAGATAGCGCAGCCACGAACCCGTGTAGTGGATTTGCCGAGAAGCGAAGTCGAGCCCCTTGTTCGCACCGAGTATCACCTGCCCGGCACTGGATACGTCCGCGTCGTACAGATGCAACCAAACCCGCGCCAAGTGGGCCAAGATGCGCAGAAATCCAACTCCCTCCCAGAGTCTGTCTTCGATACTCTCCTGGGCTGCAATGGCTTTGGCGAAGTCGTCATCCAATAGGGGAACCAGGACTCCCGCCACGTCAGAGCACAACGCCAAGTTCTTGTCACGGCGACGCAGCGCCTCACTGCGCCCCAGCTCCGCATGACGGCGCCATTCCGAAAGTTCACCTGCCTGAAGTCGGGCGAATTGAGAGTAAAGCAGCGCGCTGGCTATCTCCCATGGCGTCCCCCGAAGCTCCTCCCGGTCTACGACGCCCTCGTCGTAGCGGGCGATCATCTGTTGCCAGTCACCCTGTCGAAATGCGGCCAGTGCGCGCGCGGATCGATTCAAGTAGGTCTTCTGTGCGGGGTCCAAGCTGGCGCTGAGCTGGGCTGCTTCTTCCGCGGCGCGTTGAGCCCGCTCAACGGTCCCGCTCGTGGATTCGGCGCAGGAATCCATGGCCAGGGCGCGGGCAATGCGAAACGCATCTCCAGAGCGGCGCGCCAGTAGCAGGTTCCGAATACGCAGAGTCTGGCCTCTAAGCCCATCCACCAACAGCAGCGCGGTACTCGCAGTATGCAACAGATCGATGCGCTCCAACAGCTCTGGGTTCGACTCGATGGTGCGAGTCCTGAGCCAACCGCGATCGTGGAGTCTTTTCGTCAGTCGGGCGAACACGAAACCCCGAATCGCCTGTCGCTTCGTTCGGGCTGCCGGAAGTCCCAAAGAATCCAAAACCTCATACAGCTGCGCCAACCCTTCGCCCACTTCACCACCGGAGAGCAGGTGTGCGGCAGCCTGAGCCAAGAGCGCGCGTCTCTTTGGAGAGTCCACGTGCCTCTGGCTGGCGCTACGAAACGCGGCCGCGGCATCAAGCGGTCGATTCGCGGCGACGCAAGCGTGAGCCAAACGCTCGGATATCGAACCGTCGGGATCATCCTGCAGCGTCAAGACCGTCTGGTAGTGTTGCACCGCGCGATCATATGCCAGTGTTTGCTCCGCATCTCGAGCGGCAGCCAGCGCGTGTTCACAGGCCTTGGATCCACTGCCCGCGGCGTGAAAGTGAAACGCCAAGCGCTCGTGGGCGGCCGGCTCCAATTGTTCATACGCGTCAGCAAACTGGCGATGCAACTCGGCTGCACGCTGGGCAGACAAGCTCTGCCGCAGCGCTTCGCGACCTCGGTCGTGAAAGATGTTAACCAGATCACGCCCACTACTACCCGAGCTCACCGTCCAGCCTTGTCGCCGCAACAAGTCCATGTTGGCCAAAAAATCACTACCGTCTAGACCGCTAGCTCGCGCCAATACCTCTCGGCGCACAGGCGCTGGTGCCAAGTTGACCAAGGACAACAACAAACGGGCATTCGGATCCAGATTCTTCGCGCGTTCAACCAACGCTTCGTCCAAGCGCAAGTGACGAACGATGCCACCGGCAGTAGCAGCATGGCGGACCAGCTCCGCCAAATGTAGCGGATGCCCCTCGCTTTCGGTCACCAGAGCTTCAACGTCAACCTCCGCCAAGCCTCTTACTAGGACTTGAGCATAGCGGCGGGCTTCATCGACATCCAACGGTCCAAGCTCAACGACGTTCAGGGGAATACCCAGCTTGGGAAGTTCTGCCGGACGCGAGGCTAGAAGCACCAACAGCGGCATGCCATCGGCCTCGGACAGCAATGCCTGGAGCAAATTCATGGCGTCGGCGTCCACCCACTGGAAGTCATCGATGATGATGGCCACTGGCTTCTCCCGACACAACTCCTGGAGCAGCGCGCGCAGCGCGGCGGCCAGCAAGCGCGTTCCGGCCGCACCCTTGGAGTCTCGACGGATGCCGGGCAGTGCGGCCAGCACCGGAAACGCCCGCGCAAGCAAACTGGTCTGAGCCTGGGAGAGTGACCCGAGTGGCTCTGGCCGGCTCGCTAGATGCGTGGCTATGGCCTCCACTACGCCGTCCAACCCTTTGTACGAAACCGATTCCTGCTCGAAGCAACGACCGTGCAACACCAGAAATGATGGCTGGCCTGCGGCAAAGTGTCCGATGACCGTCGACTTTCCGATTCCAGACATTCCCTGAAGGTAGACGCAGCGCAGTTGCCGCAATGAGGCAACACGCTCGGCTTCAGCGTGCAACTGCCCCAGTATGGCGGCGCGCCCGATCAGCCCACTGATAGCAACCTCTTGAGACGCGGCGATGCTCAACGCAGAGCCCGCGGGGCTAGGGGTCGACCTGTGGCGTCCAACGCTTGCCGCGACCTGCTCATAACCTGCCCTGCGCTTGAGATCCGGATGCATCAAGGAATCCGACAGCCGTGCAAGCGGGGCTGCATCCGCAGCGGGCAGCGTGATCGAACGACGCAAGAAACGTCGAATGATGACGCCCACAGCGTACCAGTCCGCGGCGGCATCGACGCTCTCTCCTGCTTGAACCTCAGGCGCCATGAATGCCCGAGTGCCCACAGAATCTTGATCCAACCAACTCGGGTTGAACAGGTCACGAACCAGTCCCAGATCGATCAGGGCCAGACGTCCCTCGCTGGTCACCAGAATGTTGCTAGGCTTGACGTCACGATGCACCAGGCCGGCTTGATGAAGCGCGTGGAGCGCATCAGCTAGTTGCAGCAGCGTCCGGCGAAATCGCTCCAGATCCGTTCCTACGTAGGACTCGAGGTCAACGCCATTGACGAACTCCATGGTGAAGAACCAGTCCGTCCCCTCCCCGAACAGCTCCACTGGCCGCACCAGGTTTGGATGCGCGACTTGACTCAGCGCACGAAACTCGCGCCGAAACCTCACGAGCAGCTCGGGCTCGACCACTGGCAAAGTCTTCAATGCCACCAGAGCGTCGTGATCCGCGTCCAACGCCTCATACACGACACCCATGCCACCACGCCCCAGGACTCGGTGAACAGTGAAGCGCCCACCGGCTAGGGTCGCTCCGGCCTCCTTGACTGGCTCTACAACGGTTGGACGGGGCACGCCACTCAGCGCAGCTAGCTCCTGCAACAGGCTGAGAAACGTGCTCGAGTCCTCCCTGGCGGCCAGTTCCGAAGTCTTCATGTCCCCCCCAGAAGCCCATTGTCTTCGGCCAAACGACGCAGCTTCTCCTTCACAGTCTGAAAGCGCTTCCGGAGCCGTGCTTCAACCCGCTGGCGTCCTGCCGGCTCCGCTAGTTCCTCCGGCGCGCCCAGGACTTCGGCCAGATCGCTGAAGGGCAGTTCCCGGTCCACTCTCAGTATGAGCAGGGAGCGTTCTTCTTCTGAAAGATGGGCGCGAAGCGCGCGCATCTTCGACTTGACTTCACTGCGCTGGTGATGGGGCGTCGGAGTTCTTGTGCGCGCGACAGCATCATAGAGCCAGCGTTCCATTTCCCAGCGTTGACCTTGGGCACGGGCGACGCGTTCGACTCGCTGGCGGCGATGCGCAGCTCGACGGGCGAGCATGAAGGCAAATCCCCGAGCGCTGCATCGCCACTCGAACCCGGGCAACGATTTCCACAGCTCCAGAGCGAAATCCGAATACGCCTCGTCGGAGCCGCTGCCCGCGCAGATGGCGTTGACGTAGGCCGCCAATTCTTGACCGTAGCGTTCGAGGATCAGAGTCGTCGCTTCTTGCCACTGCTGGCGCTCGCAAAGCTGTCGAATCGCGGCTTCGTCCTCGGGCAACACGACGGAAGACTACACCACCGGAGGCGGGATGTAATCCAAGCCGCACGCCTCAGCCGCTTGCGATCTTGGTCATCACGTCCCCTCGGCCGTGAAACAGGGCGGGCAACGTCTGGACGGCACCATTGGTCACCACGCTGGCCAGTTGGATGAGCTCACTGCGACGCGCCAGCCCAAGACTCTTGAGGCCCCGGGCGAGATGCGTAGAAATTGTGGATGCGTTGGTGCCCAACAGAAAACCAATCTCCTTATTGGACCACCCCAGAGATGAGTAGAACAATACCTGCCGCTGACGGTAAGGAATCACCCCCGCCCCCTGCCACTTCGATTCGCTGGTCATCAGCACGCGCTGCGCTCCTTCACAGAACGAGTCCACTACCGTGAGACGGCCGGTAAGAATTCCGCGCCACGTGTCCAGTGCCGGCAGAGACTCCGCCCATGAGTTTCTGGCAAGTGAATCCTGGACCATGGCTCGCAGCGCCCAGCGAGGTGGCTCTGCAAAACGGGGAGGCAACAAGAAATCTGACTCTTGCTTCAGCAACTGCGCGAGGGTCGCCCACGGCCCATACTCCAAACCTGGCGCGCCGAGTGCGACGCGGATCAGTTCGTGACGATTGCTCACTTCAAGCTTGATGAATATCGATCCCAGCTGGTTGGCCACCGTGTTCGGGCTGGTGCGCCGAGTCCGCGCGATCGCGGCGGTTGATAGTCCGTCCACGACCTGGAGTACGATCCGTCGCTCACTGGTTGACAGCCGCTCTAGCCCGGCTGGTACGAAGCTCTTGGCGATCGCCAGATAGCGAAACTCCTCACCAGCCAGCTGAATGACGCCGCAATAAGGCCTAGATTCCATGTTTTCCTCGCATTCGCGGGAGCCCCTGAGTTGCTCTGGGAGAATGTCCCCGCACCAACAGGTGCGTCCGCCGCGAATTTGTGAGCTGGATAGTAGGGAAGCCCCGGTCCGCGCGAGCGGGGCCGGGCGCTGGCTAGCCGCTCGTATCCAATTGATTTCCCACGACTCTCAGGGCGCGCTTTAAGGACTCGCGAGCCACAAAATAGGGAAATGAAACAACAGGACGAGACTGGCCCCGCTTGGTCAGATCGGACACCGCTCCACGCTGGTCTCTGCTATTTTCCAACGCTCTGCCACAAGCTGGTCCGTTCACTCCGAGCAACTTTGTACCCCCCCTCCCCGAGTTCGGCAGGCG
>JBNLEN010000106.1:0-22074 GCA_050304975.1 Polyangiaceae bacterium
CGTTTGCTCCGACGGGCGCGCCTGCGTCGCGCACCGTTTCCGCTTCGCCGCCAGATCCCCCGGCTCCGGCAGAAGCCATCGGCGGAGGTAGAGTTGGAACTCCCCCGTCACCCCCAGCAGAGGGTTTCGGCGAAATCTCCAGCATTGGATTTTCAGCCACTCCGCCAGATGCGGAAGCTGGATCTGCGCGCTCTGACTCGCAGGCGGTGAGCGTCATCAGGGCGACGAAACCCAGCGTCCATCGAGCCCCCTGGCACCTGCATCGAACACCGTCCACGAAGCGTCAGTATCAGCCACTCGGAGCAACTAACAAACAGCGCAATGCAGCCACCTCGCCCTTTTGCTTCCCGAGCTTTGGGGAATCGCGATATCGCCAAGATTCGCGACCTCATCCTTGGCTCCACTGCCAGCGCGACCGTCCTACAACGTCGCAGCGAAGTGGAACTTCAGCGCTCGTCGCAGCGCGGTTGGTTTTGACCCGAGCGGTAATAGCCGCAAGGAGTGACCGATCACCACACACTAACCCTCAATGTGCGACAAGACAGCCAGGGTGGCGAGATTTTGTCGGAATAAGGCAAGCAAATTCACCCACTCACCGTAGACTGAGCCCAGACACCAGATTTCTTACAAAAGGGGGGTTCATGAAATTCGGCCTAATCGCCTTCGGCGTCGCGGCGTCAATATCCATCGCAGTTGTTGCCCATGCAGAAGAGGAGTCCGAAGCGCCTAGCTCAGAGCCACTGGCAGACGCGGAAGCCCCCGAAGACGGAGGGCGCTTTCGATTCGGCGTGGCAGGAGGCGCGGGAAAGCTGTCGGCCGACCCATTCGACATGACCTATTACGGTGTGGACCTTCGCTTCGGGTGGCAAGTCAACGATGCCATCGGCGTCTACGCTCAACCACAGCTGGGGTACTACAAGCTGGACGGTGCTGATGCGCTGTTTGGCTCGGGTGGACTCATGGGTGCGTCTGTAGTCGCGGACTACACGCTAATGGACCGATTCTTCTTTGGCGGCGGACTCGGTTTCGCCATCTTGAACAACCCATCTGGCGCGGAGCTGCACCTCCGAGCCGGCGGATATCCTCTGATGGGGCGTAGTGACGACCATCCTCGCCGGAAAGGTTTGATGCTTGGCGTCGACTTTCGATTGCACTTCGTGGAGGGCTACACGTTCGTCGCACCGACGCTCAACATCGGCTACGACGCCTTCTAAGGCCGACCGCGCTCGGCCACAGGCGCCCAAGGCAACATCTACAACGGCTCGATCTGTCCGTTGCTGATCTGCCACAGATGTCATGTGGAGCCATCCGTTGGATGATGCGGGCTTCATGTTGCGCCTCCGCCCCACAGCTTTGCCAGGTTTGCTACTGATCATCATGGCCTGCCAGCGGAAAGCAGAAGGTCTCTCCGACTTTGCACCGCTGGCGCCCCCAACGCTCACGACAAACGGGCCAGGACCTCCGACAACTCCTCCGCAGGATAACGCTAAGACGGTTGCACCTGCACGGAAGACATCTGCAAAAACCATGGCGCCCGCTGCCGCGCCCCCCACGGAGCAAGAGATCCGCTCTTGGCTAGAGTCCCTGGACACCTCAATGAGTGAACTCGAAGGGGTCTGTATGAATGTCTGGGTCGAAGAAGGTCAAGAGGTGGCGTACATCGACAAAAAGTGGCGCCAAAGCTCAATCGGTCACTACGTTCGATCCCAAACTGGGGACACAGCGTTTTCCTGCGAAAATCAACACACCGAGTGGGCCTGCTCGCTGGGCTTCCTCAGCCAGTTCGCGGGCGGAGAGTCCGCTGTGATCCTGCAGGTGAGGATGAGGGTGATCGACGGCTCAAAAAGACTCACCGGTTGCGACTTCGCCGGCTGAGTCCCGGAAACCAGCTGCGCTGACGCGGGCAACTTGAATAGGGCCACGACTTTGGGCACGTCTTCGAGTGTCTTGACCTGCAGGGTCACCGTAGTCTGGCCAGAGGGGGCCGCCGTGCTCAACTGCAACTCGACCGGGGCAGCAGTTTTGGCCTTGACCGGTTTGTGCCTGGCAGGTTGGCCATTAACCTCCGCCGTCGTCACCTCTCCACTCACGCCCGGAGTCGACTCCGAAAAAGCTTCCGGAAGCGGTGCCTCCTGGGTCGTAGGGCGCAATAGATCAACGTGTCTAGCATGCGGGCCCATTCTTGCCTCCAAGTGGGAATGCAGAGCACTTGCCCGGATGCACGCAGGCACGCAGCCACCCACACATACACGCCAGCTTCGACCAGCTCGAAGCTCAGCGGCCCCAAAAAGAACGTCAGCGCAGGCGATTCGTCGCCCAGGCGATGTTGCTCCAGAGTTTCGGACCCACTGACGCTGAACCTTAAGCCTCGACGACCGTAGAGGGATCATGGTCTGCCGCATCTGGATCCAACGGTTGACGGGCTGCAGCGCGCTGATGCTAGCGCTCGCATGTAGCCGAACTCAGCCGTTCGACTCCTGGGGAGAAGGTCAATCACTGAGCAACGAACCGTTCAGGGAATGCACTGAGAACGGACACTGTGACGACCAGTCCATCTGTATTGACGAGCAGTGCGTCTTCTTTGGGCAGTGCCTGGGGGACTGGCACTGCCTCGGCCGGCAAGTGTGCATCAACAACGAGTGCGTTGGCGACCTCCCCGGTGCCGCCCCCACCCCCGAAACCCCAGCTGGCATTTGCGAGATCAATGCGGATTGCGCCAAGGACCATCTTTGCGTTCTTGGCGAATGCTACAAGGGGATCGAGTGCATTGAGCACTCACACTGCCCGGTAGCAACCGCCTGTGTTCGCGCGGACTGCGTCAGCGCCCTAGCGCCCGAGATCGAATAAAGGCTCGGTCTGTTGGATGCTTACGGTGCGTCGCCGGATGACGTCGCGACCGGGTGCACTTCCCACGGCCCCATGCCCGTGATCTGGATCTCCGTCGGGTCGTCGGACCAGACGTAGTGCACTGCGCCAGGCGCGTTCACGTAGTAGTCGCCTACGGTGAACTGCTGGCTTTTTGTTTTGTCCACCTTCGCGCCGAATCCGACCGCTAGCTTGCCTGAGATCACAGTGACCCGCTCCGCACGCGGGTGAGTGTGCGGCGGCATGACCCATGGTTCTTGCGTGCGAACGCGAACGGTGAACAATCCCGGCCCCTTTGGCGTTCCCTCGAGCACGGCCATTTCGCACGCGAAAGGGATCGTCGGCGGACAGGGACCGAACTTCACGTCCGCTGCGCGCTGCACGATCTGCTGCTGACCGGGCGCAAAGGTGTTGGCGTCTGGCGCCGGTGCCGGTTGAGCGGGATGCGCGGGCGCGCTTTGAGACTCGCCGCGCGCGGGCTCTGGACAGGCAGCAGCCCCTGCCTGCGCGACAGGGACTTCCGCTTGGTCAGCGCTGTTTGGCGCGGGACATGGCCGCGAACAGCCAGATAGGACGGACAGGAAGGAGGGGATGAAGATCAATAAACGCTGGTGCATCGTGGCCTCGTAGCTGCCCCACTACAGCTTGGGTCACTCCGACGTCAACATTGCAGCTTCGAGCTCTCACGACCCCGAGCTACTGGACCCTGTCGCAGTTCCCAACATTCGTGGTCACTTGGCACCAGTTCAGCTCGCGGCGCATGCGCTTGCGACGCGGCTTAGCCCAGAAAATGCGAACGGCGCTAGAAACTTTCTAAGGCGCAATTTCTTGACCCTTGCGGGTGAATCGTCAATCGGCCTAGTTTGCGCGGGCAGCGGGTCACCGGGCCCGCACGCCGAAAAACTGCCAACAATTCTTGCTGGGAACGACAATACCCCGTGACGCCTAGTCCCTGGCGTTGCCAGAGCACGGACGTTTGGTCCCCTGCCCATGGGCACAAGGAGAACCGCGATGACACACACTCGTTTGCTGATCGCTATCAGTACCTCAGGTATCTTGCTCGCCGCTTGCTCCGGCGAAGATTTTGACCCATCCGATTCGCAGCAGGCGCAGACCCAAGGTGGCGCCATGAACGGATTTCAAACTGCCGGTGCAGCTGGAATGCTGAACTCTGGCGGCACCTCCCCCGGCGGAGCGCCCAACATGCCGGAACCGACCGGCGGCGTCCCTGGGGCCCCCCCAACCTCAGGAGGCGCCGGCGGAGATGTGTCGATGGGAGGCTCCGATACCGGTATGGGCGGCGCTGACGGCGGCAGCGCGGGTGAGGGCGGCGCTGCCGACGGAGGCGCTGGCGGCGCGAGCGAAGGGGGCATGGGCGGCGGCGGCAACCCTGATGATCCTCGTGCCATCGGTAATGACCCGGTGCCCAGCGCAGGCTGTGGAAGTCCCGCGGGCTTGATGAACGGCAAGCACACGATCAGCAGCAACGGCCAGGACCGCACGTACATCATCGACATCCCCGACGGCTACGACATGAACACGCCGCATCGGATGTTCTACACTTCCCACTGGATCGGTGCGCGTTCCGAGGACGTGCAGGGTCAGAACTACTACTTCTTAAAGCCCTTGGCACAGCGAGACGGGGTGCCCGCGATCTTCGTTGCCCCCCAGTCGGACGGAGCGACCTGGCAGGAGAAAGACCACGCCCTGTTCGATGACATCTTGGCCGAAGTCAAAGAGAGCCTTTGCATCGACACATCGCGCGTGTTCGCCACCGGGTTCAGCTTCGGAGGCATGATCACCTATTCGCTTTCGGTGAATCACCAAAGTGACATCCGGGCGGCGGTTGGTATCGCTCCAGCGAACTACAACATCTACGTCCCCCCGAAGACTGGAGAGCCCATCGCCTGGATGCAAACCACCGGTATGTCGGACGGCACGTGCCCGTGGGATCGTGGGAATGGATCCGACGGCGCCAAGTACATCGCGCTCGAGCACGCCACCGACAACGGCTGTGACGTACCGAACGACATCCCTACGGTGCAGCAGGGGGCTCACGTGTGCTATGACTTCGAGGGCTGTCCGGCGGAATTCCCCACCAAAGCCTGCACCTTCAACGGCGACCATACGAATATCAACAGTGATCCCGGCTCCAATGAGAACTGGATTGCCTCCGAGTCCTGGGACTTCTTCATGCAGTTCTAATCGCTAGCGTTCACCTACGCTAGCAAGCGTGGTAGCGGTCACCGCACCCGCCATCGCTCCAGCCAGAACGCAGACTCAGAGGGCCGAAGTCGCAAGCTTCGGCCCTTTTCGCACGGCAATTATAAAGTGAAACCATCGAATCAGATTAAGTAAGTATCGATAGACATTACAAGTGGTCCCTCTACTCTATTGCTTCTGGAGGATATGGGATGAAGACCCGCTTGTTCATGTTGCCCACTGGAATCTTGGCACTGGCCCTTGGATGCTCCGGCACCGGGGACGAATCGGCATCCAGCGACTCTGCACTGGACATGATGTCCCCTGCAGCAGGCGGAGCTCCGACTAACACTGGGCAAGATGCTGTGACGGATGCTCCGAATGACAGCCCTGCACAACCGCCACAACCACCGGTTGACGACTCACCGCCTCCGGAGGATCCCCCGTTGGATGCTGAAGATCCAATGCCCCCGCCCGAGCCTTCTGCCTCGGCAGATCCGGAAAAGCCGCCGCCGGATCCAGAGATGCTGCCACCCGAGGAACCGCTGATTGAGGGGCCCGGATTTGACCAAGTCTACGCCGAAGTGTTCAGCATGCACAGCTGCGACTCTGGCTACTGTCACGGTGCAGGCTCCGGTGGGATGGACTCCGCCAACGCCGATGAGCTGTTCACTGCGCTAGTGGGCATGGACGCTGCGCAGGCAGTGTGTGGTTTGACCCAACGAGTGGTCCCCGGAGACCCCGAATCGAGCATTCTCTGGATGCGCGTACGCCCTCTGGAATTGGATGATGATCCGCCCTGCGCTAAGAAGATGCCCGGCAGTTCACAGTCCGGGCTCCCGGCTGAGCAGGCTCAGATGGTGTACGACTGGATCTTGGCTGGCGCCAAGCGCTGATGTCTCGTCGTCACTGCGCCGCGCTGTTGCTGGGACTTCACGCCGCGAGTTGCGGGGCACAACCTTCAACACACGAGCGCGAAGAGCAACCGCTTGACCCAGAGCACATCGATGAGGCCCTGCGTGAGGGACGCCACAAGGACTGGGAGCATTGGTCCGCAGTGGGGCCAACTCTGGGCGACAAGGGTGCGCGAGTCTACTTGAACGACACCCTCGTCGAATCACTACTTCGTGGTTCGCGGAAGCATCCCGTGGGGGCAGCGGCCGTGCGCGAACTCTATGCAGAGGACTTTGAAACCCTGATCGGCTACTCCGCCACGCTCAAAGTGTCCGACGAGGACTCATCTGCCTGGCACTGGTTCGAGCGCTTGGATTTGGCCCCGGATAGCCCCCCAAAAGTAGACACCGCGGGGGCTGCGGGCTGCATCAGCTGCCACCAAGCGGGCATCGACTTTGTGCAGTCAACGTTGCCGTTGCCGTAGGTTTCAGCCCGCCTGCTGCAGCGCCACGGCCTTGGACGGCGCCATCCCGTAGCGCCGCTTGAACTCACGCGTGAAGTGCGCGGGGCTCTCGAACCCAACCTGCATCGCCACCTCACTGACCCGCGCCCCGCTGTGCAGCAGCAGTGTATACGCGCGGTCGAGACGCACCTCTCGCAAAAAGCGCATCGGGCTGATGCGTGCCACAGCCGAAAACCTGTGAGCGAAGTGCGACGGGCTCATCGCCACGTGCTTGGCCAGCTCGTCGATCGTGAGTTTTTCCGCGTGACGCTCCCGAATGTACTGCATTGAGTCCAGCACACGCTGCGCGTCCGCCGGGCGCCCAACAGCGCTACGCACCGCGACCGCGGCGTCTGACCTCAGGAGCCGAAACAGGATTTCGTCGATGATCAGAGGCGCGATCAGTTTCTTGTCCAAAGGATCTCCCATCGCGCGAAGCAGACGCTCGATGGCGTCAACCAGCAGTTCATCAACGGGCAGGACGAACGCTGGCACGTGCTCCTCCTGGGGAGTGCTCTGACCAGCTTCGGACAACGCCAACAACGCTCGGGCCACTCTTTCTGGACCAAAACACAAGCTCATGCCGAGGTAGGGCGTGCCGTTGTCTGGCCCCTTCGCCGCGTTCTGATGTTCAGAGTCGCGCGTGATCACGAGTACTCGGCTCGGATCCAAGTGAAACTCGTCCTCTCCCATGCGGACCCGCTTCGTGCCCTGCAGCACGACTCCCAGCGTGACGCCGAAAGTAGCCGCTTTGCGAAAGCTCGATTCGCGCGTGAAGCGGTAAACGCACATGTCCGGAAACAAGACTGGGGTGTGCCCGTCACCGGAAGCTAGCTCCTCCGCAAGCGCGACGGCCCGCGACGCTTGGTCCTGAGGAAGAGGCGGTTCGCGCCTGAGCGGCGTGACACTGGAAACCATGGTGCTCAATGATACGCGATCCGTGGTCCGTCGGTCCCAAATCGCAGGATCAGACAAGGCTTCGGCAGGCATAGAACACCGAAAATAGTCTCGCAGAGACGGACAATTCATCCGCAGGCAGAGCCATGCGCGCGAGGGCCGAGATCCGTACAACCCAGCCACCTTCACCGCAGTGGTGAATGCACCTCCAAGGAGCACAAAGCATGAGTTCGTCCTTCAAGAATCAAGTCGCGCTGATCACAGGTGGTGGCACGGGCATTGGCGCCGCTACCGCGCTGGCCATCGCCCAAGGCGGAGGCCAAGTACTAATCACGGGCCGCACGCGTGCGTCCCTGGACAAGAGCGCCGCGCGGCACCCGTCTATCGAATCGCTCGTCACGGACGTTTCGGATGCCGGCGCGGTTGCCGCCTGCGTGCAGCACATCAAGTCGCGGTTTGGTCGTCTCGACCATCTGGTCAACAACGCTGGCGTATTGGAACTCGCCCCTCTATCAGATGCCAGCGCAGAGCACGTCGAACGAACCTTCCGCATCAACGTAGCTGGCTTGATCGAGACCACACGCCAGGCGCTGCCGTTGTTGCGTGCCTCCAAAGGCTCGATCGTGAACGTCTGCTCGATCGTGGCGGACAAGCCGTTTGCCAACATGTCCGTGTATTCGGCGAGTAAGGCGGCGGTGCTGGCGCTCACTCGTGCCTGGGCCAAAGAGTTGGCGGCCGACGGAGTCCGAGTCAATGCCGTCAGCCCCGGTCCGATCGAAACCCCAATCTTCAGCGCCGAAAAGCTTGGGCTGACGGAGCAACAGCTGGACGAAATGGGCGGCAACATCAGAAGCCAAGTACCGCTCGGCAGATTCGGCAAGCCCGACGAAGTGGCATCAGTCGTGGCGTTCTTGTCGTCGCCAGCAGCAACCTACGTCACTGGCACGCAATACAGTGTTGGGGGCGGTATCGAATCCTGAGTCGAACCGCCAGAGCGCTGCAAGTGACCAACACTTGCCGACACTGAGCAGTGTGGCGCCCCGCTCACCGCTTGGGTGAGCGGGGGATCCCCTCTGCTGCAGGGGTCCCAATTGGAGTCACAACCCGGCGATTTGCGCCTGTGAGCCGGCCCGCCCAAGCATATTTTGACACCCGCTTCGCTTGGCAACATGCTGGCGGCCATGGCGGGACGTTCTTTGATGCGTGTTCTCTTCGTGTTCGGCGCGCTGTGGCTCACTGGCTGCGGCGACGACGACGACTCAGGCTCTTCCAGGGACGATGACGCGGGAGCGCGAAACGACGACGATTCGAGAGGCGACGGGGGGAACGACGACGCTGACGATGACGACATCGCCGACGATGACTCGGACGACGATGACGACGCCGGAGTTACCCCAGACGACTCGGACGCGGGCCCAGACGACGAGCTAGCGGACGCGGGCCCACGGCCAGACCCAATCACCCTGGCCGAATTTTGCGAAGCAGCACGTCAGGCTTGGACCGAGGCGTGCCAGAGCGAAAGCCCGGCGGAAGACTGCGAAGCCGCTGCGACGGGCACCAACGGCGAAGAACGTTGTCGCACGGCGGACGCCGCGATCGAATCTGGTCGGCTCGACTATGATGGCGTCAAGGCAGCCGAGTGCGTCGAGCAATCCACGCTGCTGTCCAGTGTGTGGGAGTTCGGTAGCGTCACGGATCCCGCGTGTCGCGGTATCTTCCTGGGCACGGCAGACTTGGGCGATGACTGCTACCCGGACGAAAGCTTTGAGGGGGTGTGCGCTGAAGGTTACTGCCAATCCCTCGAATGCCCCGGAACCTGCACCGCATATGCCGAGATAGGCGATGACTGCACGCAACTGCGCTGCAGCACGGACGCGTTCTGCGAATTCCAATCGCGGACCTGTCAGGAGAAGCTCGACGTGGGCGGCTCGTGTGCGCAGGGCGAGTTGTGCAAGACTGGGCTATCCTGCCTGAACGTCAACGGCACTCTTGAATGCATCGCTCCTCGGGCAGAGGACGAGGAGTGCGACGCCGAAAGCCCGTGCAACTATGGCCTGGTGTGCTCGGACGGCGTGTGTATCTCTCATGCGGACGAAGGCGACGTCTGCGGCAATGGAGTTCGCTGCCCGGATAGTCTGAGGTGCAACTATGATCTCGAAAGCGCCGATGAGACGCGCCGCTGCCAAGCGCCAGCGACGCTCGACGAAGCGTGCGACATTCGCGACGCCGGCTGCGCCGAAGGACTCAATTGCGTCGCAGATGAGGGCTCCACGGTTGGCGTGTGCCGCTCTCTTCATCTAGGACTCAATCAAGTCTGCAGCGATGAACTTGGCGGCTGCGAGCCTGACCTCTACTGCCAGATGACGTCCGATACAGAAGGAACCTGCCAACCCGACAGGGGTATGGGGGAAAACTGCAACGACATGTTGTGGCTGTCCGAGGCGAACAGTCCCTGCGCTGCGGGCCTGCACTGCATGTTTAGCAACACCGGCACCTGCCTCCCCCCGGGAGCTGAGGGCGATCCGTGCTACTACAATGATAACGATAGCTGTGAAAGCGGGCTATTTTGCGCCGGGTTCGTTGGCAGCGTCTGCGCGCCCCCCGCGGCGCTCGATGAACGCTGCAACCTGGCCGTGCCCGAAACGAGTTGCGCCGAGGGCTATTGCCAGACCTTCCCCGCAACAGACTGCCAAAACGCCCCACTCGGCGACTGTCTGGATTTCGCTTGCCGGCCACGGCTGATGAACGGCGAGCCTTGCGAGGATCCGCAATTGTGTGAGAGCGGCTACTGCAATTTCAGCCTGGATGAGCCGGTTTGTCAGGACGAGGTTCCCCCGCCAGAAGTCATGGCCTGTATCGGTGACTAACACTGGCGGCGGCAATATTTTCCGGTAACGGCAGCTCCAAACCTGACGCCTCGGCTTGACGTTTCCCGGCGGCGGCTGAATCATTAGCGAGATGCGCAGTCGTGACGTTGGGATCCTGGTACTCCTGTTGAGCAGCACCGTTGGGTGCGATCAGGTGAGCAAGCAGGCGGCTATTCGCTGGCTGAGTGACGCGCCGACGTTTTCGTATCTCGGGGATACGTTTCGGCTCACTTACACGGAAAATCACGGAGCGTTCCTAGGACTCGGGGCAGAGTGGCCAGACTCCGTGCGCTGGGTGATGTTTACGCTGTTGTCCACCGCGCTCGTCGCAGGCGCGTCGTTCTACGTGGTGCGAATCATACGCGGGGCGCGCGTGCCACAAAGCCCGCAGAACCTTCACTCCGTAGCTCGGCTGTGGATGCCCACTCTCGGACCGCTATTGGTCGTCGCTGGTGGGGTTGGTAACCTGATCGATCGCGTCCTGCGCGACGGTGCTGTGGTGGATTTCATGAACCTTGGCATCGGCTCGCTCCGCACGGGCATTTTCAACGTGGCTGACGTCTACATCATGGTCGGCATCGCACTGTGGGCGCTGTGGCCAGCGTCAGACGGCCACGCCAGCTTGAGCAAGCACCCAACCCGCTCATAACCGGAGGGCGACGCCCTCATTGGCGAGCTGCCCGAAACACCTGGCTTGAGTGGTCAGCCTCCTCCATCCAGTAGTAGGCGTAGTCCGCATCCGCGGTTACCTCCTCTGGAACGCGGTCGCCCGCTCCGGCGATGGCGACGGCCTGCCCGTCACCCTTGACTTGGGCAATGCAGTAGTCGCTCGAATTTCTGACATGGAACAGGATGGACCCTTCGGGCCCGACATCCGGGAAGCTCGATTCCTCTACGATGACCGTGGGCAGCTCATCCGATGGGAGCGCTCGCATCAGCTCTTCTGCGGTGATAGAGAATTCCCAACTATAGAGATACCCATCCGACCAGATCACTTGCGGCCATTCGTTACTCTTCAACTTCAGCTGCTCCACCCCACCACCGCCTGTTGGCACGCGGAAGGTATGCACGTCATCCGTGTCGAGCTGGACGCCTGTAAAGTAAAGGAACCCATCGCCAATCGAGCCTCCGTATGCGCAGATAGGCTCTTGATTCAGCTCCGTGATGGTGCCGTCTGCATCCATGCGGCGCAGCATTCTGTCGCGCGTGACACTGGAATCGCAGCTCACAAACGTGCTGTCAGTCCACGCGTACAGGGCGTCGCCATCGGAAAGGACTCGACTGCCCGTCAACTCCAATTCCTCAGGGTCTTCGCTGGGACTGGGGATGCGGTAGATGGCGCCGCTCCTCGAAGCAAAGTGCAGTTCGCCAGCGTGAACCACCAATGCTTCGGTTTTCCCAGAGTAGACCAGCTCAGGTTCCGTCGTGGGGTCCGACACGCTTACCCGATACAGGTCATCCATCCCAGCGAGGTAGAGGTACCCCTCGTGGACCAACATCAAATTTCCTTGCGCCAGAAAGTTCAAGCCAGGGGCGTCATCGAAAGTTGCAATCAGCTCCGGCTCTGAAAAGCCGCTACAATCCACTTCCTGTAGTTCCTCGGGTGGGGACTCAAAGCTGAACTCATCTCCGTCATCAGCGTCCTTGACTGTGTCTTTGCTTGTGTCGGTGGCAGTGTCGTTCCCGCCGCCTTCTCGGTCTGCCTCGGCCCCGAGTTTGTCATCCGTGTTGCCGCTATCGCTGGGTTTGTCGGCGTCATCACCGTCGCCGCAACCAGCCAAGACAGCCAACAGGACGGCGATGCCTATACTGCGTGGGACGAACCTGGACGTCCACCGTTCGCGCGCAGCTGCATTTCTGGACTTGCAATTGTTCATACAGACCCACCCTAGGCCGACCTCACCTTCGGCTCCACAGATTTTTGGCATCTCACCTCGCTCACCACCACACCACCGGTGAGATGCGTTGAAACGCTCAGCCACGTCGCCCTTGTGCGCTTGCGCCAGCGTCCAATTCCACCATTTGGGCGCAGAACAGCACCAGCCGCTCCCCCGGAGACGAGTTGGCGATCAATGTTCGCATGTTTTCGAAATACTGAACGTACAGAGCTTTCAGCGCCTCATGATCCTTCTCTGAGATCGTAAACAGGTTGTAGCCAAAAGCCCCTGGCGCACCATCGTCAAACCGCTGCAGCGCCTGTGCCTGCCAGAACCGCCTCAATTCGCGCGCGCGGCGCGCATCTTGTCCAGTGTCCATGGTGCGCTCGGCCTTGACCACCCAGCGCCCATCACGCATTTCGATCTGCTTGGAGCGCTCCAACAGCTCGAGACACCGCTGCTCTTCCTTCTGCGAGATGCCGATCCGAGCGGCGAGCCAGCCCGGTCGGTGCTTGGCGCAACGAGCGTAGTCTGCGAGTTCGAGCGCCCGTAGCACGGCGTGAGACCAAGGCGCGTCGAACGCAGCATTACGCAACGCGACGTGCGCCTCGTATGCTTGCGCGACGCTCGGCAGACCCCTGGGATCGCAGAATGCTGCAATGAAGTCGAGCAAGCGGTGCGTGGTTGCCTCCACGAGCTCGAACAACTCGTGCAGCCGGGGCTCAGTCAATCCCCGAAACCAGCGGGAGAGCACGAAACGGTTGAACGGAGTGCGCTCGGCCAGCTCAACGAACGATGCATCGCCACGCAGCCGACCCAACAGATATTGCACTCCGGGTCGCGTGGTCACGCTCGGCAGCGACTTCTGCTCTGCATCCGGCACGCCCAAGAAGCCTCGCACGGCCTCGTCAACGTCAATCCCAAATCGTTTCGCCGCACGAAAGGCTGCGGACGCCTGCGGTGCGCAGTACCCCGCTTCCCATCGATAGACGATGTTGCTGCCGTATCCGAGCCGTTGACTGGCGGCGCGCTGTGAACGCCGCCCACGAATGGCGCGCAACCATTCCGAAGCCAGTAGTGATGCATCCATGTATTCATGATTGTAACATCTTTGAGCATTCACAGAGACGAAATGTGCATATCATGCATTGCTATGTAAGCAGCTTTTGCTCATGCTTCTGACAGATCCCATGAAGCCACACCGATTGACGCCCCCGCTACTCATCGCCCTGCTCTTCGCCGCCGCTTGCAACAGCGGGCAGACGGGTGACGCAGGGCTTCGCGTGCAGACCACGGATGACAGAGACCTCGACGCTCCCGACGCGAGCGCGAATTCGGAACACGCCCCCAAGGGCGACGATGATACCGGCATGGGAGCTGCCCCCGACGCGGGAGCAGACGTGCCCCCGACGCCAGATCCGCAGACCGCTCCAACCGACACCGTCAAGGACCCGACGCCTGACGTCCCAACCGGAAGCGACACGTCATTGCCTCTTCCATGCGAAGTGTTCTCCGATGCGGACCAAGCTTGCGTCGCAGCGCACAGCACGGTCCGGCAGTTGGTTGAGGGATACACGGGTCCGCTCTACCAGCTCGAGCGCAGCGACGGCTCCACCCTGGATATCGGCAGCATTGACGGCCACGCTGATGTCGCGTCGCACGACGAGTTCTGCGCTGGTTCCGGTTGCGTGTTCAGCCTGATCTACGATCAATCAGGCATGGACAACGACTTGAGCGCGAGCCCGCCGGGCAGCGCCAAACCAACGCCAGGCAATCCCGCCAACGCCTCCGACCTGCAAGTCCTGATCGACGGTAGCGACGCCTATGCTGTGCTCCTCCGCCCCGGAATGGGCTATCGTAAGCTCGTGGGCAACGGCACCGCGACCGCCGACGATCCGCAAACGGTTTACATGCTCACCAGCCAGCACGATCTGATAAACGGCTGCTGCTTTGACTACGGCAATGGTTCAGCCACCGCCAATAACGACGGCAATGGCACGACCGAAGCGTTGTACTTCGGAGGGGGAGTCATCTGGGGCACGGGAGATGGTGAGGGACCTTGGGTCATGGCTGATCTCGAAAATGGCCTGTATGCGGGTTGGGAAAACGGACAGGACGGAAACATCTCCAGCAATACACCTCTGCTCCACGACTTCGTCACGGCAGTCCTCGTCGGAGACACCGCTGAGCGCAACGCTGGGCAAGGTCGCTTCGCTCTCTATGGCGGTGATGGCACCGCAGGTGAACTGAAGACCATGTACGACGGCATTCGCCCAGAGAAACCGGGTTACGTACCGATGCAAAAGCAAGGCGGGATCATCCTGGGCATCGCCAGCGACAACTCCGACGGAGATGGTGGACGTTTCTACGAAGGCGTAATGGCTAGTGGTGCGGCCACCCCGGCGACTCTTGCAGCTCTACAAGCTGCCATCATCGAAGCCAACTACGGAAAATAGCTTCCCACCGGTGCCGCACGTCAGTAGCTGGCGACGGCAACATTGGTGAGCGCCCTGCGCACCACCGGCACCAGCTCGTCTTCGAGCCGGTCCTTCTCGATCGTCCCGTCCGCTCCGACGTCAGTCAGCTCATCCATCGCCAGTGCAGACGTAAGGAACACCTTGACGTGCTGCATGCGCGGATTCTTTCGAATTTGGCGCACCAGCGCCGGCCCGGGCAATGCCGGCATGTTGACGTCGCTGACGATCACTCGAATGTTGCGCTTGATAGCGACCTGCATCGCATCCAGCGCGGTCGGTAAAGCGATCGCCCGAATTCCGTTCTCTTCGAGGATCTCCGTCATCAAACTGCGCGATAGCTCGCTGTCATCGATCACCATCACCTCGCACGGTGACGAGCCGGCTTTGAGCGTTGGCCGACTACTCCGGCGGCGCACCTCGGAAGAATGAGGCCGTACCAACTTGCGTAGCTCCGCTTCGATCAGGCTCTGCATTTGCTTGCGTTCAGCGCCGAACATCTCAGTGACGGCGTGGCCCACTGCCCGATTGCCCGTCACTAGATCAAGCCGCACCACACACTCCCGCAGCCGATCCAAGAACACTCGTGCGGATGAAGGCCGCTCATCGACATCGGCGGCAACAGCGCGCATGCACAGTCTCCCCAGCTCCTCCGGGACCCGAGGATTGACCGCGAACAAATCGGGAATCGTCCGCGTTGTCAGGTGATGGATGATCGCATTCGACTCCAACCCGTCCCAAAGCCGTCGCCCGGCGAGCACTTCCCAGAGCATCACACCAACCGCGAACAAGTCACTTCTAGGCTCGACCGCCGCCGAATCCAGCTGCTCCGGCGGCATGTACGCCAGCTTTCCTTTGACGCTGCCAATCGAAGCGCTCAACGTCGCGCCGAAATGCTTGGCGATACCAAAGTCTAGTAGCTTGATGCGACCGTCGTAGGTCAGCATGATGTTGTGAGGAGAGACGTCGCGATGCACGATGTTCAGCAGGCGTCCGTCCTCGTCTTCAAGACGGTGCGCGTAGTCGAGCGCCTCGAGCACCTGACCCAACGTGCGGAGCTTCAAGTGCAGCGGAAAGCCACCGCGGCGTTCGTCTTCGGCCAGCACGCGCCGCAGAGTCTGACCCGGGAGATACTCCATCTCCATCACCAGCTCACCTCGAAACTGCCTCAGGCCAGCGACGCTGCAGATGTTCGGATGCTGCATCCTCACCATCACCCGCGCTTCTCGGGCCAATGCCCCAGCGAAGTGATTATCGAGCGACAAATCTTCGTGAGGCGCTTTGAGCACGACGATCTCGTCTCCGGAGAAGTCGCGCACCGCCAACTTCACGACCGCCTGCCCGCCCCTGCCTAGCTCGCCCAGAACGCGATACGGCACGTCTTCAACGCTTGATTCAAGCATTCGCGTCAATGCATCTCGGAATCTCTCGCCTCCAGCGAGGGCATGTCGGTTGCTGGACGCAACCTCACTACGGTCTGGGAAACGGCCGTGCGCCTGAACGTCTCTGCGTTCAGACCGTGGGCGCGCATCCAGCGATAGACCTGGTTGCGCTGTTTGCCCATCGCCTTGGCCACAGCACTGACGTTGCCCTGATGCTCCTCCAGCAACGACAATAGCTCGTCCATCTGCTGAGACGCTTCGGACAGCTGCTCATCGTGGCTTTCAACGTCCGCCATGCGGCTTTCATACCGCGCGTAGAGGGCGCTGGCATGCTCACGCAGAAAATCCAGCGTCACCTCAGGTTGCTCGGCAACGACGCTGAATGTCTTGGCTAGGCTTTCCAGCTCTCTCACGTTGTAGGGCCAGTCCCAACTGAGCAACGCCTCAGCGGCATCAAACTCGATCTGATGCAAAGACTCGAGACGCGCAAACTCAACCAACAGCGGCAAGATCTCTGCTCGACGCTGGCGCAAGGGCTTGGCTGACAGACGGATCTGCGCCAAACGAGCGAAAAGGTCAGCGCGGAAGCGGCCAGCGGCCACCTCGGACTCAAGGTCTCGGTTAGTGGCGGCGATGATGCGACAGTCACACGCGACTTCACGGTCCGATCCAACGGCGCGCACGCGGTTCGACTGCAATGCCCGAAGTAGTACGGGCTGCACGTCCAAGGGCAGCTCGCCGATCTCGTCGAGGAAAAGAGTCCCCCCGTCTGCCGTCTGAAAAAGCCCTTTGCGGGCACGCTCGGCTCCGGAAAAGGAGGCCCTGGTGTGTCCAAACAATTCCGATTCCAGGAGTTCCCGGGGAAGAGCACCGCAATTGACGGGCACGAAATCCCCCGTCCGCTCACTCGAGTTGTGGATTGAAGTCGCAAGTACCTCTTTGCCGGCTCCGGTCTCGCCCTCAATCAAAACCGAAATGTCTGACCCGGCAATGCGTTGCAGTGCCTCCCGCTGACGGTCCGAACCGGGGCTGGTGCGAAACAAGAGTAGGGTCTTGCCAGCGCTGATGATATCACCATCCTTCAGCTCCGAGCCTTGGATGCGTCGACAGTTCACGAACGTGCCGTTTGAGCTATTCAAATCCAACACTTGCCATCGCCCCGAGTCCTCATCCTGGCTGACGCGCAGATGCCGGCGGGAAAGACTTCGATCGGTGATGCAAAAGCCCGGGGAATTCAAGGCTCGTCCGACCAGCGTGCCCCCCTTGGAGACGGGCTGCTTCAAGCCCACCAAGTTCGGGTTCAGAGAGTAGAGCACCTCGAGCTGGGGCGCGTCGTCCGGAAACCGCGACAGGCGAAGCGAGGGTCGCCCTCCAGTTGCCGTGTCGCCGTCGCCTTGCATCGTCCTTAAACTGTTGCACTGCAAAGGGACTTCGTCACGACGCAGATTGGTCATTGTCTGCCAGCACTACCTCACCAGCTGGTAATACTGGCAGACAATAGCCGTTTTGGTACGGGCCTACTCGCCACCACCACGCAGCAGGAACGAGTAGATCCGGGAACACTATCTTGCGCGGTCGGTGTCGACACCGCAGCGCTCGAAGACGCGGCTACCGAGTCAACCGGCGAGTGCGACGCCTTGCTCGTTCAACGCGAGGCGTGCGGCCGAGAAAGCTTGCTGCGCCGCCTGCCAAGTCGGCGTCTGAGCCTGAGCATGTCGCTTGCAGAGCCTGGCGTGGTGTTCACGCAAGAACTCCATGTCCAATCGCTCGGCGGAGACCGCTGTCAGCGCGTCGGACAAGCGATCCAGCTCGCTCAGATTCTCCGGCCAATCCCAAAGCAGCATCGCTTCCGCGGCCTGGGCCGTGATCTCCAAACCTTGCTTGACCTCTTTTCGTAGCATCGAGGTGATGTCCCAACGGCGCTCTTTCAGAGGCACAGCTTGCAAGTGCACACGTGACAACAAAGCGTACACGTCTGGGTGAAGGCGACCGCGGCGGACCTCTTGACTCCAGTCGCAGGAGGTTCCCGCAACGATTCTGGGGGTCTGTTGCACGCGCGAGGGGTTGGAGCGCCTCTTCCGCAGTTCCGTGAGTAGCTGTAGCTGGTGCTTGGGGGACAGCGCCACGACGTCATCCAGATAGACGGTGGCTGGAGCAGTCTGAGATCCGGGGGCGGGCTCTCCACCGAGCAGTTGAGAAAGATCGGACTGAAAGTCGAGCTTGGAACACTGAACCACTGCCAGCTCTCCGGCTCTACCGCTGTGGCGATGCAAGCTCTTGCCAATCAATCGCTTGCCAGTTCCCGAGTCACCGCTGATCAGCACGGCGTCTTTGCCGCGTGCCAGCTTGCGCAACACGCTGTCGGTCGTTGCTCGAACCGGACAAGACTTGAAGACAAACACCGAATTGCCCGCGCGGATCACGTCCCCGGACTTGAGGATGCGCTCGCGCACCCGAATGGCGTTCACGTAGGTACCGTTCGGAGAGCCCGCATCAATCAGATGCCAAGCGGACCCATGTCGGGAAATGGTGAAGTGAGTGCGAGCGAGATCCGGGTCATCCAGAGCTAGTGCCCCAGGCTCGACTGCGCGCCCGACGTTCGCCGAATCTCCTCGAATGGCAAACTCCGCATCCGCGGCGCGGCGATGCGGCGAACTGGCAACCACCAGGCTGCAACGGGTAGCCGCTGGGTTTGAATCTCCACCTAGAACAATCACTCGTGCTTTCATCGAGAGAGCACTAGTGCAATCGCTGTTCCAACCCGGCAGGAGACACCCGACAGGCCTCATAACTTGCGCGCGATCAGCAAAAACCCGCCGAGCAGGGAATATTCGGCAGCTCGCTGCGTAGACTGTCACACGGAAGTGTCACAGCTGAGCCGTTCCGTTGTCACATGCCGGACTGTTTCCCTGTGACAGGTACCGATGTACGGCATCGCTGCGCACGTACGCCACTGTACTCCTTTTGCAGCCATCTCTGACACGCCACGACAACACGCACTAGCAGTGCCGTGTGCGCAGAAGAAGCAAGGCTTCCGCCCTCGGTGGTTGCAGCGCTTACTCGGCGCGCTGCCCGCGATTCTATCCGCGCTTACGGCAGGTGATTATCCAGGTGCTGGAGGGGCCCCAGATTTCTCCCCCCCGCTCGAACGCTCCCAGCGTTCTGCGAAGCGCCTCGTCGACCTCAGCCCGGTGCTCGTCCGCTTTCTCTCCGGCCAAGCGCATGATCTCGCCCGCGGGACCGAGCGACATCGCAAAGTCGACCGCCTCATCCAGATCTTTGCCAATACAGATGTCGGCGTCACAGCGCTCAAAAGTGATGCGTTCAAACCCAGCCGCGACGAGCATCGCACTGACCATGTCCGGGCCGGCCATGGAAAACGGCCCAGGGCCGCAATGCACTTGATCTGTCTCCTCATGGGAGACCACCGGTACGAGCTCTTTGACCGCAAGCTCCGCCTCGTGCAGCCACGGGTTGTCTTCACGCTGGCGCCACACGATCTGCGCGAACGAACCGCCCGGCTTTAGGCTGCGACTGATGTTGCGCATCGCCGCGCCCGGCATGTTGAAGAACATGGTGCCAAAGCGCGCAAACACGTGGTCGTAAGGTCCGCCGAGCGGATCCACTTGCACATCAGCGGCAACGAAAGAGACGTTCTCAGCCGCCTCCTCGCGAGCGGCTTGTTGCGCCGCGCGTACGAAGTTTTCGGCGCAGTCGACGCCGACGACCGCTCCGGCACTCCCAACCTGACGCGCGATTCGAAGCGCGCTGTCACCAAAGCCGCAGCCGACGTCCAGCACCTGACTGCCCTGGGGGTACTGGTGATGCTCCAGAAATGCATCACTGTGGGCTGACAGCCCATCAACCAACAGGTGCTTGAAGCGCGAGAACTTGTCGAACAAAACCGTATTCCACGCCTCAACGACGACCGCATTATCCGCCAGCATGCGTCTGGAATAGCGCCCCTCTGGAGGCGCGGCAAGAGGTCCAGATGAGTGCAACGCTGTGTCAATAGCGCGAGACTTTCAACTGGGGAGTTGTTCCAACAGGCTCGAGATGCTTGCAGAGCGAGCAAGTAGGCAGCAGATTGCCGCAAGCCGGCAGCGTCCGGCTCTGCCCCTGCCCCCGCGGTCGATATGCACGCTTTGTTCAACGAAATTTGGTCCGTCACGTTGGAGCTCGCGCCCTGGCTCTTGTTGGGAACGTTCGCCTCCAGTCTGATCCATGGGCTGATGCCAAAAACCTGGATCCAGCGACATCTGACCGGGCGCGTCGGGGTAGTGAAGGCGGTGCTGTTCGGGGTTCCGCTACCGCTGTGCTCCTGTGGCGTGATCCCGGCTGGGCTCGGGCTGCGTAAGGATGGCGCCAGCAAAGGGGCCAGCGTCGGCTTTCTGATCAGCACCCCACAAACCGGCGTTGATTCCATGCTGGTCGCCGCGGGCTTCTTGGGGTGGCCCTTTGCCGTATTCAAGGTCGGCGCTGCCGCCGTGACTGGTGTCGTCGGAGGACTCCTCACCGACCGGATCGACCATGATGTCGACGTCCCCACCTCGAACGCCGAGGCACACGAGCGACGCGGCGCGACGCTTCAGCGCATGTGGGAGCACGGGGTCATGCTGCTGCAAACCATCTGGTTGTGGTTGGTGTTCGGGATCTTGCTGTCTGCCGTGATCACCACTTTCATACCAGAGACTTGGGTGCAGAGTGTCACCGCACAGGGCACGCTCGTCGCCCTGCTGAGTGTGTTGCTCATCTCGTTGCCGATGTATGTCTGCGCCACCGCTTCGGTGCCAATCGCCGCCGCACTGGTAGCCAGCGGCATGCCGACGGGCGCCGCACTGGTGTTCCTGATGGCTGGCCCCGCTACGAACATCGCCACCATTGGCGCCGTGTACCGCAGCCTCGGGGGCAGGGCCCTGACCGCGTACTTGGGAACGCTGATCGGGGGCAGCTTGCTGTTGGGGTACGCTTTCGATTTCGTGCTCCCGCGCGAGGTGCTGTCGCTGTCCCATGAGCACGGGTTCCCCTGGTATGCCTACGCCTCAGCCATCGCGCTGGCTGCGTTTTTGATCTGGTTTGCCTTCGAAGATATCCGTGCGCTGCTAACGCGAATGATGAAGCGTCGCAGTACGCCGGCAGCAAGCGAAATCGAGCTAGTTGTCGAAGGCATGACCTGCAACGGCTGTGCGTCGCGGCTCACCCGCAACTTGCTGTCGACTCCCGGGGTCGAATCCGCTGACGTGCAGCTTTCACCCGGCAGCGCCAAAGTCCGGGGTAGCGCGACCAAAGAGCAGCTGACGCAGACGATTGAAGCGGCGGGCTTTCGTGTTCCCGCGGTTCAGCGTTAGACCGTCGGCACCATTAGCCTACGGTTGCTTGCTAGGCTCTGGGGCGGGCGCGCTCGGTGGCGAGGTCGGAGCGACCGGGGCCGCTGATGTCGGAGCCGGAGCAGCAGGCGCTGCCGGCGCGACCGGAGCCGATGTTGCGGGTGCCGGCGCGGACCCCGTGGCCGTGGCTGTGCTGGAAGGTACAGGCTCGGCGCTGCCGCAATCGCAAGGTCCCAAGCCGGACCCATCTGGTAAGCAGCTCTGCCCACCCGCGCATCCGCCCGGACCGACGCAAGCTTGCGAGGCGCCCGGCAGGCAGCTGGTAGCACTGGGCTCAGGCGCCGCAGCCGCCTTCACCACCTTTGGCCCTTGCGCGGGCTCTTCGCTCGGACCGCAACGAAAGATCGCCCGGCTTTCGACGTGCTCGGACATCACGGGCTCGACTCCCGCGCGCCTCTGCTCCTCACTCGCATTGAGCAGGGTGTAACCCTCATCACGACAGTGAGATTCCACTCTTTCCAGGCAATCTCGCAGCGGCAGCTTGCACTGCAGCCGAAACTGCCCGTCTCCGAGCGGCTTTATGCTCGAAACGCCGCTACCAGCGCACCCGCTAAACCAAACGCAAGCCGTCAAACACGCCGCCCCAAGGATCCGAAGTCTCATACGCCTTTGCTCACTTTCTGCTTCAGCTAGTCTTGTACCGCCCCACCAACGACAAATGCGACCCCCAATTGAAGGTCGCATTTCGTCGACGAATTCCGGGAGTGAGTAGACTCAATCCGGCGTG
>JBNLEN010000107.1:0-21953 GCA_050304975.1 Polyangiaceae bacterium
GCTCGCCCCGCCAGCACCTGGGTTGCGCGCGGAAGGGTTGGTCGCAGAGCCGTTGGTCGATTGGGCTGCGTTCTTTGGATCTGACGCTGCCCACGCCTGGGTCTTGTCAGGCTGTCCCAGAAAAATCGCCGGCGACTCGGACTGCTTCGACACCAAGCCGCTGACGCTCTCGCCAATCAGCGAGCCTGAAAGCTCCACCGCTAGATCGCCAACCTCATAGGCGACGTGGATCACAACCTGCTGGGCCACTTTCGGGATTGCGCCAGAGAAACGCACGATGTCGATTGCCGTGGGCCCGGTACCGAGCGCCAGCACCTCCACTTGTTTCTCGGCCTTCACACCATCGAACTCCAGCGTCAAGCCGCTGTCGATCAGACGCTGCAGCTGTTGCTCGCGCTTCGGATCCGGCGCATTGCCTTCGAGCTTTGAGTATTCGGGGGGACTGTCCAGTACCAGCTCGCCGCGAAAGTGACCGGGTTGCAGCTGTAGTTCTACCGTTCCGAACCCCAATGGATGCGCTTGCAGCGAGCCGGCAAACAAACTGAGTAGCAGCAGCACCGGAATGAATAGCCAATGAGCTGGGGCACGCCATGACCCTCGAGCGGTCGCCGTCATTCGCCTGGCATCCAGCGTTTTGCTCTCCGCAGCTTGAGAAGTCGCTCCTCCAGACAAGCAGATGACCCCCGCGCCAAAGCCTGACACGCCTCGGGACGCCGGGTGTAGATGCTGCATGCGAACGTACCGTTGACCCGCTGCAACGCGACGCAATGACCATCGACCATCTTCATGTAGCGCTTGCCGTCCTCGACGTGGGTGAGCTCAGTGGCTTGTTCCCCAAGCCTCTGCAAGTCGGTGGCAAACACCGGCACGTAGGCGCTCGATTCAGAGAAGCAGCAGGCACCACATTCGAGACAATCGCTACTCATGGCGCGCCTCGGCTAGTGCCCGAGAAGGCCGCGCAGGATCTGAAGAGCGATCAGCAGAATCATCGGGGAAAGATCAAACCCACCAGCGGGCGGCAGCACCTTGCGGATAGGCTCCAACGCCGGCTCCGTCAGCTTGTCAGCGAAGCGGAAGATCTCGTTGTCCGAACGCACCCAACTACCTATTACGCTCACGAACACCACGAGCGTGTAGATGTCGAGCAGAATGCCAAGCACAGCCATGCGGCTAATCTAATGCGAACGCGCGCTGGCGCCATGGCCCGCGCGCGCCAAGACGGCCTTACTTCTTGGCCTTCTCCGCCTTTTTCTCGTCCTTCTTTTTGGCTCCGGTCAAATCCAGCTGCCAAGCGACGGTCGCTTCTGGCTCGCGGAACGGCTTGACGATCACTGCCTTGTACGCGGTCAGAATGCATTCAGCCAAATCCCCCTCGAACGGAGGGGAAATGGTGGCGTCCTTGACGGAGCCATCACTGACGAATGTGATCGACAGATCCGCCATGGCTTTGGGGTGCTGGCCTTCGACCACCTCCGGGCACGTCTCTGCGGACAAGGAGGCGCGCTGGAGCTCCATCTTGGCGCCTTTTTTGTCGAACTGCTCGGTTTCGTCCTCTTCGACTTCCATCCCAGGGTCATCGCCGCGCTTCTGAGCCGCCAGCTCCGCCTCGTAAGCCTTGCGCTCCTCTTCTTGGAGGCGCTCTTCGGGCGTCATCACGCGGTCCGTCTCGAAGCTCGGCCCGCAGGCGAGCAGACCCGCTCCAAAAACACTGGCAGCTACAATCACGGAAGTTCTGAGGTTCAGCATGGCGGCAGTTTAGACAAGCGAGAGTCGACAGTACACCCCGTTTGCGGGCGCTACGGGGTCTGACCCCTGGATTCGGCCAAGCTTTGGCAGCCGAGGACCCAAACTGCGGCCATGCCGCAGCGCGCATTCACAGCCCGCAGATTTTTCCCGCCGCAGCCGCCCAGCTGAGTCGGCTCAGAGGTCATCGACTTGATAGTCTTTGATCTTGTAGAGCAAGGCGCGGTGGCTGATTTCGAGCAGTTCCGCAGCCTTGGTACGGTTGCCCTTGGTCTTCTGAAGGGCGCGCCGGATCAGGATTTCTTCGATAACCCGCATCGTCTTCTTGACGCTCAGTTCGCCACTGGCGAGCTGCATCTGCACTGGATCCTGGGCTTCACGCACACGCTCCGGGAGATCCGCGGCGACGATTTGGTCGCCCTCCGATAGCACCATGGCTCGCTCGATCGTGTTCTCCAGCTCCCGCACGTTACCTGGCCAGGAGTACTCGTGGAGCAGGCGCCGGGCCTCAGTGTCGAGCCCGCGAATTTGCGTACCCAAACGAGAGTTGTTGCGTGAAATGAAATGTTCGATCAACAGCGCCACGTCCTCGCGTCGATCTCGCAGCGGGGGTACGTGGATGGGCAGCACATTCAGGCGATAGAACAAGTCTTCTCGAAAGCGCCCAGAATTCGTTTCTGCCAAAAGGTCCCGGTGAGTCGCCGCGATGATGCGCACGTCGACCGAGACGTCTTTGGCTTCGCCCAAGCGCCGGATCATCTCTTCCTGCAAGACGCGCAGCAGCTTCACCTGCAGACCTAGGGGTAGCTCCCCAATTTCGTCCAAGAAGAGCGTGCCCCCGTTGGCTTCTTCAAACAGGCCCGAGCGATCGGCGATGGCGTCCGTGAAAGCTCCGCGCTTGTGACCGAATAGCTCGCTCTCGAGCAGGTTCTCTGGAATCGCGCCGCAGTTGACGGCAACGAAGCGTTGGTTGGCGCGTCCTCCGCGCGAGTGGATAGCCCGCGCGACCAGCTCCTTGCCCACTCCGCTTTCGCCCGTGATCAATACCGTCGTCTTGAAGTCAGCGATCTTTTGAATCGTGCGGAAGATGCTTTGCATCGAAGCACTCTTCGCGAGAATGTCCTCGAACTTGTTCTCCTTACGGATCTCTTGGCGCAAGGCGAGATTCTCGCGCCGCAGCAGCTCGCGTTCTTCTGCTTTGCGCAGAGCCAGCACGACCTCATCCGGTTTGAACGGCTTTTGGATGTAGTCGTAGGCGCCGGCCTTCATCGCGTCGATCGCTTGGTCGACGTTGCCATAGGCGCTCATGACGATCACCGTGGCTTGATCTCCCTTGGCTTTGAGCATCGCCAGCAGATCCAGCCCGCCCATCTTGGGCATGCGCACATCGGTGAGCACCACGTCGGGACCGAAGCTCTCCAGCAGGGTCAGCGCTTCTTCGCCGCTCTGCGCAGATTCCACCTGATAACCGTGCCGCTTGAGCAGCGTGCGCAGCACCAGCCGGATATTCTCTTCGTCGTCGACAACCAGAACGCGCTTCACTATGAAAAAAATGCTATTCGATGGCCCGGCAACTCGCAACTTGTTGCGCACCATGCGGAGTGCACATTCGAGGGTTTCAACACACCACCGGCCCGCCGGCTCTGCGCGAGCCTCTAGCCGCGCCGGACAAACTTCGCTAACCACCGGAACTTGAAAGGCTAATCGCAATGTGGGGAATCGACAGAATCGGTACCGGACAACTCTCATCCACCCGTCGCCGGCTGCGTGATGGCGCTTGCGCGGTGCTGACCCACGCGGCGTCAGTCGACCGCAGAGGGCGCGGCACGCTGCGGGTGCTCGAGGACCTGGGAGTGATCCCCAACGTGGTCTTCGCCCCTGAACACGGTGTGGATGCCGTCGCACAAGCCGAAGAAGCCGTCGATTCCGAGGAGCGCTCTGGTCAACGGGTGATCAGCCTGTACGGCAAAGACAAGGCCTCGCTCACGCCACAAGCTGAACATCTCGAGGGTATCGACACGTTGGTGATCGATTTGGTCGATGTGGGCAGCCGCTACTACACCTACGTGTGGACGGCGCTGCTGGCAGCTCGCGCTGCTGCGGCCAAGGGCATTCACACCCTCGTTCTGGATCGGCCCAACCCCATCGGCGGGGACGCCGCGCTATGTGAAGGCAAGCTCCAGACGGAAGGTTACACCTCATTTGTTGGTTTGGAACCAATAGCCATTCGCCACGGCATGACGCTGGGTGAGATCTTGACCCATTTCGTTTCGAAAGATGGAACGGAACTGGGACCTGACGGTGCCCTGTCCGTCGTCGGTTGTTGGGGTTGGGAACGCCTCAAGCTGGCGGACGCTTGGGGGCGACCGTTCGTTCCGCCCTCACCCAACATGCCCACGCTTGAAACCGCACTGCTGTACCCCGGGGGCTGCCTGGTTGAAGGCACCAACTTGTCCGAAGGCCGCGGAACCTCGTACCCGTTCCGGGTCGTCGGCGCGCCCTTCTTGAACGGGGAAGAACTGGCGGAACAATTGCTAGAGGCCCACCTGCCGGGGGTCATGGTGCGCCCGGCTTCCTTCAAACCGACATTTGAAAAGCACGCCGGTCAGCTCTGCCACGGCGTCATGCTGCACGTGACCGACCCTCGCGCCTTCCGCCCCGTGACCACGTATCTAACGCTGATCACGCTGGCTCGGGCCCAAGCGCCAGAAGAATTCCAATTCCGCACCGAAGCCTATGAGTTCGAGACGGAAAAGCCTGCCTTTGACCTGCTCACGGGTTCCGCAGCCGCTCGAGAAGCCATGCAGGCCGGCGCGACGGCGAACGAGGTGGTGGAACTGATAGCGCCAGTGGATCCAGAACATCTGGAGCTTCTGGGCGAGATCGAAGCCAAGTTCGAAACCGCGCGAGCTTGACGTTCGCGATGGGGCAAGTGGGCTCAATCTTTGGGGATGGATTGGGTCAACACCTCACACCCATCCTCGGTGATCAACACGTCATCTTCGATGCGAATGCCGCGCACCGCCTCATGGACTTGCTTCATCAGATCCTGGTTGACGGCTTCACGCACCTTGGGATGACACGCCTCGAGCGCTGACGGGATCACGTAGAATCCAGGCTCGATGGTGACCACCATACCTGGCATCAGGTTGCGGTCCAGCCGCAAGAAGCACTCGTTGGGCTTGGTGCTGCGCTCTCGACCTGGCGCGTAGCCCGCCAAGTCCCCCAGATCTTCCATATCGTGTACGTCCAATCCCAGCAGGTGCCCTAAGCCGTGAGGAAAGAACGCAGCCTCAGCGCCGAGTTGGTGTAGTTCATCCAGATCGCCGCGCAGCAGCCCAAGCTCAATCAAGCCTTGCAGCAGCTTCTTGCCCGCCAAGCGATGCACGTCACGAAAGCGCGCGCCGGGCTCCAACACCTCGATGGCGGCTTGCTGGGCCTGCAGCACGACTTGATAGATGGCCGCTTGTAGCTCGCTCATTGTTCCGGAGACCGGCCAGGTCCGAGTCACGTCGCTGGCCCAGCCTTCGGGGCTCTCACACCCCGCATCGATCAACAGCAGATCCCCTGCTTGCATCAAGTTGAGCGAACTCTCATGGTGTAAGACGTTACCCTCTGTTGTGCAGATGGTCGTGTACGCGGGACGCAGCCCGGCGGCCGTGAATTCGGCTTCGAGCTCAGCGCGGACGAGCGCTTCTCGCGCTCCGACTCGAATCGCCTCACGCGCTCGGACGTGGGCTTTGGCCGTCACCTCAATCGCGGCGCGCAGCTGTGCGATGGCGTACTCATCGTGACACAAGCGCAGATCGATGATGGCGTCGACCAGCTCGGCATCCTCATCGGAAAGTTCATCGTCCCGAGACTCCAGCGCTCGGCCCAACACATCCTCGAGCCACAGGGCGCTGTCTGCGTCCGCCGGCGCAATCGTCGCCACCTCTGCGGCAGCCCGGTATTCCCCAATTGGACGCGTCCGGATCTGTAGCTCTTGTTCCAACTGCGCAAGTGAAGCTTGGGTTCCGTGCCACATGGAATCCGCGTCCGCTGGCTCAGGTGCGAACAACACCGCCTCACCATCTTCGAAAGACAGCACGCAGCCTTCCAAATGCCGGCCAACGAAATACAGGAAGTGGCTCTCCGCCCGGAAAGGGAAACGATTCGCCTCGAAGTTTCGCACCCTTGCGAGCCCAGAGCCCAGGGCCACCGGGGCCTGACAAAGGCCCAAAAACCTCTTTCGACGTTGGACGAAGCACTCACTCGGACTGGGACCGGGCCACATGATGGTCGGCAGTGTAACCAGATCCGCCGACGTCGCGTACTGCCTAATGATCTCGGTTCCCCGTTCGGCGGTTCTCAGTTCCCTGAGAGTCCTCCCCATTGAGTCCCATCTCCCCCCGCTTGCTTTTCTCCTCCCTGAACCGAGCAAGCGGAAAACCGCCCACGGGGTTCCGAGATCGTCTTGGTTTATGGTCGGCTCGACCGTGGTAGAGTGCTGGCGGTGAGCAGAGCGACATGAGCGGGTCAGCGGCAGACGGGTCAACCCCAGACACGTTAATCCCAGAAGCTGGACCAGGGCGCCCTCTGGACGTGCCGGATCTGGGGGTGGGCGTCGGATTGCGGGTGCCGCACTATCGCCACGTGCTCGACCAGCGTCCGGCAATGGACTTCTTCGAAGTCATCAGCGAGAACTTCATGGTGGATGGCGGCAAGCCGCTCTACCACTTGGATCAAGTGCTGGAGTCCTACCCAGTGATCCAGCACGGCGTCTCACTGAGTATCGGAGCGCCCCAAGCACCGGACCGAGAATACCTGAAGCGTCTCAAGGCGCTGGTCAAGCGAGTGCGGCCAGCGTGGCTCAGTGACCACTTCTGTTGGACGGGGGTGCCGGGCGGCAATCTGCATGATTTGCTGCCTCTGCCGTACACTGAGGAAGTCATTCGACGCGTTGCCGAGAGAGCGCGCATGGTGCAAGACTTCTTGGAAGTCCCCTTCGCCCTGGAAAACACCTCCAGCTACATGGCGTACCGCCAGAGTGAGATGCCAGAGTGGGAATTCGTTTCCGAAGTGGTGGAACGCGCCGGCATTGGCCTGATGTTTGACGTCAACAACGTCTACGTCTCCGCCTACAACCACGGGTTTGACGCGTACGAATTCATCCGCAAGGTGCCGCATGAGCGCATCGTGCAGATCCATTTGGCCGGGCACACGAACCTGGGCAAATACATCATCGACACTCACAACGGCGATATCATCGATCCGGTTTGGGATCTCTACCGCGCCACGATTGAACTGGCGGGCCCCATCTCCACGCTGATCGAGTGGGATGACCAAATCCCCGAGTTTGGCACGCTCTCGGCTTTGGCTGAGCGCGCGAAAACCGCACGCAAACAAGCCCTTCAAGTTCGACAAGCACTTCAAGCCAAACTAGAGCCGCCTGCGGGTGGGGCCGTCACCAGCTTCGTCGAAGGCAAGGTGCTGATCCCAGAGCCTAGGCAGCCTGCGGCAAGCGCGTCCGGCTGGAAGCAAGGGGGTCCACGCGAACTCGCCGCTGAGGAGTCGGTCAACGCCGCTGAGTGACAGCTGCCCCGGTGGACAATGATGACTGACCCCTCAAATCTGTCTCAGATGCAGCATTGGATCGTGCAGCAGCTCCAGCGGGAGCGGATGCTGCCAAAACAAGCGGATGCCGTCGAGGGGTGTGAACGCTACCTGACCGGCAACGACCGACTCAGTCCAGCGGAGCAGCTCGAGATCTACCGAGTCCAGTTTTGGCTGCGTCACACCAGCGCGCTGATTGAAGACTTTCCTGGCGTCAGCGGGATCTTGGGTCAAGCGGAATGGGAAAGGCTGGTGGAGAGTTACCTCGCCGCTTGCCCACCGGAAAGTTGGACGCTGCGCGATTTGGGTGACCGTTTACCTCAGCACATCGCCGACCGCCCCGAGACGCCCCACCAAGCTCTGTGCGAAGACATGGCTCGTTTGGAGTGGTTCTACACCGAGTTGTTCGACGCGCAAGAGGTGCCTCCCCTCGACCAAGCCAAGCTGATGAGCTTGCCGGAAGATGCTTGGCAGAGCGCCCGCATGGTATTCAACCCAGCCTTTCGCTTGCTGCAAGTACGTTATCCCGTAGCAAAGCTACGGCGAGAGCTCCGAGCAGCCGAGGATGATGCCGACGCACCCGCGATCGAAATCCCCGAGGAGCATCCCCAAAACCTGGTCTTGTATCGCGATCAGCAACGCCAGCTGTACAGCAAACCGGTGAGTGAAGCGGCCTTCTGTCTGCTCGGCAAACTCACCGCTGGCGTGCCGTTGGTGCCTGCAGCCGAACAAACCGTCGCGCAGTTGCCGGACGCGGCCCACGAGGTTCAGTCGAAGGTAGGTCCCTGGTTTCAGGACTGGGGCGCTCGCGGCTGGATCGTCGACGTCCAGATCTGAACCGACATCGGCCCCTAGGCCAGCCTTTCTCCGGATGCTGGCGGTTTCCGCAGCCTAGCTGTCGCGATTCAGAAAAACTCTTGTGGAGCAGCATTCCGGGCGCGTGGCGAAATGGTTGCGTGAAACGCGCGGCCAGTCTCCGGCGCATAAGAAGAGGGCTCCCCTCGCTGGCCCGCGGACGTTTTGCTACGATGCTCAAGCATGGAGCAGCAAGGCAAGCTGAGTGCGGAGCAGGCCGAAGCAGTCGTTGATGAACTCATCGAACAGTTTGGCCCCGGCGCGTATCCGAAAGTCTCTGTAACGGAAGTCGGTGACGGGACCTGGCGCATCCAATGGCGCACGATGGAGACCGATCACCCAGCAATGAGCCCCGACCAGTGGCGGGACTGGCTTCGCCAGCGGGTGGGCTCCATCGCTCCGGAACGCCTTGAGACGTCCGAGGGCTGAGCTTCCCCGAGGTCGCACGCGGGAGCGCTAGCGACGGGCTGGTCGTTCGAGCGTCGTGCTGCGCGCGGGCTCTGACGGGCCGGGTAAGTTGGCCAAACTAATCCGACATGTGCTTGTTTGTGTCGAGCAAAATTTGAAATCACAACGTCCGCTCCCGAGGCCCTAACCGGGCCGGCGTGTTGCGATCGGAGCAAAACGGGAGAGATCTGCATTCCCTCGCGACGTTGCCTTTGCTCAACCAATCGCGCCCTCCCACTTTTGAAGAGGCACTTCAGAAGAGCCCCAAGGGAGACGCGATGCCCAACTACGGCACAACCAGTGATGTCCAACTGCAAGCTGGCGATATCATCGACCATCGCTATCGGGTGCAGCGCGTGTTGGGTGTCGGCGGTATGGGTGTGGTGGCACTGGCGACCCACACAGCGCTGAAGGCTCAGGTCGCCCTCAAATTTCTGCGTCCCAGCGTGGCCCAAAACCCTCGCACCGCCGCTCGCTTTCTGACGGAAGCCCAAGCCGCCGTGCGCATCAAGAGTCCCTACGTCTGCCGCGTCACGGACGTCGGTTCATCGGCAGAGACCGGCACGCCGTACATGGTGATGGAGTATCTGGAAGGTCGGGACCTCGCTCAAATCATCGATCAAGATGGGCCGCTCGATGTCGAAGCCGCATGCCTGTACGCCCTGCAGACGTGTGAGGCGCTGGCTGCGGCCCACACCGCCGGTATCGTGCACCGCGACGTCAAGCCCGAGAACCTGTTCTTGACCACCGGCACTGACGGCAGTCCGGTGATCAAAGTGGTGGACTTTGGGATCTCGAAGAACACCGTCGATCACGACTCCAAGCTGACGCAGACGCAGGTCTCGATGGGCTCGCCCTTCTACATGTCGCCGGAGCAAATGCGCAGCGCGCGCGATGTCGATCCGCGAAGCGATGTTTGGTCCATGGGCGTCACCTTGTTTGAGCTACTCACGGGACAGCCGCCGTTCATCGCCAACAGCATGCCGCAATTGTGCAGCCTGGTGTTGGAACAAGCTGCGCCCCAATTGACCGAGGTCCTTCCGGATGCGCCTCAGGCCCTGAGCGACGTGATCGCCCGCTGTCTGCAGAAAGAGCGCAGCCAACGCTTCCCCAGCGTGGACATGTTGGCGCGCGCAATTGCCGAGGTTGTCCCGGGCTGGGGTCACCCCTACGCCGAGCGCTGCACGCGCATCTTGACCGGAGCCTACGGCGCGCAAAGCGTGACGCCCATGGAATTTGCGGCGGTCGACCTGCCGCCGCCTTCAGAGGAGCCCACCGCCCGCCGCATGTCCTTCGGCATCACGGCGATTGAGGAAGTCGTCACAGGCAGGGCCTCCACCGGAATCGACATCCAGTTCGAGCCGGACGCACCTGCCAGGCCGCGGCGTCACTGGAGTCCAACGGCCGTGAGTTTTGCCGCGGTGATATTGGGGCTGGGCGCGTACACCATCGGGCGCATCGACCGCGCCCCCAGCTACGACGGCGTGCACGCGGGTGCGCCCGCCAACCCGGGGCTGCCTGCCGTCCGCCAACTCGTGCCGGAAAGCCAGCGCGCTCCAGCGGCACCCGCGCCATCACTGACCCACCTGCCCAATCAGGGAGCCGAGCCGCCCGCAACAGGACCTTCGGCCTCGGCCCCTTCCACAGCCAACTCGGCGTCGGGCACACGACCCGACACCGAATTGCCCGCCAGCTCAGACGCAAGCCAGTCGAAACCTCATCCCAGGATGACCAAGCAACAATGGAAGCAACTCCAAGAGCAGCGTCTGCGAAAGCTGGACGAGCAGGAGAAACACAAGCGAGCGTTCGAAGACCGGTTGTGAGTGGCGCGTTGAGTTCCGTGCACGCCAGCCACGCCTGCGCGTTAGCTCGGCTTGAGCATGAACATGTGGCTGGGATACAGCGGACGTAGTCGCTCCGCCAAGACTGGCGGGATGAAGCGCCCGTAGCGCTTCTCGCCGTGGAACTCGTCCGGACGAGTCATCACGTCATAGCTGTATTCCCACACCTGAAACCCACATTCTTCGAACAGCGGCTGCATTTGGTGATGACGCAGTACCATTTGATTGCCGACATGTCCGCGCATGATGGGTGAAGTGCGGTTGGGCGTCGCTAGATAACACGCCCCACCAGGTTTGAGCACGCGCTTGATCTCCGACAGATGCAAGCGCTGATCGGAAACATGCTCAATCACGTGATGCGAAAGCACCAAGTCGAACGTGGCATCTTCGAAGGGCAGCTTCTCGCTGTCCACCAACGCGAATTCGAAGGAGTCGTCCTTTTGTTTGCGCTTGTCGTCGACATCAACGCCACTGACCTGATTGCCACGGGCCGCAAAGAAGCGGCTGATGTCGCCGTTGCCCGAGCCGATGTCCAGGATCCGCATGCCTTCGACCGGGCGATGGAGGAAGTCTTCGACAATCGCGCAGATCATGCGTGCCTTGCTCTCACGCGCGATGAACGCCACGGGGCCGTGCCCGCGGTAGCGCAAAAGGTGTTCTGCTTTCTTCGCTAATCGTCGGAGGGGCATCGGGGCATGCCTACCTCGACGGCTCACCCAGTTGAACCGCGAAAGTGGCGTTTTGTCTCGCGGCCCAGGAGCGAGCATCGTCTCGGCGAGCGGTCGTGCTGCCGGCCGTCAGTTCGGGGCTGACCCTCCGAATGCGCCCACGAGGATGGGCATGGGGCGGACGACGGCAAGATCTTACCGTGCGCTCGGAACGCCATGGGATATTCCAATAAAAACCGTTGCTTAGCAGCAGAGTCTTGCGCCCCGGAGCTGTGTTATAGGACGCCCATCGTATGAGGGCATTGTCGGTACCGAGCGGGGAAGCGCTGCTCGAACACAAGTGGGTGCTGCCCACTTTGGTAGTGGTGCTTTTTATCATCTCTGCCGGGCTCCGAGTCTTCGGCTTGGACCAATACGTCAACGTCGACGCGGCCGCCCATTGGTTCGACCGCACGCACCGATTCTTGAACGCTGTTGGTGAGGGCAATTGGAAGGCGGCGTTCGTCAGTCCTCACCCCGGAGTCCCGGTGATGTGGCTCAGCGGGCTGGGGCTGAAGCTCGCCGGTGAGCTGACTGGGGAAGCCACCGTCAGCGCGCTCGTCGCCGCCAAACTGCCGATCGCGTTGGTCAACAGCCTGATCGGCCCGGTGACGCTGCTCCTGCTGCTGCGGATTTTCGGCAAGTCCGGCGCTTGGGTCGCTCTGACGTGCGCGTTGCTGCTCTCGACCGAGCCACGGCTGGTCGCGCACGCCCGTTACTTTCACCTCGACATGACCGCCACCATGTTCTCGTGGTTTGCGATCCTGGCCGCGGTGTTGGCCGCGCAAACTCAACGCTTCCGGTGGGCGATCTTGAGCGGCTCGATGTTCGCTTTAGCCATCACCACGCGCATGTCGAACGTCATGATCGCGTCGGGCGTTTGCATCTTGTTTGCCCACGCGGGCTGGTATCAACGCAGCCATCGGATTTCCAGCCTGCTGCTGGTTACCGGACTTTCCGCCGTGGTGGTCGCGTTGTTGGTTTGGCCGCCCCTGTTGTTCAAACCGACCTACGTCATCTCGGAGATGGTGTCGAAAACCAACAAGTGGGTTTCCAAGGGACACCCGATCTATTCCTGGGGAACGATCTACCCAAAGGATCCCGGCGCCAAGCACTATCTAGGAGTGCTCTTGATGAAGACTTCCCCGGAAGCCATGTTGCTGACGATTCCGGGGATCTACGCGCTGGTGCGTTGGGACCGCGGGCAGACGCGAAATCTGGCGGGCATGTTCTTGTGCTACGTGCCTTTAGCGCTGGTGCTGGCAGTCAGTGAGAAGAAGATCGGTCGCTACCTGATGCCGGTCCTGCCGCTGATTTGTTTGCTGGGTTCGTTCGGTCTGGTGGCGGTCACTAACGCCCTGATGCTTGGACTGCGGCGCTTGACTCAACGCATGCGTCCCACCTGGGCTTTGGCCGGCGTGTTGGGGATCCTGCTGGCGACGCGCAGCGCTCGCGTCGCTGAGGCCCACCCCTACGTCGATACCTGGTGCGCCCGGTACCCTGGTCTGGAATGTGAAAATGTCATGACCTTGGGCTTCGGCGAAGGCATGCGGGAGGCCGGGCTTTGGATAAAGGAGCACAGCAAGAAGAAACGCCCGCGAGTCTTCTTCACGATGCATTCGTCAGCCATGACCCCGTGGCTCGACTTCCGCTTGCAGCGGCGCATCGAAACGGCGGAATTCGTCGTCGTCAACTACAGCGCAATTCAGAGAAAGACCGCCTACAAGCATCTGCGTGATTGGGTGTTGCACGAAAAGCCCGTGTTTGAGCTGGTGCTCTACGGGCGCCCTTACGCCAGCGTTTACCTCGGTCCCAAGCATCCGGACTATGTGCCCAACCCGAAGGGGCAAGCCAGGATCAAACGCGTGGCGGAACGCCGCAAAGCCAAGGCCCGCGCCAAAGCCAAGGCGCGAGCCAAATCGCGAGCCAAGTCACGGGCCAAAACCAAACCGGAGCCAAAGCCCGAAGCCAGCGCAGCGAAATCGATCCCGCCAACTGCCGCACCCTCGTCGAGCGCTAAGCCTCGACCCAGTGCCAAAACTCAGCCAACTGCCGCACCCGCGAAACCCAAAGCGACCGATTGATGAGCGCGCGGCTGCACACCTGGTTAGCTCTCGGCTTGTTGCTGCTAGCCGGCAGCGTGACCCTATTGGTCAACCTGGACGGCGCCTCCTTCGACCGCTGGGATGAGGCTGCTTATGGCGGCATGGCACGCAACGCGATCGAGTTTGGCTCCTACGTGGTGCCGCTCAATGAGAAGGGGCACTACGCCGGCAAGGTCTTCAGCAAACCCCCCCTGACGATTTGGGCGATTGCGGGCAGCTATCAGTTGTTCGGCGTCAACTTGTTCAGCATGCGCTTGCCATTCGCTCTGGCCACCCTGTTGTCAGGCGTGATCGCGTTTTTCTGGGGCAGACAGATGCTCGGAGCAAGCAAGTCCGCCACCTGGTTCGGCTTCACCTGGGGGCTAACTATCGTCCTGTGTAGCGGAGCCATGCTGTGGGGGCGGCGCGCTCGCATCGAACCGATGCTGGTCTTCTTTCTGCTGATTTCGCTGGCGACTTACGCTCAAACGGTATGCAGCAAGCGCTGGATTAGTCTGTCCTGGGCGACGGCATCCGGACTGGCGCTGGCGGGCGCGTTCCTGACGAAACAGTTGGCGGTGGGTTTCGCGGCACTCCCGATCTGCTTGTACGAGTTGTTCCGGCTGAGCCGCACAAGCTGGAAAGACAGCCTGCTGAGGCTCAGCTGTTGCTTCGCCCCCGCCCTGCTCCTGAGCGGCAGCTGGCTGGCGCTGGCGTACAACAAGGTGGGCCAACGCCTGCTGGAGGTGATGTTCGGGTTCTCGGTGGTCAGTCGCTTCGGTGGGCTGCGCGGGACCGTACACTTCAACCACCTCAACCGCATCCCGGATACGCTCGACCGCTCGAGTCTGCCCTTCCCGTGGGCGCTCGGAATTGCCGGCACCCTGCTGTGCTGGTGGTACTTCCGGCGGCAACGCGAAAAGACCGCCCCCCCGCACGGCAGCTTGCTGGTGCTGCTCTATCTATTGTCCGCCGTGGTCGTGCTGGAGAATGCAACCCGCAGCATCTTGCCTTGGTACGCCTGGACGTTGGTTCCGCCCACTTTGTTCGGTTGCGCTTGGCTGGCGCACCGCGCGTTTTGTCTGCTGCTCCAGACTCCGGCACTGGCTCACTCAGAGTCGCCACGCTCCGAAGCCACGACTCCAAGTGTAACGCTAGCGGACGCAGGGTTGGGCGCCGTGGGCGCGGCGGTGATTGCGATGTCCTTCGCCGACAGCTTCATCAATGTCGCATCGCGCATCAACCTGCTGCTGCTCTTGTTGTTGGCGGCGTCGATGGGTTGGTGGGTTTGGCGCCGGGGCTGGATCCCCCAGACGCGCTGGCCTCAATTGGTGGTCGGCTTCGCTGGGCTCGTTGGCGCTGCGATGTTGCTCACGCGCTTGCGCTACCCCACCTACCAAGACGAACCAGCCACTCCTGGAGCGCTGATGGCTGCCGTTTCACGCGCCGGCGTCAACAAAGCCTCCGTCAGCACAGCCGTCATGCGGGGGGACCAACGCTTCATCGATCTGGTCACGATGTTCGGACCGCATGCGCGCAAGCAGGCCAGTCCCCCCTGGGCATCCAAGAACAAGGATAAGTACGACGGCCGCGCCGAGGATTACAGCTTGCCCAACCAACTCGTGCTCGACAGCGTGGAGCGCGTACCCGGCGCGACGCTCTTCTACGGCAACCTGTCGAAAGCCCCCTTCAGCGACGCTCAGCTCAAGCAACTGCTGAGCCAGGGTCCGCTCACGTTCGAGGCCGAGCTGATGGGCACCGAGAACTGGACCACCGAAACCAGCGACGCGGACGCCTCTGGCGGCTACGCCCGGGCATTGTCGCCTTGGCTGAGTGAGCATCAAGGCAGCACCGACATCACCACGGGTAGAACGTTGCCCCTGCCCAAAGGACAATATGTGGCCGTCTTCTACCTGAAGTGGGATTGCCGGGGCTACGAACAGATCCCTCTGGCAACCATTTCAGCGGACAAGAGGAAACAGCGGCTACGCTGCACGCCCGGAGACCAACCAGAGTACGTCGCCAAACCGCTGCGCTTTTCCACCTCTGGGAAGAAGAGCATTCGTCTGAGCGTCACCTATCCTCGGGGCAGGCGCTTGCTAGTTCACGACAAGACTGACGTTTGGTCGCAAGAACGTTATGATGCCGAGCATGGCGGGCCAAAGAAAAAACCCAAGAAGGCTCGCCGGCGCCCCAATAAGAAGGCGCCCACTCGAGCCCAAGAGTCAGCGGATTCGGGGCCGCCAGACGGCGGCACTCCGCAATCGGACCAACACAAGCAGCAACCAGAGAAAAGCGAAGCGGAATGAACTGCATCTTCGGTAACACAGCCCTCTCCGGCTCCGGCAACTCTCGGCACGAACGAGCTCAGCGTCACGTGACGGACCGTTACGGACAAGGCACGACGCAATTCCAATTCGAACGCCCGCACACCACGCTGGGTGTGCGCAAGTCACCGGGCAAAGCGATGGGCACCGCCCACCGGGGCGGCCGCTTCCTGGCACTGTTGGGCTTCGTCCACCTCCCGCTGCCCGGCTGGAGCGGCGGCCAACCCGTTGACGATCCTGATGGCGTCGCGGCTTACCTGCTGGAGCGCTTCGAACGCGAGCAGTTGGGCTTCTTGGACAACGTCTACGGTCACTTCAGCGTGGTGCTGGTGGATGAAGACGCGGGCCGCATCTTGCTGGCGACCGATCCCTACGGCGTGCGCAAGATCTTCTTCCATTCCACAACGGAGCTGAGCTTCTCGACCAACTTGCTCACGCTCGGCCATGCACTGGGGCGCGAGTGCCATCCCGATCGAGCCATGGAAGACTTCTTCCTGGTGCACGGCTTTCATCCGTTTGATCGTACCGCCTACGCCGGGGTGCACCGCACCACGCCGGGCAAGATCTACGAGTGGAATGATGGCGCTCTGCTCACCCATCCGGTCAAGACTGGTGACCCTTGGGCCGAGCAAAATCAAGCCCTCGACTTCAGCAAAGCCAGCGAAGAAGAAATCGCCAAAGCTCTGTATGAGGCGTTCATGCGCGCCATGGAGGAAGAAGTCACCTCTGATGAGCGAACGGCCGTGCTGCTGGGCGGCTTTGATTCTGCCTTGGTGGCCTCGGCGCTCAAGCGCATGGGCAAACACGTCGAGACCTACTCGTTCTTCTACGACGATCCACGCTACGACCAACCTCATACGGACACGGTCGAGCGCTTCCTGGACATCAAGCACCATTGGATCCCTATCGACGGCGACACCATTCGCGAAGGATTGGAAACCTACGGGCTGATCTTCAACGAGCCCACGTGCTGGCCCAACTACGTGATCCAAACGGAAAAACTCTGCCAAGTCATCCGTGATGACGGCTTTGAGCACTGCTACTCCGGTGACGGCTGTGATTCGGTGTTCTTCGGCTACCCGCTCACGTACAAGCGACTGAAGGTCGTGCAGGCGATTGATGCCATTCCTCAACCCTTAGCCAAAGCGGCGATCGCAGGTGTGGGCATGCTGGGTTTGGAGCAACTCGTGGGGCGCCCCTACCACGTGGCCCTAGGCCTGTTGCGCGGCCGCAGCCTGAGTGAAGCCGAGCGCCAAATGCTGAGTTTGCGCATCTTTGATGAGTCCACTCTGCCGCGCTTGCGCAACGGCTCGACTCCGTCTCAGGACATGACCGTGGCTGAGGCGGTCGCCAAACTCGCAGCCCCCCACGCCGGTGAGCACCCGGTGCGATTGGCCTACGCAGGCAAGAACCTGATCTCTCCGACCAAGACCAAACTCACTGGCAGCACGGACAAGACCGGATTGCTGATCAACTCTCCGTTCATGCACATTGGCATCAAGCACTTCACGGCACGTTTGCCCGAAACCTTGATCCGCGCCGAAGAGGGCGGCAAAGACGCAGGCGTGATCGGCAAATACATCCTGACCAAGATGGCCGAACAAGAGAAGCTGCTGCCCCATGAGGTCATCCACCAGAAGAAAGTCGGAGCGGTCGATGCGCCAGTCGCCGAGTGGTATGCGCGCGAGTGCCACGGCACGATGATGCGCCTGATGGAACGCGCCCCCTTCGAGGCCGATCCGGACTACCTAGCCAACTTGATGCGCGAGAAACCAGTGGAAGCTGGCTACGGCAAACTGATCGGGCGCCACACCAACAACGCCGCTTCGATGATGCTCGGGCCGTCGCTGCTGGCCACCCTCGGAGCCCTACAACCGCAGTGAGGGTTAGCTCGCAATACCACCCACGAGCTTGGCCAAGCGTCGCACGTTGGCCGCGGAGCGCTCCCGCACTTCCAGCATGCGCTCGCCCAGTTGGGCGCGCAGGCTGTCGGCGTTCTTGGCGGTCGACCGCAGCTGCTCCACGATGTCGTCTTGGGTCATCGTCTTGATGTCCACCACCTGATCCTCCATGCCGAACAGACGCATGATGCCGGGGGTCTTGTGGCTGTAGGCAATGGCCGTGATCGGCACCTCACTGGACAAGGCGGCGATATTGGCGTGCATGCGTGCGCCGATGAACTGCTGGCAGCGCTTGATGGCGCCCTTGAGCTCATCCGGACGGTAGTCACCGGCCAGCACCGTCACTCGGTCCGCGTGGCGCATCAATGAACGCACGCGCCGACACATGATGCGGTCATCGTGCTCGCGCCGTGGGCCAATCACGTGACTGACAAGCATGATGTGGTGGGGCTGCTCATCCAGGAAGGTGTCCAACGCCGCCGCCATGGTTTTGGCGAAGTCTTGGGTTGCAGCCAGCGGATTGTGCTTGCTGAACTTGCCCTCCACCAACTGACTGACTGAAACGCCCAACAGCGGCTTGTCAGTCGGCACGCCCTCGGCCTCGAAGATCTCGTCGACCCGGGCTGCGTCGACTGGAGCGAGCAGGAACGCCAGGTCCGCGGTGAATTCCACCAATTCATCACGCACTCCAAGCTGGCTCAGGTTCTTGACGGTGATTTCGTCGCGCGCGGTGACGCAAGCGGCACGGTTGAGCGCAAAGCGCGCCAACGGCGAGGTCAACTTGAATGGCCCGATCGACTGGGCGCAGACGAACACCTTCTTACCGAGCGCTTGGGCCAAGAGTATCGGCAAGAAGTGCGAATACGCGACGTGGGGACCGTAGTCTTCGGTCAACATGTCCCCGCTCAGATCGATCACCAGATCCGCCTCTTGCATGCACTGGGTCTCGGCGTGGTACTTGAGCAGTCCCAGATCAATCCCCAGGCGGTCGTGCAGCTTGCGCCACACCAGCGCCGCCACCACTTGGGCCGTGCCGACGATCAAACGTCGGCGCTGAGACGGCACAATCTTGGCGCCCGGGTAGGCGTTGTCATCCAGCTCCGGAAACGGAGTGCTGATCACCACCTCGGCGTCGGGAAACTCCTTGAGCAGCTGTTGCGTGGCGCACAGCTCCATCGCGGCGTCGCCTTTGTTGTTCGAAGAGAAGGTACCTGTGAGTACAAAACGGGGCATGCTGGGTGTCTTGTCCGGGTTTGGTCAGATTTGCAAAAGTTGATTGGCCAAGCTCGGCCAGCTGAAGCGCTCACGCTCAGCGATGATGTTGTCGTGCATCGGCTGCGCTAGCTGTTCATCAAAGAAACGCAAAATGGCGGCGGCCAATTGCTGGGGTTGCTCAGGCGGTACCAGTAGCCCAGTTTTGCCGTCGGCGATGGCTTCTGGAATGCCGCCAACATTGGTCGCGACGATGGGTTTGCCGAAACCGAACGCCAGTTGGGAGATCCCGCTCTGCGTCGCCGTGACGTAGGGCTGCACGACGAGATCTGCCGCAGCGAAGAACTGGGCGACTTTCTCGTTGGGGATGTATTCGTCGAAGAAGCGCACGTGATCTTGCAAGCCAAGCGCCTGCACTTTGTCCGTGTAGTCCTGCTTTTCGTCGTAGAATTCGCCAGCGACCAGCAACGTCACGGGGCGCTGCTTCAGCACCGCCGGCAGCGCCTCGAGTGCGGTCATCAAGCCCTTGTAGGCGCGCACATATCCGAAAAACAGCAGCACATCCCCGCTGACGCCCAGCTGCTCACGCGCTCGCTCGGGGTTCAAGTCGTCGTCTTTGAACTGGTCGTACACCGGGTGCGGGTGCACGGCGATCGGTCTGCCCGCCGCCAGCGGCTCCAGCTCTGGCCGCTCTGCCTGTGAGTGGAGCAAGAAAGCATCCGCCGCGCCAAGCCCAATGCGCGTCAGCGTCTTGTTCACCACGCTGCCCTCGTGAGGCACCACGTTGTGACAGATGTACACCTGGCGGATCTCCGGGTGCGTACGGTGCAGCAGCGTCGACACACTGCGGTAGCTCGGCGCGAAGAAGGGGTGCCACCATTGAAATAGCACGCGCTCCGGCTGAAGCTCACGAATGTAGCGCGCGCTCTGCCGCCAGCTGAGCGGCGAAATCGAGTCGAGCAGGCGCTCGGCATCCAGCCCCAAAGGGCGCTCACTCTCGTCGTATTGGGTCTTGCCCGGAAACAAGACGTCCGGATACATGCGCGAGAAATTGACGACGTGCACGTCGTGAGTCTCGGACAGCGCGCGCGCCAACAGCGTCGTGTGATGAGCGATGCCGCCCCGATAGGGGTGGCACGGACCGACGATGCAGAGCTTGGCCATGGGGTGGCCTTCATAGCAAAGCGAACGCCAGCGGTGTGCGGGGGAGCGTGCGTGCGAACCGAAAATGCCGTACAAGAGCGTCGATGACCGAAAAGCCCCGCAAATTATCCCTAGGATACGTGGGTAAACTGCTGATAACACTAGGCATTTTCGCCGTCTTGCTGTATGTTATCGGGCCTGATCTAAAGCAGCTGCCGGAGGCCATGAGCGGGATCAGCTGGCCGCTGCTGCTAGCCGCTTTCGCGATCAACACCCTGGGTGGGGTGGTTTTGCCGGCCGTGACCAGCCTCTACGCGGTCGATTCGGACAAGCTGAAGCTGAACCTCTACGATCTGGTGCGGATCAATTTCGTGATCCGTTTCTACAGCCTGTTTCTTCCCCGCGGGGGTGCGGTGGCCATGCGCTGGCACCGCTACAAGAAATCCGGCTCCGGCGGTGACGCCCTGGCCCTGGTGGTGTTCGAAAAGTTGGTGCTCGTGCTGTCGTACGCCGGTGCCGCGGTGGTGTGCTTGGCTCTCGATTTCGACCGCTTGCAAGCTGGAGGCTGGCAAATGGCCGTTGGTTTGGCTGGGCTGACGCTGGCCATCACAGCCGCCATGTTCCCGTTCTTTTCGCGCGCCTGCTCCAATTGGATGCAGCGCCTGTTCGGCAAAGAGCGCAAGTACGTGCCCAAAAGCCTCAGCAGCGGCGTCACCAAACTGCTCGCCGCTGTAGCCGCCTATCAGGACCTCTCGAGGCAGGCTGTGCTGCGCATCATTGGCATGTCGATGTTGAGTTATGCGCTGTTCGTGGCTGGCGCGTACGTGGTCGCGTTAGGTATGGACGTGCCGATTGATCTGCTCAGCCTTGCCTGGATGCGTTCGGCGGTGTTCTTGCTGACGCTGATCCCGGTCACCGTTGGTGGCTTGGGCGTGCGAGAGCTCAGCTTCGTGGGGTTCATGGCGCTGTACGGCGTGCCCAAATCCCAAGCACTCGGTTTCTCATTGGTATTGTTTGCCATCCAAACGGGCATTGGATTGCTAGGCGCGCTGTACGAAATCCAAGAGCACTTCGCCAAACCCAAAGCCAAACTGACGCCAACCGAGCTGAACCCAGCCGAGCTGACCTCGGATGACTCCAGCCCCGCCAAAACGAACCCGTCCGATGTGCTCTAGTCGCGCTTTGGCCTCTTCTTTGGAGGCTTTTTGCGCGCCTTCGGCGCTTTTCGTTGGGACTGTCGCAGCGCTTCTCGGTCGGCTTTACCCAGGTTGAGTTTCGCCGCCTGCCGGTTGCGGTTGGGTTTGCCGTCGAGCCAATTGTGCCAACGTGAAAACTGAAACGGGCTGGTCATGCCGTCTTGCACGTGGAAAGCCCCCACGCCAAACGCCAACACGACCACTACCCAACGCGCGCGCCACCATAGCTTGCCAAGCCAAGCGAACGCGGATGACCCGGCCACAGTCAATGGCTCCAGCTTCACTCGCTCGAGCCACACCCCGAAGTAGAACATCAACAGCGGCATGAGCGGTACGAACCAACGCATGCCCACACTCCAGCCACCGTAGTTACGCGTGCGGACGATGTAAAAAACCACGGTAACGACCACCACCGACGCCACCGCCAGCGACTCCCACCACCAAGCAGCACGTCGACGCAGCGCGTAGTAGAAGCCGACCAGACTGAAACAGAACAGCGGCGTCATGCTGAACAAGCCATGGTGGCCAAGCAAGGCGTGAAACGCGTAGATGTGCTTCGGCTCACGCAGGCTGTCGATTCCGCCGCGATGATTCCAATAAGAGCCCGCGTATTTGTACAGCTCCGAGCGCATGTAGACCGGAACCACGGAACCGCTGGAGATGTACGACAAGATCAGACTGCTGCTGAGGCCAGGCAAGGTCGCCGGCGCAAACCACAAGAGCGCGCGACGCCAGTCGTGCTGCGCCAATAGCCCAAACGCAGCCATGCTGATCAAGCCGGATGGCAGATCGATCGCTGGCAAGAACCCCGCGTAGAGCCCGCAAGCCACCCAATGCCACCAGCGGTCCCGCTGCTGACGCACGCACACACAATGATAGAGCGTGGCAAACGCCAAGCAGGC
>JBNLEN010000108.1:0-21770 GCA_050304975.1 Polyangiaceae bacterium
ATCGACCGCCCGTTGCGAGAATTCTAGGCGAGAAGAGGGTTGGTGCGCGCGCCTGAGCCGGTACGATAGCTGGCAGCCGCGTTTCAGCGGCGGTCGAGGGGGCTGCGGACGCCAAGAGGGCCGCTGTTGAGCACGTGGGTGTAGATCATGGTGGTGTTGACGTCGCGGTGGCCGAGTAGCTTTTGGATGTAGTCTCTTGGCTTGGCGTAGGTGGCGCTGCAGATCGGCCACCAACGTCTGGGGAAGCAACGTAACCCGGGCTTGGCGGCCCTTGGGATCTTGAACGGCGATTTCATAGGGCTCGAAGTTGAGATCTTTCCTGCGCAATTTCAGGCATTCATTGAGGCGCATGCCTGAGCCATACAGGAGCTGGGCGACCAAAAGGTAGGGTGGGTTGAGCTGGCGGAAGATAGCGTCAACTTCCGAGCGTGTCAGCACCACGGGCACTCGTTTGACGCGCTTCGCGTGGACCAATTGATCCAACCACGGTAGCTTGAGACGCAGTGCCTTGCTGTAGAAGAGTAACAGCGCGCTCAAGGCTTGGTTTTGGGTGGACGCCGCAACCTCAACCTCTTCGGCCAGATGGGCGAGGAATTGCTCGACTTCAGCTTTGCCCATTAGGCTCGGGTCTTGCCCCCCGTGGTAGCGCAAGAAGCGTTGCACCCAAGAGACGTAGGAGCGTTCTGTTTCGACGGCGTAGTGGCGGAGCCGCAGCAGCTTGCGAAAACGGTCGATCAATTCCGATTCCCGGGACATGAGCGCTTGGTTTGCACCACCCATGCCAGCGCTGAGCGTGTTGGAGCAGGTGACGGCTTGGTGACTTCAGACTGGTGGAGATCCGGCGCGTTCGGTCGCGGGGTTTCGCGAACCAACTGCTTGCTCGAAGGTGGCGAATCCTCTTCTCGCCACTGGCCGCCAGCTAGTGGTGCGTTGGTTCGCATTTGCCGTTCAATAACTGGCTGCAGTTTGAACATCCGGTAGGCAGCTGGCCTTCGGCGCCGGAGAGCCAGAAAAAGGCTGGCATGGAAGTTATCCACAGGTTGTTCGCAGCCAAGAAATGAGGGCCGGCAGTGTCTTTGGCGTTGACAGATGTGCGCGCAGATTTTTCCCAGACCGCTGCGAAAGCTGCTTCGCGCCCTCCTGAAATCACACCGAATCAGGGAAATTAGGCTCGTTCCGTTGCTTCTCCACAATGTTGGCAAGTCTGGAGAGTTGACGATTTGCCGTCAGAGGGCATCAGTCGCACCATCTCGCACCACTCCCGAAACAATGGTGTCCGTCGCAAATACACAGGACTTATCCACAGCGTGTTGGTGCGGCGCTTTGGTGCGACGCCGGCCCCTCCCGACCCTTGTTTTACTGGGGTTCATAGGAGTGTTCTTTTCCGGCGCCCTCCCTAGGCAAGGATTGGCACGGAATGTGTTGGTTGGAAACGGAGTTCGTTGGTGGGTAATCCTGCCAGGCTGAGCTTTGCTGGTCTGGGCCTGCTGGCGCTCGTCCCCCTGCCCAGTCCTCAGCCGGGAGACTGCGATGAGCGCTGGACGACAGACCCAAAAGCCGTGAGCGCGGCGCGCGTCTGGCTACCGGGGAGCCGAAGGCCGGGCGCCTGTGGGCCGCGTTTCGGCCAACCTGGTGCGTCCGGCTCACGGATGTTTCCCTTCGCTTGCTGTCGCGGCTATGAAAACGACTGACGTGGGAGGCGAAGAACAAGCCGAGGCGCGATTCGTAGCGCGCTTGAGACAACGCGACGAGCGCGCGTTCAATGAGCTCGTGGAAGCCTACGACGAACGCGTGTTTCGTTTGGTGTTTCGCATGTTGGGCCGGCGCGACGAAGCCGAAGACATGGTGCAGGAGGTGTTCGTGCAGGTCTTCAAGGCCATCGACACTTTTCGCGGCGATGCCAAGCTGGGTACGTGGATCTACAGAATCGCGATCAACCTGTGCAAGAACCGCGGCAAGTATCTGTCTCGCCGTCGCAGCGATGCGCAAGACGAGCTCGAGCCAGCTGCAGAGCGACAGTCCTTGCAGCAGGCTGGCGGCCTCACCTCCGGTGAAACCACCCGACCCGATCAGGTCGTACAAGCCTATCAGTTGGAAGAGATCGTCAAGCGCTGTCTGAGTGAGCTCGAGGAAGACTTTCGTGAAGTGCTCGTTCTGCGTGACGTGGAAGATCTGACTTACGAAGAAATCATGGACATCACGGGTTTGGCTGAAGGCACCGTGAAGAGCCGCATTCATCGTGGGCGCGCCCTGCTCAAGCAACGGGTGGCTCGCAAGCTCGGAGAATCTGTCTGATGACGGAAGACGAAAAGAACGACTCACGCCCGTCTGAGTCCCAGCCGCCGGACTCACTGCCGCCAGAATCACAGCGCAGCAGCATGGACGACCAGGAGTTGAAGCTGTTGATGCGTCGCGCTTTGGGCGAGGCCGATGAGCACTCCAGCGTGGACGTGCTCAGCGGCGTGCAGCAACGCCTGCGTGAGCGCAGCGAAGGCAAATTCTACGGTGATGGCTGGAGTACTTCACGCCACCCGCCGTTTGCGACCTACTTCATCACCTCACTGATGATGTTGGCGATCGTGGCCATCATCTACGCGATTCTCACGCCCGTGGTCGGCGATCCGATCGAGCTGCCCACTGAGCCCAAGCCCGTGCAAATCATTCCTCCCGCCCGGAAGTAGGAGCCGGCTCCCTTCGAACACAATGCGGCGGCTTCGGGCCGCGGAGCGGTAGTGTTCAGACCCAGCGTGCGAGGACGGCGGTGATGTTATCCGGACCGCCGTTGTCGTTGGCTCTTTCGATCAGCTGATCAGCGCCCGTCTTCAAGTCGGGGGCGTCCCGGATAATTTCCAGGATTTCCGCATCTGAGACCGGGCCGGCTAAACCATCGCTGCACAGCAGTAGGATGTCGTTCTTCTCGGGCCGCTCGAAGCGGGTGTCGACCTTGACGGTTTCTTTCATGCCGAGCGCACGCACAATCACGTTCTTGTGCGGAAAGGCTTCGATCTCTTCGTCGGTCAACTTCTTCATCTTCTTGTAGTCGTTGAGCAACGAATGATCTTCCGTGAGCTGGTCCATCTGACCGTTGCGCACGCGATACACGCGAGAGTCACCGACATGGGCAATGTAGATGCCGTCTTCGACTGCGAATAACGCAACCAACGTCGTGCCCATGCCGCGCTGCTTCGGGTTCTCTTTGGCGCTCTGGAAGATCCGCAGATTGCTGAGCTTCACGCCAGTGATGAGCCGGTTCTCTTCGTAGCCTTTGCTACGGTCCAGCTTGTAAGGCCAAGTCTTCTCAGCGTCCGCAGACGTCGACTGGAAGAAGTCCTTCATGGTTTCGACAGCCATGCGTGAAGCGACTTCACCGGAAGCGTGTCCGCCCATGCCATCAGCGACGATGTACAAGCCGTACTCCGAGTACAGGGCGAAGCTGTCTTCGTTGTGAGCACGCTTACGGCCCACGTCCGTGCGCCCCGCGACTTCAATTTTTAGACCGCCACTCACTCGACTCCAAATCCTTCCCTGGATTTCCCTGCCTAGTCAACGACTTGGCGCAGAAGATGTGGTGCGTGCAACGACCTTTCCCCACGGATATTGCGTGCCCGCTTTGCAGTAGACGCCAAATTTGGACTGGAAGCGAACCACCGGCCTACCCGTCTTCTGCACATATATACACAATTTTGCGATCTCAGGCTCGTCGAAGCTCACGCACGCCGTCTCCGCCAGCGACCAAGACCACGTCCGCTCGACCCACGAACAACCCGGTTTCTACCACACCTGGGATCGCTTTGAGAGCCGCGTCGAGCGGCGCGGGCTCGTGGATCGGGGCCACTCGGACGTCGTAGATGTAATTGCCGGCGTCCGTGATCCAAGGTTGACCGTCCCGCAGTCGCAGCTTGGTTTCACCCAGCCGCTCCAATTTGGCTTTCGTCGCCAAGTGGCCGAAGCCCAATACTTCCACGGGGATCGGCCAGGTCTCCCCCAACCGCTTCACGAGTTTTGTGTCGTCCACCACGATGACGTTCAATGCCGCGCAGTAGTTGACAATCTTCTCGCGCGAGTGGCAGCCGCCGCCGCCCTTGATCAGATCCAGCTGATCACTGACTTCATCCGCGCCATCAACACACACCGCGAGCTCCCAGGGTTGCTGGCTATCGGCGTTGATGCCGCTGTCATCCAGCAGAGGAATGCCTAGAGACTCGGCCAACTCTCGGGCTCGCTGGCTGGTTGGTACACCCGTTAACCGGCGTCCAGCGGCAACTAGCCGTCCGACGCCGCGGATGAACAGCTCCGCGGTCGAGCCGCTGCCCAAGCCGATCAATCCGGCTTCAGGTAACAGCTTCAGGGCGGCGTCTGCGGCTTCCTGTTTGCGCTGCGCTTGCGTCGCGGGAGACATGGCTGGGGCTTATACAGGACACGCCGCTGCTCGGGGGGCCGAAAAAGCAGGGGCTTGGCGGACCGGAAATTGGCTCGCCGTAGGCCTTACAGGCTGGAGGCGGTCTTGTTACGTAGGCTGCGTGGGGTCACGTAGAAAAAGTCGCGGGGTGAGCGCTTTCGGATGTACTCGTCGACGCTGAATTCGAAGCCGTCAGCCAAGGCGATCGCTTCGCGCTTGGCGTCGGGCTCGCCTTTCGGTTTTTCGAACAGCACGAACTTGGGATACGAGAAATTCACGTCGAGCTGCGCCACGGTGACAGCGCCCGCGTGATTCATTCCCACGGCCAGGGCGCTGGCTGTCGTGTGGTTGCTGATCCCGACGTACAGGGTTTGGCCCGCCGCATCGATGCCGATGGCCGAACGCCGGATCACCGTCTCGCCGTCGAGCGTCGCTCCCCACTTCTTGCTGTGCCCCGCCTTGAGCTTGGGGTGCATCTCGCCGTCTTCGTACATGCAGTTCGGCGTTTGGCGCCACCACAGCATGTCGGACTCCCGCGCTTTCAAGCTGCTCCAAGTGGCAATCCGCACGGAGTCGTCTTTGAACAGCGCGATCGCGCACACGTCGTCGCGTGGCGCGACGATGGTCTTACCGTCCACACGCATGCCGTAGCTGCCGTGTTCGGTCTTGAATCCCCCGTTGAAGGCAGCCATCACTTTGGAGTGCCAGGCTTCTGGAATAACTGCCGGCCGCTCCATTTCCATGGCTTCCTGCTCGGTGGCCACGGGTTCACGACTGCCGGCAACCAGATGAATGTCGGTGCGGCGAATGTCGATGGCGACGACGAACAACTCCGCCCAGGAGCGGTTTTTGTCCGGGTGCAGCAGCGTCTTGAACATGTGCGGCTCCAGATCCGGCAGATCTGGCAGTTTGATCGGGAGCCACAGGCCGTCCCCCGGGGCTGACCAGGTTTCGTGCACGGGACCCACCTTCTTCGGATGGAAGGGCGGCGGTCCTTGCGCTGCCGGAGCGTCCAGTTCGCTGGGAGCGCTGGGTTCGGCCTGCTGTTCGACGTCTTCTGGGTCTTCAGGAACCTCCCAGTAAGCCTTCGGTTTTTCTCCGCGTCGCGAGTACTGGTAGAAGGTGTCTTGGACGCCATAGGCGATGTTCTGCAGCTCTGTCACTGCCTCCTTGCCCACGACGGCACGCAACCCATCGGCCACGATTGGGCCTAGCCATTCGATGCGATTGACCGCGATCCACAGCCCGATGATCGAGACTGGTGCGGCGATCGACGCCCCCACAAGCACGCGTTTCCAGCGTTTGCGGCGGATCTGGCGAGCCGAAGGTTTCGCGGCGTTTTGGGCCATGAAAACATGCTAGTGCATCCGCAGTCGCGCGGCCCATTTGTAGGTTGGCTAGGGGTCCGGCGAGCATTCGGTGCGCGACTGGCGCTGCTCGTCTTGGTGTTGGTCTCCACACTCTGCGGCAGCGCGCGCGCGCAAGATCCGGAGCCCGATGACGAAGCGCCGGCGGCGGTTGCTGCCCCCGACGAGCGGCAGGATCTGCCCCAGCTCCAGCCGAAGGCAGATCTGTCCCATTTGGCCAACAAGCCGGTCGTGCAGGTCGTGCTGCGCGAAGCCGAAGGCGCCGAGCGCGCGGTGAGTTTCAGTTGGCTGCGGCTCGGGGTGCCGTTCACCTCGGACATGGTTCGCCGGATCATGGACGAGCTGTTGGAGAGCGGTCGCTACGCCGAACTGAGCGCCGAAGTGGAAGCCGTAGCCGGCGGCGTGCGCGTGGTGTTGCGGGCGCTACCGCGGCGAGTGGTGGCGCGTGTGAACCTGCCCGGCGGCACGTTGCCTGAGGGCGCCACCTTGGAAGAGGGACGCGTGGCCGTGGGCGATGAGATCACTCAGCCGCAGGTGTCTCAGATTGCGGCGCGCGTTTGGCAGTACTACCGGCGCAGCGGCTTTCCTCGGGCGCAGGTGGCTGGGCGTTTGCTCGACACCGATGATCCCTCGCGCGTCGTGTTGGAGCTCAACATCGAACCCGGGGGCCCGTTGATCATCATGCGGCGGCGCTTTCGTCTGGAGCAGCGGGCGCACGAGTCCATCGACCGGCTGCTGGATGACTACGGGGTCACGGCTGGCAATCGCGCCGATGAGCGAGTGCTGAAGGAGGCCGATGAAGCGCTCGAGCAACAGTTGCGGAGCGCGGGTTGGTTTGACGCCAAGGTGAAGCACGAGGTGCTATCTAGCCCCGCAGGTACGGATCTGATTGTGGACGTCGCGCCCGGCAAGTTGATCAGCGTACGCTTCGAGGGCAATCGCACTTTCGATTCCGCGCAGCTGCAGGCGCAGTTGGATCTGCAGACCAACCAGGATCGCACGCCCGTCGCGTTGCTCGGGCGTCTGCGCCAGTTCTACGAAGAGCGTGGCTTCTACGATGTGCAATTGGATTTGAAGCCGCTGCCGAGCGACACCCGCATCGACTGGCGGATCAACATCCGTGAACATCCGCAACTGCGGGTCGTTGGCCGCTGGTTTCCGTGTTTGAGCGGCTCGCGGGATCCCGATGAGGTGAACGAAGAGATCGATGGTGTGATCGCCGATTCACTACCAGGTGGGGATGATTTGTTCGGCGCCGTGGACTCCGCCGAGATCGATCGAGCGCTGGGCTCTCGTCAGCCAGGGAGCGAACGAGTCAAACCCTTTGAGCCTTCGCCGTGGCATGTGTACACGCCCGAGGCGTACGAGAAAGCGCTCACTCACCTGCGTGACTTGTACCGCTCGGAGGGGTATCTGTCGGCCGTAGTGGGGCCGCCCGTAGTCTTGCGGCGGCGTTGTGATCCGTTGAGTCAACCGGGCCAATGCCAGCCAGTTGGACAGCGCATGCTACCGCAGTCGATTTGCCCAAGCAGTCAAGCGCCCTTGCCGCTGGAAGATCCGGAGCCGGACGCGCAAGTCACCTGCCGCAATGATTCGCAACGGGGGATCCAGTGTGAGCCCACGGTGGTGCTCAGCATCCCGGTCAAGTTGGGGCCACGCACCCAGCTTTGGGACGTGCAGTTCGAGGGCAACAGCCGTCTGGTCGAAAACGATCTGGAGGCTGCGGCGGAGCTAGAGCTCGGCGCGCCCGTCTCCCAGTTCGAGTTGCAGAAAGCGCGCCGCCGACTGCTCGAGCTTTACGGCGACAAAGGATTCGCCTTCGCTTCCGTCGACGTCGACTTGGAGCTGTCGGAGGATCACACGCGCGGCCGAGTCCGTTTCATCGTCAGTGAACGCGAACCGGTGTACGTCAAGAGTTTCGTCGTGCGGGGGGCCAACCGCACCAGCCGCGGGCTGATCTTGGGGCGCTTGGAGCTCACTCGAGGTGGGCTCTACCGGCGCGACCTGGTGCGCCAAAGTGAAGAGCAGTTGGCGACGCTCGGCGTGTTCTCCAGCGTGACCGTGGGGCTCGAAGATCCAGAGGTACCAGCGCGCGAAAAAATCGTCGTGATCACTGTGCAAGAGCACCCGTCGCAATATCTGGAAGTCAAGCCCGGCTTCAGCACTGGTGAGGGGGCGCGCATCGCCTTCGAATACGGCCACCGCAACTTGTTGGGGCGGGCGGTGCAGTTGCGGTTTCGGGTGCGCCTGGGTTACCTGCCGAGTTTCCTGATCTTCGATAGCGACGTGCGCCGCAACTTCGACGACTTGACGCTGGGTGACCGTTTGGAGCGCAGCAACACCGTGACTTTGGAGTTCCCGGTCGCGAAGCGCTATCGTCTCGCCGTAGACGGGGTGGACGCTCGGGACAATTCCCGTGACTTTGGTATCACCAAACGCGCGGCGATCATCACACTCACCCACCGGCCTTCGGAAGAATGGAGCGCAGTGCTGGGTTCGTCGTTTGAAGTGAACGATGCGCGCATTTTTGGAGAGACGGAATCTCTGCAAGAATTTCTGGAAGCCAACCCCAACTTGGTGCGGCTGCTCAACGTGCCCGAGGGGCGCAGCTTCGCGATCGCGGTGCGCGCTGGAGCCACTTGGGACCGGCGCGACAGCCAGCTCGGCCCGACACGAGGCACACTAGTCAGCGCCGAGGTCGAGCCGGTGGTGGCGTACTTGGACGAAGATAGCGCCGCAATCCAACTCGAGCGCTGCGAGTCCGACGAGCCGGAAGCGTGTGAGTTCACCAGTCGCTTCATCAAATTCAAGAACCGACTGGCTGGCTACATCCCGTTCAATGACAAGGGCTTGACGTTGGCGCTCAGCGTGCGTTGGGGGGCGAACTTCCAGCTGGTAGACAATTCTGCTACCTATCCGGACCGTCTGTTCTTTTTTGGAGGAGGAGACTCCCTGCGGGGCTTCCTGGAGGACTCGGTCATTCCGCAGGACATTGCCGACCGCTTGCAGCCGGAAGATCCCCTGGCCCCAGATCAGGAGGAGCGGCTGACGGCGCGCAAAGTGGTGATCCGCGGTGGTGACTTCATCATCAATCCCCGCGTGGAGCTGCGCATCCCGCTGACCAGCATCTTCCAGACGGCTATCTTTCTGGACACCGGCAACATCTGGCGCGAGCTGGACAACGTCAATCCCACGATATTGCGCTACACCGCCGGCACCGGACTGCGGGCGGTCACGCCTATCGGCCCGCTAGCACTGGACTACGGTATCAAATTGGATCGCCGCTTCTACGAGAAGGATTTGGGCGCTTTCCACTTCTCCGTCGGCCTGTTCTAGTGGCCATCCAAAATAGGCGCTTCGTCCCTCGGCTCCTTTGGGTGAGGTCGAGGGAACTACGCTTTTTCCCTAGGATTGTGACACATACGCTTCCTGGTTCATTGGTGCCCATGCTTTTCCGGATGGGCACTAGCCATTCAATTGGGATGCGGCCTTTACTTTCGCCGCCCTAGAAACCATATCTGGCTCTCCGCGGAGCCTGCCCCCCTTGTTTACTGTCAAGAAAACCCCAGCTGATCAGATCCCGGTCGGCTTGTGGCCGCAGTTCAAGCGACAATCCCCGGGCTACATCGCGGGTCTGCTGTTTTTGGCAGCCTATCAGTACGGTCAGTATCGCTTTGACGTGGAGCTCGACTCCGCGGTGGATGTCGCAGTGGGCGGCGCTGAGGGCAGCATGCTGCACTTTGGTGGCCTGCTGATCGGGATTGCGGTGGCATCCTTCGTGGTGCGGGTGCTGTCGCGGGTGGCCGTGTTCAATGGCGGTCGCAACGCCGAGTATGAGCTGCGGCGCGCGCTGCTGCATCACTTGCACAAGCTCGGTCCCGCGTTTTATAGCCGGATGTCCACCGGTGACATCATGAGCCGCGTCACCAACGACTTGGCCCAGGTGCGGCTGCTGCTGGGCTTTGGAGTGCTGAATTTCTTCGGTACCATCTTCGGATTGGTCAGCGCTTTGGCGGTCACACTGGAGCGCAGCGTGAAGTTGACGTTGGCTTCGCTGGGAGCGCTGCCGCTCTTGCTGGTGGTAGTGCTGATCTTCGGGCGGCTGATCTACCAACGCCAGCGTGACAATCAAGCCGCCATCGGCGAGCTCAGCGGGCGTGTGCAGTCGAGCATTGCAGGCATCCGCGTGGTGCGTTCTTTTGGGTTGGAAGGCTGGGAAAAAGACCAGTTCGAGAAGGTCAATCAGCGATATCTCGAAAAGTCGCTGGCCCTCGCCAACCTGCGCGGGGTGATGTGGCCGGTGCTTCAGGGGATCAGCAGCATCGGCATCGTGGTGTTGCTCTGGTACGGCGGCTACCTGGTGCTCACGGATCCGACGTTTGACGCGGGCGCGTTCGCGGCCTTCTTCCGCGCGCTGGCGCGCCTGATTTGGCCTTTGATATCGCTGGGCTTCATCATCAGCGTCATCCAACGCGGCCGCGCCGGCTATTCGCGCATTCGTGAGCTGTTGGAAACGGCGCCGGATATCGTCGATGGTGACGTTCCTCTGCCGCCGCAGCCGGTGCGCTTGCAGGTCAAAGATCTGAACTTCAGCTATGGCAACAAGCAGGTGCTCAAGCACGTCAGCTTCGAGCTGCCTCCGGGGGAGTCTTTGGCGATTGTGGGTCGCACCGGCAGTGGCAAGAGCACCCTGGCTTGGCTGTTGGCGCGTTTGCGTTCCACGCCCCGCGGTGCAGTCTTCCTCAATGGGGTGGACGTGTGTGATCTGCAGCTTGACGAGTTGCGTCGCAATATTGGCTACGCCCAGCAGGATCCGTTTCTGTTTTCGACCACGGTGGGCCGTAACATCGGCTACGGCCTGGATGAGCCAGACTCCGAAGCGGCAGAAAAAACGATCCGCGGGGCGGCCCAAGAAGCGCACATCATTGACGAGATCGAAGAGCTGCCGGATGACTTCGACACGGTCGTTGGTGAGCGCGGTGTGCAGCTCTCCGGTGGGCAAAAACAGCGCACCTCCTTGGCGCGCGCACTGGTGAGTGAACCCAAAGTGCTGGTGCTGGACGATCCGCTCAGCGCGGTAGACGCCCGCACTGAAACGGCGATTCTGAGCGCGATTGACCGCCAGAAAGAGCAGCGCAGCGTGGTGCTGATCACTCATCGCGTGAATGCTGCCAAGCGCTGCGACAAGATCTTGGTGCTGGAGCAAGGGCAGGTGGTGGAGCAGGGCACCCACGATGAGTTAGTGGCGGCCGGCGGCATCTACGCGAGCTTCAACGAAGAGCAGCGGATCGAAACAGAGCTGCAGCGCCTGGGCGCCCAGGAGCTAGAGGCGTTGGGAGGCGTGGCATGAGTGATGCGGTCAGCGCTGGCAAGCCCGCCGATCGGGCGTCGTTGAAACACCGCAAGCAGCGCGTCGAGCGCATCCTGCAGGACTTCCACGAAGATACCGGCTTCGGCAAAGCATATGATCTCCAGCTGCTGAAGCGGCTATGGCAGTTTGTCTATCCTCATCGCCGGCTGCTGTACGTCGCGGTGGGGCTGGGTTTGGTGACCGTCGGCACTTCACTCGTGCGCCCGCTGCTGATGCAGTGGACGATCGATTCGGGGGTGATCGCCAAGAACCCGGATGTGCTCTTCACGGGCGCGGCGTCTTTTGCCGCGGTGATGATCTTCGAACAGCTGCTGGCGGTGGTGCGCATCTTCGCCACGCAGCGCCTGGGGGCGCTCACGGTGGCCGATCTTCGCAGCCACGTGTTTGAGTTCTTGCACACTTTGCGCATGCGCTACTTTGACACGCAGCCCGTGGGGCGTTTGGTGACGCGCGTTACCAACGACACCGACGTGTTGATGGAGCTGACCAGCTCGGGTGTGCTCAACAGCGTGACGGACTTGCTCAAGCTGATCGGCATTGTGGTGCTGATGGTCAGCTTGGATTGGCAGCTGTCTATTGTGGCGTTCATTGCGGTTCCTCCGGTGACGTTGATGGTGCAGTACGTGCGGCGCCTGCATCGGGATGCATTTCGTGAGATCCGCGCCAAGACCTCTCGCATGAACGCCAACATGAATGAGCAAGTGTCGGGCATGCCAGTGGTGCAGGCGTTCAGCCGTCAAGAGACGGCGGCGGATGAGTTTGATGAGATCAACGCGGCATATCGCGACGCCAACATTCGCTCCATCAAGTACGACGCCATGCAAGACGCGGCCATCGACATGGTGACCGGCATTTGCATGGCTAGCATTCTGCTGGCGCTCGGGTTTCATCCGGTCAGCTTCGGGGTGCTGATGGCGTTCAATGCCTACGTGCGTGAGTTCTTTGAGCCCATCACTGCTTTGGCGCAGCGCTACACCATCTTGCAGAGTTCCATGGCCGGCGCGGAGCGCATCTTTGGCTTGCTAGATGTTGATGAGCGTGACGCCGACGAAGCCCAAGCGGCGCCTGATGTGGATGATGGCTCCGCGCTGAGCCTGGAAGACGTCGAGTTCGCATACAAGCCTGGGGTGCCGGTGCTACGCGGGATCAATATGTCAGCTGGTCGCGGTGAAAAGCTGGCGCTGGTGGGGCCCACTGGCTCCGGCAAGACCACCATCGCTTCGCTGCTATTGCGTTTGTATGACGTGCAGGGCGGGGTGGTGCGTGTGGGCGGGCGTGACGTCAAAGCCTACAGCCGGGAGAAGCTGCGCGAGTCTTTTGCGGTGGTGCCTCAGGATGTGTTCCTGTTTCCCGGCTCGGTCGCGGAAAACATCGCTGCCGGTCAGGTGCCGGACATGCAGCGCATTGAGCTGGTACTCCGGCGGATCAAAGCGTATGAGCTATTTGCCAACCGCCCCGGCGGATTGCACGGTGAAGTCGAGGAGCGCGGCGGGAACTTCTCCGCTGGCGAACGCCAACTGATCGCGTTTGCCCGCGCCCTGTACCGAGACGCGCCAATCTTGATTCTGGATGAGGCCACGGCCAGTGTGGATTCCGACACTGAAGCGCGTTTGCAGGACGCTGTTGAGGAGCTGATGAAAGATCGCACGGCCATCATCATCGCCCACCGGCTGAGCACGATTCAGGCGGCGGATCGCATCGTGGTGTTGCACAAAGGCAAAGTGGCGGAGCAGGGCACTCACGAGCAGCTGGTGCAAGGCAGCGGCCTGTACGCCAAGCTGCACGCTCTGCATTTTTCACGTCCGCAGTAGGGACACTGACCAGAATCATGTCGGCATTCGGACGCCGCAGCTGTGATCAGTGGAGCTCTGCCAGCAGGCGTAGCCATCGACTCAACTGGCGGAAGATCAGAAACTCATCATACACGCGCTTTTCGCCGTTGCGCGCGTAGGTCTCGAGCTGCAGAGGATCCTTGAGCATGTCATTCAGCGCTTGGGCCACGCTGGTAGGGTCGCTGGGCTCCGCGATCAGGCCGCCGTCTAGGCCTTCACGGATCTGTTGGCGGATCCCGTAGGCACGCGAGCCGAGGGTCGGGGTCGGTTTCCACATCGCTTCGGTCACCGCTAGGCCGAAGCCTTCGCGAATCGAGTTTTGCACGACGACCCGACTCACTCTCTGAAGCGAGTTGACGATCAGTGCGTTGAATTTGATGGACGCCATCGGCAAGCTCAAGACGGCGACGTCTGGCTTGAGCTCTTCGGGAAGCCGGCGATAGGCAGCGATGACTTCTTCCAGCACGCCGACTGCTTCCGGATCGTCTTTGACGGCGTCTGGCTCCGGGCCCGCGAGCACGATGCGCGCTTGGTCGATGGTATTTTGATGGCGCTCATTGACGTAGTTGATGCGTGAGCGCTTGAGTTTGGCAAAGCCTTCCATCAACGGCAGATATCCCTTGAGGTGATCCCAACGAGAGATTTGCGTGATGATGGGGCGAAACAGCAGACCGATGTCAGAGTTGCCGTTGAGTGTGCGGAACTGTCCCTCAGGATCCAGGCGGCGTACGGGTTGCACGAACGGCGGCGTGACGGAGGGTTGATCCGTATGGATCAAGCCGGCGTTAGAAAGCACACCAGCCATCTTCACCGGGTGCAGAGGGCGGTTCTTGTGACTGAGCGGATCGATCGCCGGTTGGATGATGGAAACATTCTTGCTCAAGAACGGGGCGATATACGCCGGAGCCGAAAACACCGAATGGTCGAACGTCTGCAGATAGGGGCGCAAAAACTCCCACGCGCCGTGGGTCGTGGGGCTTTCGGTTTCTAGTCCGATGTGGCAGCGCCAGATGGTCTTGACTTGCAGCTGGGACTTGAGCAGCGAGACCAAGCCGGCAGGCTGCGGATCGTGGGCGATCACGACGTCCTGCGGCTTGAGCCGCGGCAAGAACTCCGCGTTGAGCTCGGCGCTGACTTTGTCGAACAAGTGCTTGTCGTCGGCGCTAAAGCTGGGCCCGGGCACACCGTGAATCGCGTTGTGCAAGCGCTTGGTCAAGTTGAAGAACGCGGGCTCTTTGGGGGCAATGGCGCACCAGCGCGCGTCCACCCCGAGCTGGCGCATCAAATGCACCAATTTGGGCAACATCTCGGCCACGCCGCCCCCTGTGGGTGTCGAGTTGAGCATCCACACGGTCTTGCCCTGCAGACGTGGAGCCAGTTGCTGGGCTTCGTTCATCAGCTCACGCGTCAATTGCGCGAGCATCGCGTGGGAAGAATAGTCTTCGAGCGTGTGGTTCGAGGCGATCTCGACTTCCTGGATCAGGCTCATGTCCCTCCGTCTGCTTCCGATTGCTGCATGTTCACGCTGGCTCCAGCGTCTTCGGCATTCACGTCGGCGCCGTCCGGGGAGCTGTTGTTGGCGGCCGCTCCGCCGGTTTGGGCCACCACACGCACGAAGAAGTCCGCGCAAGTGTCGTTGCGCACCTGGATGATCTCGTCGTTGATGATCTCGACGACAGCCTGATTGCCGGCACTTTCAGACACGCCCGCACCTTTCTCTCCATCGGGTAGCGGTTCGGGATGGAATGCCAGGTATACGTTGTAGGAAGTCGGCACCTCCCCGAGCCCGTGTTCAAAGTTGTAGGTGCGGCCGGGAGGGAAATCCAAAAACGTCCCATTCCAGGCGGTGCTCTCGTAAAGCGTGCCGTCCGCGCTGACGGTGCCGTCTGAGTAGGTCTGTGCAGGCTGACCTTTGCGCTCGCAGCGACTCACGCCGCAGCCGGTATGCAGGCCAGCGGCCAGCAGTAGTCCGAGCATGATAGGCAGCGAAATGGGGCGGACGGGAGGCATCGGTCCAGGCCTACCTTGCAATTCGTTTCGCTGCAATCTCGACGGTTTCCAGCGGGCAGCCTATGCTCAAAACGTGGCCTCAGAACAACAGCCGAACGCGAAGAGACCGGAGCCCAGTCCGAGAGGCAAGGTCTGGCTTGTTGGCGCCGGTCCAGGAGATCCGGGGTTGATCACCGTTCGGGGCTTGTCTCTGCTGCAGCAGGCAGACGTGGTGCTGTACGATGCGCTGTCGCACCCGGCGTTGTTGGATCACTGCCCGCAAGCAGAGCGGCGTGATGTGGGCAAACGCGGGGGCAGCTACAGTCCGAGTCAAGCCTGGATCACTGAGCAAATGATTGAGTTGGCGCGTGCTGGCAAACAGGTGGTGCGGCTCAAGGGCGGAGACTCGTTCCTGTTTGCCCGCGGCGCTGAGGAAGCGGAAGATTTGGCGCGCGCGGGTGTGGAGTTTGAGGTCGTGCCTGGGTTGTCATCCCCGGTGGGTACGAGCGCTTACGCGGGCATTTCGCTCACGCATCGGGATCTTTCGTCCAGCGTGACCTTCATCACCGGCTCGGACAAGGCGGGCAAGCAATGGTCGGATGAAGCTTGGAAGAAGTTGGCCACGGCCACGGATACCATCTGCATCCTGATGGGCATGCGTCAGCTGGCTCAAATTGCTGAGGCGTTGTTGGCCGGCGGTCGGCCGCCGCAGACTCCAGTGGCTGTGGTGCAATGGGGCGCGCGTCCCCGGCAGCGCGTGTTGACGGCCACGCTGTCCAACGTCGCAGAGCGGGTGCAGCAGGAAGGGCTGAAGAACCCCGCGGTGATCATCGTGGGGGAGGTCGTCAATCTGCGTGAACAGCTCAGTTGGTATGAACAAAAGCCGTTGTTTGGACGCAGGATCTTGGTGCCGCGCCCGGCTCATCAAGCGAGAGCAACGGCCGAAGCCATCCGTGACCGGGGCGCGGAGGCGGTGGTGTTTCCGGTGATTGAGATTCACGACCCCCCAGAGCCGGAGCGACTCACGCAGGCGATCGCGCAGCTGGCGTCCTATGCGTGGGTGCTGTTCACGAGTGCTAATGGAGTGGACCGTTTTTTTGCTGCGCTGGAGGGGCAAGGTCTAGATGCGCGTGCACTCGGAAGCTGCCGCTTGGGAGTGATCGGCCCGCGCACAGGGGCGGCGCTAGAGCGCTATGGGTTGCGAGCGGATCTGGTCGCGAAAGAGTTCATCGGGGAAGGTTTGGCCAAAGCCGTGTTGGAGCAGAGCGGCGCGTCACCGGGACGCGTGCTCATCCCACGGGCGCTCGAGGCGCGCGAACAATTGCCGCAAGTCTTAGAGGAAGCGGGTTTTTCGGTGGACGTGGTGCCGGCCTACGAGACGCGCGCGATTTCGGGGGAGCGGGCGCAGCAGCTCACGCAATTGCTCAGTCCTGATTCGAGTGTTGGTGACAGTGGGCTCGAAGCCGGGGTTGACGTGGTGATCTTCACGTCCAGCTCCACGGTGACTTCCACCGTGCAGGCGTTGGGGGAAAACGCCGCTCAGATCCTATCTCAGGTACAAGTGGCCAGCATCGGTCCCATCACGACTCAAACGGCGCGGCAGCACGGGATCCAGGTTGACGTCACCGCTGACGTCTACACCATCGAGGGCTTGCTCGACGCGCTGTCGCACTAGCTCACCAGACATCGTCTTTAGTCCCGTCGCCTTTAGCCTCCATCGCCTTTAGCCCCCATCGCCTCTAGCAATCTGCAGCGCAAACCGTACATCAAGATGTCCAAGACTAAACTCCAAGCTCATCCAGCGGACGCGGTGGAGCTGCCGCAACCTCAGCGTCGGGTGTTTTGCAACCGCACCCTCAACATGCGATCCATTCAGGCGGTCGGCTGCGACATGGACTACACCCTGGTCCACTACAACAGCGAACGCTGGGAGCGTCGAGCGTTCGAGTATGCGAAGCGGCAACTGTTGGCGCAAAAGTGGCCCGTTGAACAGCTGAGCTTCGATCCCCAATTGGCTTGTTTGGGGTTGGTGCTCGATTTGGAGCTGGGCAACGTGGTCAAAGCCAATCGTTTTGGGCACGTGCGTCAGGCATGCCACGGCACGCGCATGCTGAGCTACGAAGAGCGGCGGGAGATCTACACCAGTGCCCCGCTCGAGCTGAGTCAGAGTCGCTGGATGTTCATGAACACGCTGTTCTCACTTTCTGAGGCGTGTTTGTACATGCAGCTGGTGGATCTGTTGGATGCCGGCAAGCTGGATGACGTGCTTTCGGAGCACGCCATGGGCTACGAAGAGCTCTATCGCCAAGTGAAGAAGGCGCTGGATGCGACGCACCTCGAAGGCAAGCTCAAGGCAGAGATCATGGACAAGCCGGAGGATTACGTGGTGCTCGATCCAGAGTTGCCACTGGCATTGCTCGATCTGAAGTACTCCGGGAAGAAGCTGCTGCTAATCACCAACTCCGAGTGGAACTACACCCAGGCGATGATGAGCTACGCTTTCGATCGCTACCTCCCGGAAGGGACCAGCTGGCGTCAATTGTTCGATATCGTCGTCGTGCAGGCGCGCAAACCCGCCTTCTTTTCCAGCAACAACTCGGTGTTTGAGCTAGTCAATGAGGAGGGCCTGCTAAAGCCGTACGTCGGCAAGCTCAAGCTTGGGGGGATCTATTTGGGAGGAGACGCGCGCCAAGTCGAAGAGAGTCTTGGCGTGCGCGGCGATGATATCCTCTACATCGGTGACCACATCTTCGCTGATGTGCACGTGTCCAAGGATCTGCTGCGCTGGCGCACGGCCCTGGTTGTGCGTGAGCTCGAACAAGAGTTGCAGGAGATGACGAGCTTCGAGCAGAGCCAGGTTGAGCTGGACGAAAAAATGCATCTGAAGACTCTGTGGGAGCACGAGTACTCCCAACTGCGGCTCGCGCTTCAGCGACGGCAAAAGGGCTACGCCCCGCCCGATGTGGATGCGACGGACGCATCACTCAAGGCCCAAATGCACGCGCTGCGCACCAAGTTGGTCGCGCTGGACGAGGAGGTCGCGCCTCTGGCCAAGACTTCCAATGAATTGTTCAACCGCCGGTGGGGGTCTCTGATGCGCTGCGGGACGGACAAGAGTCATCTGGCTCGCCAAATAGAGCGCTACGCGGACGTGTACACGTCGCGCGTGTCAAACCTGCTCAACTACACGCCCTTCGTCTACCTCCGCGCTCCCCGCGGCTCACTGCCGCACGACTTCGACTAGGCTCCGTTGGTCACGCGCGGGCAGAGGCAGCGTGGGGGCGATGACGCTCAAGCGTCGCGCGGGCGCGCCCTCGTTTGGGCCTGCGCAGACCTTTTCGAACCCTTTAAATTCGAAGCAAATACTTCGAGATTGGAGCAAATGGAGCCCGGTTCGCGGGTCAAATGCTTCGAATTTAAAGTAAATACTTGAAAATCGAAGAGTTGGGGATCCTCTGAGAGGAACCGCAACGCGGATGATCCGCCCATGAGGCCAAGGTCCGGTGCCACTCGACGCCGCTCGTGCTGAAGTGTGGCTGCATCTGGCCCTTCCTGGCGTCAGCCAGGTAGCGCCTCGCCGTCAGCCAGGTAGCGCCTCGCCGCTACTCGTCGTCTTCGATGGGGCCGCTGAAGTGAACGCGAGCGAGGACGAACTTGTTGTTGTCCGCTTCGGTGGTCAGCAGCTCAAAGTCCTTGGGTCTGTTCAATTCGCGCTTGAGGCTGTTGATACGGCTGTGCTCGGTCGTGAAGAACATCGTGGTGACGCCCTTCTTTCGCTGTTTGGCGATCCAGTCCTTGAACTTCTTCCCGGTGGAAACGTAGGTGGCCATGCGGTTGCCGGTGTAGAAGTTTTCGCCCTTCCAGTTCATCTGGTATGCCACCAGGAACTCGTTGGGCCCCTGGCGCTGCTTTAGGTACTCGATCATGGTGGCGCGCTGACTCCAGTGCGGGGCGATCTGCACCAGATAGACGTCGCAAACCCAGACCGTCCACCAAAACGCCGCGCCGCAAAAGACAACGCCTAGGTGCCGCCTCACGGGATGAACGGCAAGCAGGGCGCAGAGCCCAGCACCCAGAATGGTAAACGCCAACAAGGCCGGGCGAAAGTCGAGTACTTCGGGCCAAGGCCGGTCGTAGTTGTACGTGACCAGGTGCAATAGCCGGATCGGACCGTCGAGATCCCCCTTGTTCGTGGTGAACATGTCACGGCCAGCCAAGAATACCGCCACGGCCGCAGCGATGGCTACCGCTCCCAATACGGCGCTCAGATAGCGCGCGCGCTCTTCGGCCAAGGCGCTGCGCCCTTCGACAGCCGGCTCGGTAACCCCGAAACGCCTAGCGACGAAGACCATGCAGCCTGTCGCTCCGAGCAGCAGCAGTACCCCCAGCCAGAGCTTGGCGGGGGCCAGCTCACCATCCCATGTCAGCCCTGCAACGCTGCCCGGAAAGAAGCTCAAGATGCCGAAGTACAGCCCCCCAGTGCCCGCTAGCATTCCCCCATAGTACGCGGCCGTGCGCCCCCACCCGTCGGGCAAGCGCTTCGGTACGTAGCGCGCTAACAAGCAGCCCGTCAGCATTGCGGTCGGTGGTACTAGCGGCAGAATGTAGTGGTGGAACTTGGTGCCGGTGACGCTGAACATGCCGAACGTGATCAGAAACCAAGTCATCAGATACAGCGCCGCGTTGCTGTGTTGGTCTTTGACCCGCTGTCCGCGCCGGCCCCACCACATGAGACCTCCCGCAGCCAGGCCAGTCCACGGAAACAAGCCGTAGCCTAGTTGCCAGATGTAATAACGGAAGCTCGTGTCGTCGCCCTTGTTGGTGTCGTGCACATGTTTGAACGCCCGCTTCACCATGTCGTGGAAGATCAGGCGATCTATGAAGGCGTAGCCGTGACGCATGTACATCTGCACGTACCAGGGCAGGGTGACGATCGCCGTGAGCAGCAACAACGCGGGAAATTCCAGTCGCAGCAAGTCTCGAAAGCGTCCGGTGACCACCACGAAAACCAACGCCGTCGCCAGCGGGATGACCAAGCCCGGCGCGCCTTTGCCCAAGGCCGCTAGTGCGGTGCAAAACCAACCAGCCAGGAAATACAAGCGCTGCACGCGCCGCTCCCGGCGGTTGAGAAACAGCAGCAACCCGCCTAGCAGCATCCACACGAGTGCCGCCAGCGCTGGATGTCCCCAAGCCACTCGGACTCCTGCCGCGCCGCACGACTTGTTGCCCGGTTGGCCGCAGTTGCCACCGCCGGAGCCGCGCATGAATTCGTCCAAGTGCGGGCGAAAGCCGAATGGATCGCCGAGGTGCAACGTCACCTGCCGCGTGAGTAAGTACAAGATCTGCGGCAGCGCACACACCAAGATCGCGCAGAACAGGAGCTGAAAAGCGTTGAACCGGAAGTTCCAGCGACCCAAGGAAACGCGGTAGTCGCGCACCAGAGCGTCCGGCTTGGTCTGCAGGCCCAGCATCAAGAACGCCAGCGCCGCCGTCATCGGCGCGACGTAGGGCATGTCGGTCATGGTCTGGCGAGCGAGTATGACCCAGTACGGACAAGTCAGCAGGACCAGGCCGCCCAAGAAAGCCGCTCGTCGACCAAACGGGCGCACGCACGCTCGGTAGAGCACGTGCACACTGAGCAGCGTCATCAAGAACACCGGCCAGCGTGCGGCCCACTCGGGTTGAGGCCAGCGCCCTGCCAAGACGCCAGCTACCATTTGGTCGGGCATGTAGTTCACGCCGAAGACCTTGAAACTCAACGATTGGATCCAAAAGGTGAGCACCGGTTTGGACCAGAACCAGCCATCCTGCGCCCACCACAAGGAGATCCAGTCGTCTCGGGCTAGGATTTCTCGGGCCACCTCGCCGTAGTGGGTTTCCCACGGATCCAGCAACGCAAAGTTGCCGAGCATCGGCAGGTACAGCAGGCTTCCTATCACCAGCAGCCAGAAGCCGTGGCGTTCCAACAGCGCCCGCTCCTGTTCACTCTTTTCGGTAGCCCAGACTCCCAGCGCCCGCCCCAGGGTGAAGCTTGCCGCCACCCAAGCGATGAATGCCAGCGTCACCAGCGTCCCAGCCACGAACGGCTGCGCCGGATACACCCCCGCGACCGCCAGGTAAAGCACGGCCCAGAGAGCGGTAGAGCTGGCGAGCCACAAGATCAGCGGCCTCCACGAGGTCCGAACGACCACTGGAGGTTGAGCCGCACTGTTCGCCGTATCGGCGGCCGATTTGGCCGGTTCGCGGCGAACGAGCCGGACCAGGCCGATGCTGCACGCCAGCACCCCGAGGAAGCCGAGCTCCACGCCGAAGGACCAAACGCGGTCGCTCGCCATGATCAAAAATGGGATCAGGGCGCCCAACACGAGCAGCACCCAGGCCACCAAGGCGGACATGGCTGGGGTGAATATCAGACTTTCGCCAGCGCTACTCCCACCCGTTGGATTTCCAGCGATTTTTTGGGATGCTCCCGGTCGTGTGGAGGGTTTTGGCTTGGTGGTGCGGAGCACTGGCGTTGGCGTGCTCGACGCCCCAAACGGGGCCCAAGGCTCCAGCGAGCGGCGCGACCAGCTCTGAGCCCCAGCCGGCGTCGGACGCGCTCGTCCAGGCCATGGCTGCCCTCCCCAGGCAGCCGTCCCCATTGAGCCTGCTGCCGGCGGACTTGGAGCAGCAGTTCAGGCAGCGCGTGGACTCGTTGGAGCCTGACGCGCGCCAGGCTCTGCTGGACGATCCAGCGCTAGCCGCAGCCCGTCCCTGGCTCCACCTGTCTGCGGGGGGGCAATCGCTCATCGCTTACTCGGCGCTCTATGGCA
>JBNLEN010000109.1:0-21681 GCA_050304975.1 Polyangiaceae bacterium
GCCCATGCGAACCGTCCTGTGCCACGTGCTCCTTCTATCTGTTCCCCTTCTCTCGCTGGGTTGCAGTGATGATTCAGCCGACGAAGAAGAAGCCTTCGCCCCCAGCTGCGACAAGGCGTCCAACTACGACACGACGACGGAGGAACTCGCAGAGCGCTGGTGGAAGTGGGTTTTGGAACCCAAGACCCCGCCGTACGTGGACGACAGTTGCGCAGATGGCCTGCAAGACGACGGTGTTTGGTTCCTCACCGGTACCACGGGAGAAGGCCCGGTAACGCGAAAGTGTACGGTTCCTACGGACACCGCGTTGTTCATCCCACCCATTAGTTTGGCGTTGATACCTTGTCCATCCCAGGAGGGCTGTGAGGTGCCGACTGGGGGAGACGAGTTGGTGTCTGCCGTGAAGAGCCAATTCCCAGATGATCCCGAGGCACTTGATGTTGCATTGACTGTCGACGGGGAGGAGCTCGAAGACGCTTGTGGGAAGCGTGCCAACACGGAGACATTTACCTTCAAGCACGAAGACCCGGGTGCCGAATGTTTGGGCAAGTTCCCCGCGGATGTCTGTCCGGATTTGGAGCTGGAAGGTGACCGTACCGCTGCGGCCGATGGTTTGTGGTCGTTGATTGCGCCGCTCCCGGAGGGCGAGCACGAACTTCGCATGGTCAGCACCTTGTCGTTTCCCGACGGCGAGTTCGAAATCGATGTAACCTACGAGCTACTGGTTGAGGGAAAATAGGCTGCACTGGAGAAGTTCCTCGGGATGACCTAGTGTGCACCCATGTGCACTCCGCGAGCCTGGCTTGTCTTGGTGGGCGCGGTCGCCGCTGCGCAGACCGGATGCTCTATGTTGCTGGACTTCCCGGATGTTCTGACAGAGTCTACCGCCGAACTTTGCCACAACAGCATCGACGACGATCGCGACGGGGTGTTGGACTGTCAGGACACGGATTGCCTGCGGTTTTGCTTCGAGGACAGAGAGCAGGAGTGCACAGACGGGGAAGACAACGATTCCGACGGGCTGTTTGACGGCGACGATCCCTTGTGCTGGCACGTGACCCCACCAAGCTTCCGGACATGTGCAGCGGCCAGCAATGTGGAGTTTGTGGAGACGTTCGGTATCGCTCTGGACCGACGATGGGAATCCCCAACCGGCGTATCTGTAGCTGGCACACTGAGTATTGGCAGGAGTGATGAGCGCCGGGATGCCGCCATCCTGGTGGATGTTCCTCCACTCGAATCCGGGCAGGGGGTGGGCACTCGAGAGTCATTTTCGAGTTCCACTGGCGATGTTCGTCTCTCTGGAACGTTCAAAATACCCGACGGCGGCGGGGTCATGTTGGCCTTGGTCGAGGTTGGTCGTCTTGAGTCGGGAGTGCCCGAGGGCTCTAGTCCAGCGGCCGTGCTCAAGAGGGATGGGGACCAGGTTGAATTGGTGCTGATCTCGCCATCCCTCGGAGAGCTTCGCACTCGCGCAACGGTGGGGGAGAGCGATTGGGGGGCGTTCCGAGTGCGGTTTCGGGCAGAAAGGGGGGATGATGAACTTTGGCTACAGATGCAGGGGGGCGCAGTCTCCACTCTAAAACGCGTAGCGCCAAACAACCGCGCGTTTCACTTGATTGACGTGCCACACCGACTGCTCGTCGGCAGAGCGGAGGCTGGATCGGAGCCGGTGCTGCTCGACGACCTCCGATTGGAGGAGCTGGGGCGTCAGGCCTGCGTGCAACAGCCGGCTGGGAACACCTGCTCCGCAAACGCGGAGTTGCTGGCGCACACAGTGTCCTCGGACGGAAATCGGTGTGCACTAGTTCTGAGTGCGCAGCAGCTGCAAGCTTGGACGAGTGACGACGGGTTTGTGTGGGAGGCCGCTGGCGCCGCTTCTCTTGACCTCAAAGGGGCGACGCCCTCTGCTGAGCTGGCGTGGGATAGCCGCTCCCGGTCGTTTCGGGCTGCTATCTTGTTGAAGTCGGCAGACTCTGATGAACGAAACTTGGTGCTGTTGTCATCGGAGGATTGTGCTGGGTGGACGGAACTAGGGCGTGTTTCACTCGACCCAATTAGCCGAGATCTGCTTTTTGGTATCGAGCGTGAACTTGTTGGTTACGTTGTTCAACAACGGTCGGAGCAGTCACTGCACCAATTGTTCTTCACCCGCACCCTTCGAGCCGATCTCGTCGTCGAACGACTAGTATCCAATGACGGTATTTCATTTGATACCAAGCCCTCTCGAATCGGTGGTCTGCCGAGTCGCTTTGGGTTAGGCGCTCGCGTGGCGGGAATTGGGATGCAGGACCTAGTTCTCTTATACCAGGTAGACGATACGTCCCTGGCGTTCGCGGTGCCGCCGGTTGCAATCAACGATACGGGGGAATTCGTTCCCGACTGGGAGCGACTCCTGCAAGGCCCTTCAGGGCCGCTCATCGAGGCCAGCGTTTCGGAATCTTCAGAAGATCACTTGGGTGTTTCTGGGGCCATCCCGGCGTTTCTTCTGAACGGGGAGGAGTTGACAACAGCCTTGTACAGCGCGGTATCTGAAGGAGGGCAAACGATCGCCGGGGCATGTAACGCGCGAGGGTCAGATGGATTGCCAAACGCCCTCTGCACCGTAAGATCCGCTCCGTTGGACGAAGCCTGCGGCGATGGCATGTGTTTCGCGGACGAAGTCTGCCTAGGCGGTGAGGTGGATGAGGACAGTGAGATGATCCCGTGTCCGCAGGATTGTGGAGCGTGTGGAGACGTGAATGACGTGGTGGAAACGCTGCCGTTGGATGCGATGTCTCCGTGGCAGCTGCCGGAAGATGGTGCGATCCATGTGATTGAGGGGCAAGAGCTGCTGGCGTGGACATTTGACGGCGCGGGAGAGGTTGTGGCCTCGACGCCGATGAACGATGTACAAGCAGGGCGCACGCTGTACTTCGTGGCCCGCATGGAGAAGTCGGACCGCAATTGTGGTGTCGCGTTGGGGCTGGGCGCGAGGGACGCTGAAGTTGCGACGAAATCAGGGGCGTTCTTGGCGATGCAAAGTGAACCCTCCTTCGCGGGGGACACGACCGCCAAAGCATTCCTGTGTGCGGACGCCAAGTGTTCCGGACAAGACGCGTCAGAATTTGAGAGCGTGCCTGTGCAGACTGGGCAGTGGTATCTGTTCGGTTTGACCTTGAAGAAAGACAAGGCAGTGCTGACAGTGCAGCAACCGGGGCGATGCACCCTGCCCGAGCTGAGTGTGGAGTTGCCGCTGCCAGCGGGGAGCCTGGATGAGTTCGTCGTCACGAACCTCCCCCCGAAAGACGCCGGGATCTGCCGCGGGGTGCTGAAGACCGCGTTTTTATCGAGTCACGTTCCGTGAGGCGCTCTTTTTGGGTTTGAGCTGAGCGCTGACGTAGTTGGTGCTGTCTGGAGCCAGGACCACGCGCTGGCGCCACGGCAGGTACCCCTTGGCTTTTACTTCAATTTGGTGCGTGCCCGGCGGGACCTTGCGCAACGTGGCTGGACCTACTCCTGCGTAACGGCCATTGAGATAGACTTTGGCCGGAACTTCATGAGTATCGACCAAAATGGTGCTGCGCTTGGCGGCAATGGAATTCAGCTGGAGCGTCAGTCGCGTGGTGGCATCATCTTGCACGCGGATCTGGTCTTCTTGGGGTACGTAGCCCGGGCGCACGACGCGAATGGTGTACGTGCCGAGTGGCACGTTGAGAGTTTCTCCTGACGTGACGGATTGCACCAATGTGCCTCTCGACTCCAGTGTGATTTTTGCGTCTGCAGGGATGGCCGTGAGCTGCAAGCGGCCCAAGCGAGGCGCTAACGTGCCGCTGATCTCCTTCATCTCTCCCACCACGGCGCGTGCGACGGAGGCAAAGCGCTTGTGCCCTGCGAGTTCGAGCTCAATCGTGTGGTTGCCTGGGTCGAGCGGCACGGTACGCGGGGTCTGCCCGAAGTAGCCAAGCTCTTTGCGGTCGATGATGATGCTGGCCCCCGGGGGATCGCTGGTGATGTGCACCAATGCGAGTTTCTTCCGCAGCGCAGCCATCTTGCTGGCAGCCAGCTGAAGTCGCTGAGTGTCGTCATCTTCAGCCAACTCGTAGCGTTGGAAGTAGACGAAAGCGAGCCGTGGCTTTTGCGCCAGCTCGGCGGTGACCGCAATATTGTACAGCACGCCCGCGCTAGGCTCATCCGTGGCGGAAAGTAGGAAGAATTCCAGCGCTCGGTCGAAATCACGGCGCTGGAACGCCGCCCGCGCTTGTTCGTCGAAGAAGCGCGCTTCAATCGCGTTGGTCGCCGTCAAAGAACCGCTGAGCAGTAGCAGCGCCAAGCCGACGAGCGCCGCTGCCGCCATTCGCACGGGGCTATTTCGACGTTTCCCACTGTCCGTGCTCATTCTACTGTGCGCTCCCCACGCGCCGTCGTTGCCGACGAAGGCTTACCCACCTGCTCTTCAGTCATGAAATACAACGCGGCAGCGACCCCAAGACTGACCACACCGGTCGCGAAAGCGACGTCCGCGCTGGTCGCCAAGGTGACTCCGCGCCGTTTGGCGTCCGCACGTTCCACCTCCGAGCCCGGGCGATTCAATTCGTCGACGCTTTGCCGCTCCAACAACGCCAGCGTGCCCAACACGCCACCGGTCAGCAGTGCCGCGCCACCAACGCCGCCGCTGATCCAAGTCCAAGGTGAGCGCACCGTCTGTGCGGGCTCTTCCAAAGAGACGGTCAACCACGCGCGCTCATTCTGCTTGACTAGCACGCTGCCTTCCCACGGCAGCAGGTTTTGACGGGTCACGCTGATGCGGTGTTTGCCGGGCCGCAAGTCGTCGAGCACGGCTGGGGCAAAGCCTGCGACTTCTCCGTTGAGCTTGATGATAGCGTTGCGCACATTTGATGTGACGGTCAGCTCGCCCCGCGCGCTCGGAAGCTCTGGCAGGAGCGCAGAATAAGTGGATGTTTGGTCTGCGAAGACTACAGCCAAAGCCGTCCAGGGACTGTGCTCGTCTGCCGTAGCCCGCACTTCGTACGAACCTGGCGGCAGTTTTACCTTTAGCGGCGCAGGGCCACTGGCTACCTCTAGCAGTTTGGAGTCGCGCACCTCGAGCTCGGCGTCTGGCGTATTCGCCTTGATGATGAGCTCACCGGTGATCAAGCGCGGCTGCAGTGAGACTGAGACTTGTTCGCCGAGTTTCGTGGTGACCGTAGTGCGTGCCGCGGCGTGGCCCGCCAGTTCGACGCTGATCTCATGCGTGCCTTCCGGAAGCGCCAAAACGCTGGGCGTCTTGCCGTATTCACCCAGCTCTTTCTTGCCCACGTAGATTGTGGCGCCTGGCGGATCGCTCAGCACCTGAACGCGTGCCGTCTTTTGCTTCAAGTCCTCGAGCGTGCTGGTCGCGTAGCTGCGGCGCGCTTCGTCAGCATCCTCGGACTCGAGATACTCCGTGAGGTACATGAACGCGTCGTCGAAGCGTTTGAGTTGCACGAAGCACAGACTGATGTTGTAGACCGTGCGCGGGTTGGGAGCGACGCGCTGCTCCAAGAAAAACTCGTGGAGCGCTTGGTCGAAACGCCGATTGGCAAAGTGCTCGCGCGCCCGCTCGTCATGAAAACGTGCTTGTGCGGCAGGATCCGCTGCGGCGTGGGCCACCAACACCAGCAGAATGCGCAGCGCCAGCCCGGCGATCCGCTCAGCGCGGCGCCAGGTCGGGCACCTTCGGCATGGTGGGGACCTTCTTTTTGCTGACGACGCGCTTGAGCTCGATGTTGATTTCATCTGGCCCATCCCGCTCGATCGTTTGCTCTTGCGACTCATAGCCTTTGGACTTCAACTCAATGCTTTGAGACGCGACCCCATCACCCAACTTCAGCTCGTACGGTGTTTTACCGACTTCTTGTCCATCGATCCAGACTTCCGCGCCCGCTGGTTCGGACGCCACGCGTTTGATGACCAGAGCCGCTTCAGGTTCGGAGGTGGCTGTCGCAGGGGAAGCGCTCGCCTGCTCAGCAGCTTGAGCAGGTGTCGCCGACTCGGACGACGCTGCGGGCTCTGAGGATGGATTAGGCTCGGATGAGCCCGCAGCCACACTTGGGTCCGTGTTGGGGGCGGTGCTTGGAGAGGACTCATCATCACCGAGCATCGTGCTGGCGGCCGCGGCTCCCAACACGGTCACACCGATGAGCGCTACCATCGCGCCCCAGCGACGCTTGTCGGACTTGGGCTCGTCGCGGTTGACCGAGTAGGCGGAGGCGGACTTGCCGAAGGTCGAAACCTCATGCTCGGTGTCCGCGGTTGGCGAAGTATCGTCCGGTGTGATGCTGGTCGGGATGATCGTGTCATCACCAGCTTCGAAAGAGTCTTCGTACAGCGCCTGGATGCGAGCGGTGCAGTGCGGCAGCAGCGCCTTGCCCATCGCGCGAATGTCTGGAAAGCGGTCGTGCGGTTCGACTGCCATGCCGCGCAAGATCAACTGTTCGAAATCTTCCGGCAGCTCCGGCACGAGCTCCCGAGGTTTGGTGAAATCGCCAGCGACGATGGCGTTCAACAGATTGAACAAGCTGGTGGCGTGAAATGGCCGTCTTCCAGTCACCGCTTGGTACAGCATGACCGCAATCGAATACTGATCGGTCGCACCGGAAACATCTTTGGCCTCCCGTGCTTGCTCCGGCGACATGTAGTTTGGCGTGCCTAACAGTGCCGAGGTTTCCGTCAAGCGCGTGTCAGAGCCAGTGACGATCTTCGAGATCCCGAAATCCACGACTTTGGGGGTGCGTGAAGCGGTGCCCTTGGTGGTGAGAAATATGTTATCCGGCTTGAGATCCCGGTGGATCACTCCCAGGGAGTGCGCCGTGGCGATGGCAGAAATGACCGGAACCATGACGTCGGCCGCTTGCGTGGGGCTCAGACGCTCACTTCGGGTGAGCAAACTGGCGAGAGTTTCCCCCGCTAGGAGCTCCATCACCAAATACGGCACTTCCCCCTCGACGCCCACGTCAAACACTTGCACCACGTTGGGATGCTCGATGCGAGAAGCGGCGCGGCCCTCGCGCACGAAGCGCCCGCGTACTTCGCTGCGTTCCGCAAGGCTGGGGTGCAAGACCTTCACGGCGACAGGCTTCTCGAGCTCTACGTGCAGGCCTTCGTAGACGCTGCCCATGCCCCCTTTGCCCAGGCGTTGCTTGAGACGATACTTTCCCAGCTGAGTTCCGGGTTGCATCGACCCGTAACTGTCTGGGTAAGTAGGAACGCTAGGTGTCCCCTCGTCTTCTTCGGTTTCTGCCACGCCTGACTTCGCTCCGCCCTGCTTGGTGCGCGGTGTGTTCTGAAGTTGGTATCTTAAGCGCGCGTTTCACGGCGCGACACGTACACTAACCTGAGTGGGGAGAAAGTTGGCGCTTGTTGCGATTTCAACCCATTGCAGCGCCCAATAGGATTAGCCCAATGGGGCTAGGTTCAGATTTTGTCCGATCGCGCGCAGGCGACCGTGCAACACGCCGCAAAGCGGGGACAGCTGGGCGCGGCATGCGGGTTGCATTGGGTTCTGGCAGGAGGTCTCATGCCAACAGCACTCAAAAAGTCTGCCACAGCCAAGTTCAACCTGGTCGCTCCTGCGGATCATCCAGGGCAGTGTTTCGAGCCGCTGAGACCCGTCCGAGCCAGGTTGGAGCCCCGCCGCGGTATGCTGCGGCTGGTTCCGGTCGAGGACTGGCAAACTTTAAAGGAAACCGAACGGCCTCCCGCCGATGTCGCGAGGTCACCGGTCCGTCCATTCGTGCCGCCCCCCTGCTCGCTGGACGCACTGCAGCGCTTCTTGTGGCAGTTGTGGCCGGCGACCTGCTGAACGTTCATTGGACTCGGCGCCGCCAGAATGCACCAGGCGCTGAACGTTCAGTAGCGCTCCAGATCTGAAGTTGGTGCCTCAAGCCCCGGCCTTTTGTGCGGCTGGATGCCGCCGCCGCGCTTGGTACAGCAGTTGCTCTATCTGGCGGCGCAGCCTGGTGGCTGCGTCAACTATGTCCGAAGGAATCATTGCCAATGAACAATCTGACGTCCATCTCACTGGTGGAGCCGGTACTTCGTTGCCGAGTCCCGTTCCAGGTGGGGGGCAGTAAGGTGTTGGCGTCGGGTCCGGTACCGCTTGCACGAGTCTGGGGCGAGTTGTGCGCCGGTCGTTACCGAATTGCTGACCACCACTGCACGTCTTCGCACGCTTGCCTGGTCTTGGAGCCATTGGCTCTAGCTACGCGCTTCAAGTCAGAAGAATCGGAGTTGCTCCAGCGCGTGCTGCAAGGCGAGAGCAGGAAGCGCCTGGCTGAGCTCGGTGGGCGCAGCTACAGCGCCATCAATCGAACCCTGGGTAGCTGCTTGCAGGCTCTCGGCTTGAAGCTCGCTCCGTCGCGAGTGCCACTGGGCGCCGTCTTGGCGGCTCAGGCATCTCCCCGCGTTCAGACGCGGGAAGCGCAGCTCAGCGTCCATGCCGACAACGTTCATATTTTGCGCACGAAGCGGCCTGATCACGACCTCGGGGCGGAGATTCCGGCCGCGTGCGCCTTCATTGCCCGCGCGCTGGTGCAGGGTAAGGATAGAAGGCAGATAGCAGAAGAAAGAGGGACTTCGATGGCGACCGTCAGCAACCAAGTCAGCAGTACATTCCGACACTTTGGGGTATCCGGAAGGTACGAACTCATCTGGCAGCTGAACACGATGGGGGCGTACGACCATGTCAGCTGAGCACCCCAGCCGCGACCAGCGCCCCACCAGGCCAGCCCCCCCGCTCAGGGCTCGGCGGCATCAGACGCTGCCGCCCGCCCGCACGCGACTGGAAGCGAAAGGTGCCGTCGTGAAGCGCCTCGTATCGCTAGCGAACGATGCGCTTATCCAACAACCCTGACTGAGCCGGTTAGACGTTGACGCGATGCGCCACGACGAAACCCGTCTTGAGTAAGTCTTAACGTTGCTTAGTAGGCAGTTTGGGATCCACACTGACCGCTGAGAAAGGGGAATTCAGTGCTGGCGGTCCAGTACAGCAGTAGTCGATTCCTGATCCGCTGTGGAACGGACGACCAGAGCTGAAACAATCAGGCAACCTTGGGGGGATCGCGCCAGGATTCGGCGCTTAGGGAGTAGTTCTCTAAGTGTCCGAGATGTGCGATGTGGTGGCTAAGAGATGAGCGTTGTCGATCACGATTCAACTATTGACGCGGAGACCGCGGCGACGAATTCGTGGGTTGAGAGCACGCGCATTGCTCAAGACAAACTTCTTCCTACGCTGACCATCGCGTTTCATCCAGACGTCAGCCGCGTAGGACATCAGGCAGTGGTGCAGTCGCTGCTGGATGGCAAGCCCGTGGGCATCTCCCGCCACGAGCCCATCTTCGCGGATTCGGGGGGCTCGCAAGCGGAGCCGCTGCGGCACCGTTTCGTGAGCCGCCAGCCCGTGACTATTCGTCTGGCTGGCGACTCGCTCGTTGTGTCTCCCGCTGCCGGCAGGAAGGTGTTGATCAACGGCGATTGGGCGACCACCGAAACGCGCTTGCCAGTTGAGCTCCTACAATTGGGGATCGTGCTGCAATTGGTTGGGGGGGTCACGTTGATCTTGAAGAATCAGCGTCGCGGGGGGCCTGCCAACTATGGGTTGGTCGGCGTCAGTGATGGCATCGCCGATGTTCGCCGCCAGATCGAACAAGTGGGTCCGCTGCCTCACACGGTATTGATTCGCGGGGAATCCGGCACCGGCAAAGAACTGGTCGCCAGCGCTCTGCATGCGGTGAGTCCTCGGGCCCAGCGGGAGTTCATCGCCGTCAACATGGCAGCGCTGAACAAGGGTACTGCCGCCGCGCAGTTGTTTGGTCACGTGCGAGGAGCCTTCACCGGGGCCAACAAGGAAGGCAAGGGGTATTTCCGTGAAGCAGAGGGCGGGACCCTGTTCTTGGATGAGATTGGCACCACCGAGGACGCGGTGCAGGGCATGTTGCTGCGTGCGCTGGAGAATCGCGAGATCCAACCGGTCGGGGACACCAAGGTGCATCCGGTCGACGTGCGTTTGATTGCCGCCACCGACGCCGATCTCGAGCAGATGAAGGAACATCGGCAGTTCAATTCGGCTCTCTACAACCGTTTGGCGGCCTACGAATTGATGCTCCCTGCGTTGCGCGAGCGGCGCGAGGACGTCGGACTATTGTTCTTTTCGTTTCTACGTCAAGAGCTGGAGAGTATGGGCGCCGCGCATAAGCTCGACGATACTGGCGGTGAGCGCAACTGGTTCAGTACGCGTTGGATGCCGAAGCTGCTGGAGTACCCCTGGCCGGGCAATGTGCGCGAATTGAGAAACGCTGCTGCCAACATGGCGGTCAACAGCGCCCAAAGCGAGCGAGCGGCGTTTGCTCCGTCCTGGGAGCGGATATTGGATGGGACTGCCGGCGCCGATGGGCTGACTGGCAGCGGCCGCTACAGCACGGCGCCGCCGGTGACCGTTCAGTCTCCGTTGCCTCCCCAATCTTCCCCTCCTGCTCCAGGGCGCTCTGGCATTTCCCGTTCAGCCTCGGAACGTCTGAGGCCGTCAGAATTGAGCGACGACACGCTGCTGCGCGTCATGTCCGAGCATCGCTGGGTCGTGGAGGCCGCCGCAAAGTCCCTCGGGATTTCAAAAACTTCGCTGTATGAGCTGGTCAAGAAACACCCAGACATCCCCCAAGCGAGTGATCTGTCGGAGCAGCAAGTTTCCCGCGCTCTCGAGGAAAATCAGAATCGGACCGAGCGCGCTGCGCAGCAGCTCAAGGTCTCGCCGAGGGCGTTGCAGCGTCGGATCAAAGAGCTGGGCCTCTAGTCTCCAACGCTGATTGACGCGGTCGCGAGTCGCGCTTCGTCTTGGACGTTCAATTGATCGAACGCTGTGCGTCGGCGGACGTGGTCAGCGCGCGTTACCCGCACGAAACCTTATCCGATCATGGTGAAATGATGGGGGATTGGCGGCGAGCGAGGTTTGGCGCATCGGTCCGGTGAGGTTTGGCACGCGCTCTGCAGAAGGGAACTTCCGAGCGGCAATCGCCGCACAAGGTCTCAAACACCACAGGAGTTCCCAATGTTTCTAGCACCAGCACTCAGCATCATGTTTACCGCCGCCGTCATCATCGTCCTTTCGTCGGCGCTGCAGGACGCCAAGCGTCGCTTGGCGGCAGCACAAACCTCGGTGTGAGCAAGATGGGCGCCATGAACCAGCTCAACCCATTCTTCTTCTCCACGCATCAACTCCACTGAACCGGATCTTCACCGCCACAGGAGCCTTCCAATGATTTTCGTAGTCCCAGCAATCTTCGTCGTCCTCACCGTTGTCCTCGCGCCGCTGGCGTACAGCGCGGCCAGCGCACTGCTGCGAACTGTTCGCCGCCATCACTCGGAGCGTGTTCTGCAAGCACCGCCTCCATCTGTTCCCTCGTCTCCGCTCAACGCGTAACGCGCACTCGTTCGATTCTTTGGGGGATATCATGCGACCGCAAGACCAACGCGAAACTCGAGTGTATCCGGGAGCGGAGCTGAGCGTCAGCGACCAGCGCTGGCTGAAGACGCGCGCTCGGCTTCAACGCTGGCTGGAAACCGGCGCGGTTGAGCCTTTTCCGGTCGCTCTGCAGAACTTTGAAGACCGCTTCGATGATGAGGACTGGATCCGCGACTCCCACCCAGGGCTGAGTCGCCCACTCACTCAGTCACTCACTCACTCGGCTCAAGCGAATCCATGGCGGATGACAAGCGGCGACTGAACTCATAGGGGAAGCGATGCGGTCGTTGGGGTCGACCCCGCCAACCCTTGCCCTACCTCTTCGGAGGTAGGGCATTTTTTTGCCCCGCACACCTGATGGAAGCCGCAGGCGGTCCTCCGACGCGGAAGGGGGCGCCTGCGGTCAACGGAATCGGCCGCGCTCCCGGCTCCGGTCGCGGCCCAGTTCAAAAGTCGAGTTTTTGTTACGGATCGATGACACCGTGTGCCACCGGTTCAACCGGTGAGAGAGCATGTCGTCGATGCGTAACATTTTTGCACTTTTCGAAACCCTTCGCGCGGTAGGCGACTCGCCGTCCGGCGCGGGTCGGCCTAGCTGACGCTGGCGTCCGAGCCCAGCTGTTGGAACTCGTACACCGAGCCGAGCTCCAGCAGCTGAGTGAGCTCATCGAGCGCGGTGTGACACTCGAGCAGTAGCTGGGGATCAGCTAGGTCCTCTTGGCTCAAGCGGTCACGGTAGTGCTTCTCGACCCACGCCGTGAGCTCAGTATCGAGCTCGTGCGTAAACAACACGCGAGCGCTGAGCGCCGCAACCTCGGCCTCCGTCATGGCAACGCGGAGTCGCAAACAAGCGGGACCGCCGCCGTTGGCCATGGATTGCCGCACCTCTTGGTACTCGATGCGTGCCACCGGATTGTCCTCGGCCAACACGCGCTCCAAGAAGCGTCGCGTCTGCGGTTGCTCTCGGCTCTCTGCGGGCGCAATCAACGCCATCTGCTCCCGTCCATCTGCGTCAGCGTCAGCAGGCAGAGTGACGAGTTGCGAGTTGAACGGATAGGCTTTCACGGCTTGAGCCGCTGGTAGCTCTGCTTCCGAAGCGAGGCAGTAGCCGATGCCGGGCAAGCGTTCTTCCAGCTGTCGCAGTGCAGACTCCGTTTCTGAAAACGCCAGCTCATGCAGCATCAAAAATGCGCCGTTGCCAACCGCCAAGACGTCAGTGTGGAACGCTCCCGCGTCGATACCTGCCGGAGCCTGCTGAAGCAGCAGGGTTCGTTCTGATTTGAGCCCCGTCAGACGTACCACCGCTTCGCTGGCCTCCAAACTCTGACGCGGAGGATGGATGCTGGGCGCCGCCGTAGTCCGTGTGGTGCTGTGGCCCCAAGCAAAGACATGCAGCACGCCTTGCTCAACGCTGAGTCGGGTGTGGTTGGCGGCTCCCTCATCACCGTAGGTGGACGATGCGGGCAAGGGCTGGTGCACGCGGAAGTGCTGCTCATCGGCGAAGATGGCTCGCAGCACGCGCGTGGTCACAGGAGCTTCAATTTGGCGATGAAACATGCTGGCCAGATTGGCCGGCACCAAATGCAGGCGCGCACCTTCTGCTGCGGCTGACTCCAAATCCGAGGATGGGATGACGGTCGCCGCGTTGGCGGTCCACATCGCCGAAGCGCTGCAACACCGAGCCAACAAGGTCGGAGCTTGCTGCGCTGCGCTCTGCAATACGTCCGCATCGGACCCACTGAAGCCGAAGCGCCGCAACACGTTCACTGCCGGACGCGGTTGTGGCGGCAAGACGGCTTGTCCCACGCCGAGTGCGGCGACGGCGCGCATCTTCTTCAAGCCTTCGAGAGCGGCGGCTTTAGGGTTGGAGGACCAACCGCCGTGCTGCATGCTGGCCAGATTGCCGTGGCTCAAGCCTGCATAGTTGTGGGTGGGGCCGACCAGGCCATCGAAGTTGTACTCACGCATCGACACCCCCCGATCTCGGATCAGAGGGTTTCGGGTTTCAAGGCGAGCTCCACGGCCTTCTTCAAACGCGCGGCACTGAATCCCACCATCAGCTGTCCCGCCACGTCAATCACCGGGATGGAGGCGCCCATGCGGCCTGCTTTGGCGAGCTTCTCGTTCATTTCCGCGCGCGCCGCCGTGCTCTTCTCGATGTCTTTCTTGGTGACGTTGACGCCCAAGCTCTTGAGGTAGTCCTCCGCCTTGTGACAGGGCTTGCACCAGTCTGCCCCGTAGATCACTGCGCTGACCTTGCCATCGGCGCCCACCGTGGGCTTTGGGGCGGTTGGCTCCGGCTGGGCCGTTGGGGCCAGCGCTTCGAGACGCACCTGGCGTCGATCCGCACCGAGCTCATTCCACGCAGCGCGGCTCATGCTGCTAACGGGGTAGCTGCCGTCTGGCTGCTTGGTGCGCAGGTCAGCGATGTAGACCAGGTCGCCGGTGCCGTCTTCTTTGGTGGTGATCACCACTCGGACCTTTTCGCGCCCTTGCTCTGGAACTTCCTCGGGCTTGTGCACCACGTGGAAGTCGCCCTTGTCATCAATCCAGGTCAGCAGCAGATCCGCCGTATCATCCTTCAATGACAGCGGGGGAAGCTGGTTGGCTTGTGGAGTGTCCCCGACTGGGTCGGTGGCGCTGGGGGGCGGCGCGTCGTCTTTGACTTTGCAGGCTGAAAGCCAACACAGAGCGACCAGTACAGCGCTGAATGCAGTGACCTGCCTCATGCCGCGCGCTCCGAGCGAGGGAGCCGGCTCATTCCGCGGGGGCGTCTTGGGAAGGTCGATCTTCATTGCGGTGGCTGATGCGCAGCGCAATGGCTCGTAGCGTTTCAAACAGGCCAATCAAGATGTAGAACGCCAAAAGCCACACGAGCACGAAGTGGGGTTTGGTGGCCCGCCATACCAGCGCGCTGCTGCCGATGGCAAACAGAACCATGACCGCCGTCGCCCAATTGAACTTGAGATCCTTGAACGAACGGAACTTGACGTTGCTGACCATCAGCAGACTGAGGATCACGGTCGTGATGGCTACCGCGACGGAATATTTCGCGTGACCCAGAGCTCCGCCCACTGCCGAGTTGGCGAGCAGCAGCGAAACCAGGATGCCAGCGGCCGGTGGGATCGGCAGGCCGGTAACGTATTTGCCTGGCTTGACGGGCGCCCCACTGCTTCCGGAGCTCAGCACATTGAAACGAGCCAGACGGATCGCACCGCAAGCCGTGAAGACGAACGCGATGAAGGCGCCGCCGGGCAGACGAAATAGCGTCCACTTGTACATCAGCAGGGAAGGCGCGATGCCGAAGCTGATCACGTCGGCGAGCGAGTCCAGCTGGAGGCCAAACGCGCTTTGGGTGCGCGTCATCCGGGCGATGCGGCCGTCGAGCAAGTCGAACAGCATCGCGAACATCAGCAAGATGGCCGCGCGATGAAAGTCGGCTACCGAAGGATTGTCGGTAGCGACCACCTGGATGGCCATGAACCCGCAGAAAATGCTCGCCAGCGTCACCAGGTTCGGCAACACGAAGAGCGTTTTTCTCAGATCAATCTGGCGCGCTCTGCGACGACGGAAGCGTCTTCGACCCACGACGTCCAAGGTAGCCGCGACTGTGGGGTTCGTCCAGCTGGCGCTGCGCGCAGATGCTACGCGAGCGGGGGGTTCGGCCCGGATAGCGTCCTCGGAGATCCGGCCAGAAACTGGTCCCCTGCGTGCCCGCCGGCCTAGGCTGACGGCACCATGCGGATGTCTGGATTTTCCACTGTTGCTGTAGGCGCTTGTTTGCTGTGCGGAGCTTCCCTGGCCGGTTGCGCCAGCCAGAGCCCCACCTACGAACAGAAACTGACGGAACTACGCGACAAGATTACGATCCTGCAGAACGAGCGCGACCGCCTCGATGAGCGTCTGAGCGCGGTCGAGAGCCTGCAACAAGAGCTGGTCGGCGCTCAACAGCCCCCGGCGGCGAGAACCACACGGCCGCCCCTGAAGATGGTGGTGCTCAAACCTGACGCTGCCGAGGCGGAGGGCCCAACCGACTCCGCGGCGACAGATCAGCCAGATAGCCCTCCGGAAGTTGTGCCACAAGGAGACTCCGCTGCGAACTCCCCGGAGGCGGCGCCAGCCAGTGCCCAGGCGAATACTCAGAGCGCTCCGAGTCCCAGTGCCCGACCGCTGATTTCGGGGCAAGGTCAACAACTGTCGACCTCCTGGGTTGAAGCAGCTCAACCGTGAACGTCGAGGGTGTGAGGAGGACAGCCGTGAAGAAGCTCTCGTTAGCCTTGTTGTTTGCCTGGGGAACTGCGCCAGCGGTGGCCAGCGCCCAAGATGTCGGGGGTGAAGCCGCTCCCACCGCTCCCGCGGACGCGGCTCCAGCTGGTGGCACGCAGACCACCGGCGGGATCATTGTGCCGCCGGTCATCAACACCACGCGCACGGTGATCAACCCTGGGCTTCCAGAGCCCGGGACCAACCTGGAATCACACCTGGGGTCCAGCTCCCACGCCCGCAGCGACATCACCCAGGGTGACAACTTCGATCTCAACTCCGGCGACGGCACCGGTGGGACCACCTTGCGCGGCGATCCCGATGCCCCCGGCATTTTGGCTGACGAAGTCCAGGGCAGCACTGGCGTCTATCTGGTGCGGCGTGGCGACACGCTTTCCAGTATCTCGCAGCGCATCTATGGCCACCCGGCGATGTGGCCCAAGCTTTGGAGCCTCAACCCGCAGATCCAAAACCCCCACTGGATCTACCCCGGAGACCAGATCCGACTCTCGAGCGTGGCGGCACCAGCTACCAAAGAGGTCAAGACCTTGGGCGGCGGCGGATTCAAGGGACTACAAAAGCTGGTCCCCAAAGACACCGTTTTTCTGCGCCAGCTCGGCTACATCGATGACCCGCGGGAGGGCATCAAAGGTGAACTCGTCGGAGCCCGCGCGCCCGTGCAAATGATGAGCGAAGGCAACCTGGTGTACCTGGCCATGCGCGAGGGTCACGATGCCTCCCCGGGGCAAGAGTTGACGATTTTCCGCCCGGTTAGGCGCGCGCCGAAAGTCAAAGGAGCCCGGCGTCCCCCGGGGCAGATCATCGCCATCAAGGGTACCGTCAAGATCCAACACTATGACAAGGAAAGCCGCATCGCGCGCGCCCTGGTGACCGAGTCGCTGGACGTGATTGAGCGCGGCGCGAAAGTGGGCGTTGTGCAGCGTCGCTTCACGGTGGTTCCGCCCCAGCGCGCTCAAAAGAACGTGAGTTCACGCGTGCTGACCAGCCTCTACCCGCACGTCTTCGTCGGCCAGAACCAGCTCGTGTTCATCGACAAGGGCGCCCATGATGGGCTCAAGAAGGGCAACCGGCTGTTCGTCATCCGGCGGGGTGACACCTGGCGGCGCACCCTGAGCACCGCCTCGGATGCGGCGCGCGGGCGCATCAAGCTGGATGTGCCCGAGCACTTGGACATCGAGATGGCCCCCCTGCATGGTGACGAGCAGAAATTCCCCGAAGAGGTTGTGGGTGAGCTCAGGGTCGTAGAAACCCAAAAATTTAGCGCATTTGCGATAGTTACCGAGTCCTCGACCGAGATTCTGCCGGGCGACCGTGCAGTGGCCCGCACCGGCTTCTAGGCTGCGGCTGGTGCTGCGCGCGTATCGCGTGCGAAAGAGTCTGTTCTGATGCAAACCCTGGCGTTCGTCGCATTCGTGCTCGGGGTAGTCGCCTATTCGGTCTCCGGCACGCTGTTCTACGTGGACATGGCGCGCCGTGAAGGAGCGTCCAACGCCGCCGCATGGGCTCCTCGGGTGCTGTTGCTGGGCACGGGTTTGCACATCACGCACTTGGCGCTCTCCAGCTACGTCACTCACACGGGCGTTGGCGAGTCGTTGCCGTTCATGCTCAGCGTCAGCGCGCTGATGACCAACGTGTTGTACCTGCTGATGCGAGAGCGAGCGGGCATCACATCCATGGGGCTCGTGGTGGCGCCGCTCGCGTTGATGTTTCTGTTGGTGGAGCAGGTGGTCAACCTCAACCAGAGCGACAGCGAACTGCCGCTTGCGCTGCTGGCCGCTCACATCGGAGCCAACCTACTCGGCTTGAGTCTGTTCATGTTGGCAGGCGTGGCGAGCATCTTCTACCTGGTGCAAGAGCGTCGCTTGAAGCAAAAGCGCGCGCTCCGCGGGCTCAAGTTGCCGCCGCTGGACAAGCTGGATCTGATGGAGCACCGGCTGCTGCTGGCGGGCTTCCCATTGCAGACGCTGGGCGTCGTGACCGGCGCGGTGTTCATGAGTTTGCTATCGGATCCGAGCACCGGCGTGTGGCTGCGCTCCATCTGGGCGTTTGCCACCTGGTTGGTCGTGGGTGGCGTCTTGGTCATGCGGGCAGCGCTGGGTTGGCGGGGTCGACGCTCCGCGTACGGGACGCTGGCTGGGGTGACCTGCGTGCTGCTGGTGGTGGCGGCGTATCTGGCCCAGGCTGGAGCGGGCTCATGATCGTCGTGCTCGGCTTGTCGCACAAGACCGCGCCGATTGAGGTGCGTGAGCGAGCGGCGCTCTCGCCTGAAGCCGTCAGCGAAGTTTTGTCGGAGTTGGTCGCTCAAGCTTCAGTGGGGGAAGCCTTGATCGTCTCGACCTGCAATCGCGTGGAGATTGTCGCTGCGGCCCGCTCGACGGATCCAGAGCAGCTGCCAATGGTGGCCAACGAAGTGCAGCGGGTGCTGGTGGGCCGCGTGCCCAGCATCGAAAATCACCTCTACAAACACGTGGGACCAGACGCCATCCGGCACTTGTTCCGGGTGGCGTCCTCGCTGGATTCGTTGGTGTTGGGCGAGCCGCAGATCCTGGGGCAGGTCAAGCAAGCGTTCGAGATCGCTCGCCAAGACGGCACCGTGGGCACGCATCTGAACCGCGTGATCTCCCACGCGCTGCGCACCGCTAAACGCGTGCGCAACGAGACTGCGGTGGGCGCCGGACAAGTCAGCGTGCCCAGCGTAGCGATCGACCTCGCGCGCCAGATCTTCGGAGATCTCAAAGGGCGCAAGGCGGCGCTCATTGGTTCGGGTCAAATGGGTGAGAGCGTGGCCAAATTGCTCACGCAAGCGGGAGCAGAATTAGTCGTGCTAGCGCGCAACCCGGAGCGGCGCGCGGCGTTGGCTGAGCAACTGGCGGCCGAGCCGCGGGGCTTTGAGGAATTGTCGCTCACGCTGGCGGAGGCCGACGTGATCGTGACGACCACCAGCGCGCCCGGATTCGTCGTCGATAAAGACGCGGTTGCCGCCGTCCGCCGCCAGCGGCGCGGACGCAGCCTGTTCTTCATCGATCTGGCTGTGCCACGCGACGTGGACCCCAAGGTGGACGAAATCGACAATACGTTCCTCTACAACGTCGATGATCTTTCGCAGATCGTCGCGGAGACTCTGACCAGTCGTCAAAAAGAGGCTGAGCGTGCCGAACACATCGTGGCTGGTGAAGCCAACAGCTATGAACGTTCGCTCTTCGCTGAACAAATCACGCCGACCATTCTTGCCCTGCGCAAGCATTTCTCGGCCTCGCTGGAGGCTGAACTCGACAAGACCATGCGCAGTCGACTCAAGCATCTCGGAGACGCGGAGCGTGAAGCGCTGGACAAAATGTTGGACTCGGCGCTCAACAAGCTGCTGCACCCGGCGACCAAACACCTGCGGACACTTGCTGCGGACGAAGATTCCCAGACGGAACTCGACCAAAGCATTGCCATGCTGACGGAGCTCTTCAACCTCGAGGTCACCTCCGAGCCCAACGCGTCTGCTAGTCCCAAAGCGCGCGGTCGCGAAGCGAGCACCAAAAAACAACCCTCAGCCTCTGAGTCCGATGACGAAGATGGTGAACAGAAAGTGAGCTGATGGACAACTCCGCACCCCTGATCGTCGCCACGCGCCGCAGCGCGTTGGCATTGGCTCAATCTCGCGCCTGGATGCGACAGTTCGAAGCTGCCAGTGGCCGCTCGACAGAGGAGCTGCATGTCGTCACCACCGGTGACCGGATCCAAGATCGCGCCCTGAGTGAAATTGGAGGCAAGGGGCTGTTCATCAAAGAGATCGAAGAAGCACTGCTCGATGGCCGGGCCCAGTTTGCGGTGCATTCGATGAAAGACGTTCCAGCCGAGCTGGCGCCAGGCTTGGCGATCGGTTGCATTCCCGAGCGGGAAGATGCGCGCGACGTGATCCGCACGCGCAGCGGCTGTCGATTCGAAGAATTGCCGGCGGGCGCCAAGGTGGGCACCTCGTCGTTGCGCCGCGTGGTGCAACTCAAGCGTGCTCGGGCCGATCTGGAGTACGTTCCGATCCGCGGCAACGTGGATACGCGCTTGCGCAAGTGTGAAGAGGGCGAAGTCGACGCGGTGATCCTGGCGCTCGCGGGGCTCAAGCGGTTGGCGTTTGAAGACCGCTACACCCACGTGTTGGAGCCGGAGTTGTGTTTGCCGGCGGTGGGGCAGGGGGCGCTCGCGATCGAGCAGCGTTCGAACGAGCCAGAGCTGGCGCAACTGTTGGCCCCGCTCAAGCACGCCGAAACCGAGGTTGCGGTTGCGGCGGAGCGCGGGGTGATGTTGGCCGTTGAGGGCAATTGCCAGGTTCCCGTCGCGGGCTATGCCTGCCGCGATGGCTCGCAGCTCTGGCTTCGCGCCATGCTGGCCCAGCCAGATGGCAGCCAGCTCCGCTACGAAGAGGCCAAGATCGAGTGGCCCTCCGAGGCGGATGCTTTCAGCCTGGGTACCGAGTTAGGGCGAAAGCTGAAACAGCCCGGCTGAGCGGCGGCTTGGTGGGGGCATGGCGGCTCCTGGCTGCCGGTTCGGGCCCTCACAGACGGCGGATTCCATGCCCAAAAACCGTGCGGATTGGGATAGATTCCGCGCCATGGCAATCGTTCGCACTTTGGGCAAGTTACTCCTGGGCGTGGCTCTCATGGCCCCTGTGGCTGTGATTGGGACGGCGTGTGGTCCTAAAGAGCCGGCAGTCGTCAAAGCCAAGCTGAAGCCGGGCAACATGCCCGCTGACGGCGCTTGGCGCGGCGTCTACTACGACACCGTTTTCGGATTCTTGCACCTCGAGAAAGACGGCAGCAACGTCTCCGGCGCTTGGCGCACGGAAGCTGGCGACAAGTGGGGCGAGCTGCACGGCACGGCTGAGGGCAACATCTTGCGCTTCGAATGGACGGAGCACCGCATCGGCATGTTCGGTCCGAGCGCGACGACTAACGGTAAGGGATACTTCCGCTACGTCGTACCTCCCGGAGATAACATCGATCACAAGCTCGAAGGCGAGTGGGGCCTCGGCGACAGCGACGCGGGCAATCCGTGGAACGCGATCAAGCAGCGCAACATGCAGCCTGATCTGAACAGCGTGCGCCCGGATGAGAATCAGACCACCTTCGAGGGCGGCGACTGGGACGGCAGCAAGAGCCCGCAGTCCGCTGGTGCCCAGGACAAAGACGGTGACGGGCAGGAAGACATGGATATCCCGGAAGGCGCCGAAGAAGGCGAAGGCGGCGAAGAGGGATCCGAAGAAGAGGAATCGGAATAAGTGAACGCGGAGCCCAAACAGGCTGCTTCGGGTATACAATTCATTGAGCCGAGCATTTTTGAGCGCGGCACGAGCGGCCGGCATGGGGCTTCCTTGCCGGCCTCGGACGTCCCCAGCGTGGACGCCGCGCAGGTGCTTGGCAGCGTGCGCCGCCAGACCCCGGCGGGGTTACCTGAAGTCAGTGAACCCGAGGCGTTTCGTCACTTCGTGCGTTTGAGCCAATGGAACTACTGCATCGATACGCAGTTTTATCCGCTCGGTTCGTGCACCATGAAGTACAACCCGAAGGTCAACGAGTGGGCGGCCCGCCTCTCGGGATTCGCGGACTTGCATCCGTGGACGGAACCCGAACATTGCCAAGGCGCGCTGCGCCTGATGGTTGAGCTCGAGGAGCTCCTGGCGGAAATCGCTGGTATGGATGACGTCAGCCTGCAGCCCGCGGCTGGCGCTCAGGGTGAGCTCACCGGTCTGATGATGATGCGCGCGCACCATCGGGATCAGGGGCGCGGCCCAAAGAAGATCTTCATCCCGGACAGCGCGCACGGCACGAACCCGGCCAGTTGCGCGCTCAACGGCTTCGAGACCGTCGGGTTCGAGACTTACGACGGCCGAGTTGACCCGCAAAAGTTGTGGGAGCGGTTGGAGGCAGCTGGTGATG
>JBNLEN010000110.1:0-21671 GCA_050304975.1 Polyangiaceae bacterium
GACTGGCGTCAAGACGCTGGACATCGCCAAGCGCTTGATAGACTACGGTTATCACTCGCCCACGGTGTACTTCCCCTTGGTCGTTCGCGGCGCGATGATGATCGAGCCGACGGAGACTGAGACCAAAGAAACCATCGACGCCTTCGTCGAAGCGATGATCCGCATCAAACGCGAAGCGGAAGAAGATCCGGAAATGGTCAAGCAAGCTCCGCATCTCACGCGGCTGCGTCGCTTGGACGAAGCGCGTGCGGCTCGCAAGCCACGTTTGCGCTGGCGCCCCGCGGAGGCCTGAGTGGCCGAGCGCCAGCGACAGCCCGCAAACCCACCATGAGAGCAGCCTGTCTGCGGGAGCACGGGAGCCATCGCAGTATCGCCCCCCTCCCGCGACGGCCCGCGCGACGGGCTCCCAAAACCACAAAAATGTTACGGATACGCGACACCGTGTCTCACCCCTGCTGAATATCGGGCTCAGGACCGAATCGGTGAGAGAGTGTGTCGCCCATCCATAACATTTCTTCGATTTGCGCACGACGCCGTGAACGCCCCAGGTCTGACCGCGTCCAGCTCGGCATGCTTCTTGGCGGCGGCTATGCGGGAACACGCTCGGTCCCCCTATCCTGGAATGATGGGGAAGCCGCCTGCGTGGCTGCTCCCCGCGGCGGACAGCCACTCGCTCCAGCCGGGACCAAGTTGGCGCTATCCGAGTAGGGCGTCGAGCTCGGCGAGCACTCGTGGGATTTCGTCCAGAGAGTTCGAGAAGTGCGGAGCGAAGCGTAGGTTTCCGTCGGGGTAACCAACGTAGATAGTGCGCGCCGACAGCTGGCGCGATAGCGCGCCGAGGTCGTGGGCGTCGTGTTGCACGCACAAGATGGCCGAGCGGCGAGCGGGGTCGTCGGAGCGCAGGCTCTTGAAGCCGCGCTCCAAGAGCCCCCGCTCCAACTCATCCAGGTACAAATTGGCGTGGGCCAGGATGTTGTGCGGAGCCAGCTCTAGCAAGAATGACGTCGTGGCTCCCAGGGCAGCAAAGCCGAGGATGTTGGGCGTGCCGATTTCGGTGAAGTCGATTTGTTGACGGATGGGGCGATCGTATTTCAGATGGCCAGCTCCATCGCGTAGGAAGCTGATGGGATCGTCATGACTGAGCCAACCGGCGGTGGTGGGGCGCAGACGGGCGGCGCACTCGGCTTTGGCGTAGAGAAACCCCGCGCCCTCGAAGCCGAGCATCCACTTATGGCTACCGCAGCTGAGGTAGTCGATCTGCTCGGCTTGAACATCGATGGGTACGACGCCGCACGCTTGGATAGCGTCGACGAAGAGTTCAGCGCCGAACTCATGGCACGCTTGGCCGATGGCGGCCAAAGGCATGCGCAATCCGGTCTGAAATTGTACGGCGCTGACCGCAACCAATCGCACCCCCTTTTCCAGCTCTGCCCCCAACCTTTCCAAACCCAAATCAGATTGAAAATCGTCGGCCTTCAGAAAGACCAGCTGCAAGTCGAACAATTCGGCGGCGCGCTGCCAAGGAGTGATGTTGGCCGGAAACTCGCCTTCGAAGAGCAGCACGCGGTCGCCTGGGCTCCAGGGAAAACACAGCGCGATGTCGGAGACGCCGCGCGTGGTCCCGATGCCGAGAGCGACTTCGCTTGGCTCCGCGTTGAGCAGCTTGGCCAGGTCACGGCGTAGTCGTTCGCGCTGAGCATGCCAGCGCAGGAATGCGCCGAAGCCATGCTGGGCGTAGTCGTCCATCAGCTGCTGCACCGCGCGGCGAGCGGGCAAACAGGCCGGCGAGACCGCCGCGTGATTCAGGTAGGCGATAGCCTCCAGCTCTGGATACAAGGACCGATCACCGAGGCGCGCCGTCACAAGTGGCAACGTTACAGGGTCGGCGCCATGGATCAACCTCGGCGTGATGCGGCCGAAAACAGCGGTTGCGATCGGCTAGTTCCCTTCTCGGCCCGGAGCCGGACTATGTATAAGCCGTTCAGCCATGCGTTTTGGATACTTTGACGATGCCGCCCGTGAGTACGTGATTGAGCGCCCGGATACGCCGGGCTCGTGGACGAACTATCTCGGTTCGACGGAGTACGGCGCGATCACAACCAACAATGCTGGCGGCTACAGCTTCTTCAAGTCCGCGGCCCAGGGTCGCTTTACACGTCTGCGCTTCAACAATGTGCCGCTCGATCAACCGGGGCGCTACATCTACCTGCGTGATGCGGACACTGGCGACTACTGGTCAGCGAGTTGGCAGCCAGTGGGCAAGCCGCTCAGCGAATATCAGAGCGAATGCCGTCACGGCACGGGTTATACGCGGATCAGCAGCCGCTATCGGGACGTGCAAACGGAAGTGACGTACTTCGTACCGCTGGATCAGCACCTAGAGCTGTGGATGGTCAAGCTGCGCAACGTCGGTAGCTCAGCCCGACGCTTGAGTGCGTTTTCGTATGTCGAGTTCAGCGGCGAGTGGAACAACTATCATGACATGATCAACCTGCAGTTCTCCCAATACACGGTGAAGGCGCGCAGCGTGGAGGGGCCGGTGCTGACCAGCGGCAAGAACCCGATCCTGGAATGCGGAGTTTTGGACAATGTGCCGCCAGATCCGGAGCATTTCGAAAACCGCGACCAAGGCCGACACAGCTTCGTGACGCTCGTCGGCAGCCAGGTGACGGGCTTTGATACGTCGCGCGCTGCGTTTTTGGGCGGCTATCGTACGTATGCCAACCCGACCGTGGTGGAGCAGGGCAAGACGACCGGCAGCTTGGCACACGGGGATAACGCATGCGGCACTCTGCAGACAGAGCTGTCGTTGCAGCCCGGGGAAGAGCGGTGTTTTTGGATTATCCTTGGGGTCGGGCGTGCCGCTGACGTCGGCAGTGGGGCGGCCAAGAGCTTTGCCGACCAAGCCACCGTCGAACGCGCGCTGTCCGAAGTGAAAGAACACTGGCACAGCCGCCTGGGTAGTCTGACCGTGCAAACGCCGGACGCTGAGTTCAACAGCATGATCAACGTGTGGAATGCCTACAATTGTCTGGTGACCTACGCCTGGAGTCGCGCAGCAAGCTTGGTTTATTCCGGTGAGCGCGATGGGCTCGGCTATCGCGATACGGTGCAAGATCTGCTGGGCGTGTTGCCGTCGATCACGAAGGATGCGGGTGAGCGGCTGGAGCTGATGCTTACCGGGCAGTGTTCGACCGGCGGCGCGATGCCGGTGGTCAAACCGTTTGCGCACACGCCGGGAAAAGAGAGCCTGCCGGAAGCGTACCGTTCGGACGACTGCCTGTGGCTGTTCAATACCGTGCCGGCCTACGTCAAAGAAACGGGAGACTTGGGCTTTTACGACAAGCTGCTGCCCTACGCGGATGAGGGAGAAGCCACGGTGCTGGGACACTTGCGGCGAGCGTTGGAGTTCAACTTGGAGCGCTCGGGCGCGCATGGGTTGCCGTACGGTTTGGAGGCAGACTGGAACGACTGCTTACGGTTGGGCGAAGAGGGCGAGAGCGTGTTCGTGGCGATGCAGCTGCGTTATGGGCTGGCCACCTATGCGGAAATCTGTGAGCGGCTGGAGCGGACGGATGAGAGAAATTGGGCGATGACCCAACTCGAGCAGGTGGATGCCGCGATTCAAAAGCACGCCTGGAAGGGGCAGTGGTTTGCGCGCGCATTTCACGAAGACGGCAGCGTGTTCGGCGCGCCCGAATGCAAAGAGGGCAGCATCTTCCTCAATCCTCAAAGTTGGAGCGTGCTGAGTGGCGTGGCGTCGCCAGAGCAAGCCAGCGCTGCGATGGACGCGGTCGAGCGGCAGCTCGCCACGGATTACGGCATCGCGATCTTGGACCCCCCGTACCGCACGGCAGATCCCAGTGTGATCCGCGCGATGGTGCTCAATGAGGGGCAAAAAGAGAACGCTGGCATCTTCTGTCACCCGCAGGGTTGGGCCGTGATAGCGGAGACGATGTTGGGCAATGCCGAACGCGCCTACCGCTACTACCGGGCATACATGCCGGCGGCCTACAATGATCGCGCGGAGATCCGCCAGATCGAGCCGTATGTGCACTGCCAGTCCACGCACAGCAAGTACAGCGGGTTGTTCGGCGCAAGCCGTTTGCCATGGCTGAGCGGTACTGCTTCGTGGAGCTACTTCGCGGCGACGCAGCACATCTTGGGGATCCAGCCTGACTATGATGGACTGCGCATTGCGCCGTGTTTGCCGCCCAGCTGGCCCGGCGTGAAGGTCACGCGGCGCTTCCGCGGCTGCGATTTCGAAATCGAGATCGAGGCCGAAAAGGGCGGCTCGCAGGTGGCTTCGATGCAGGTCAACGGCAAGCCAGTCGAGGGCAACTTGATCCCCGCGGCACTATTCGAAGCAACAAATCGCGTGCAGGTACGCCTGGCGCTTAACTGAGGTCCAGCGCGCGGCGCACTTTCGCGGCGACGCCAAAGAGCTCCATCAGTTCGTCCAAGATCCCGCCGTTCAAGATGCGGATCGCCATGATCGTGGCGCCGATGGCTTGACCGTCGAACACGAGTGGCAAGAGCACCAGCGGCCGGCCGCTGCGCCCCAGCAACTGCGCGGTAGGCAAAGACTTCATCGAGAACTTGTCGGTGCCAGCCAGTTTGCCGTTGGGACCAAAGCCGAACATCATGCGCGCGCCGCTGTCGACCTCATCTGGGGTTTCTAGCGCGGCCACGATGCACGCTTCGACGCCAATGGCCGGCAGGTGATCCGCGAGCACGCGTGACAAGCCGGAAGAAGCGCCGAACATGCGAGCGCGAAACGCCGAGCGGAACTCCCGAAAGCGCAGACCCATGGCGCGCGCGCGCCCAGCCAGCGCTTGACCAGCAAAGGTATTGGCGAAGATGCGCGCGTCATGCATGGCGTTTTCCAAACGGTTGCGCGCCTCCGGATCTTTGGCCACGCACGGCAACGACTGCCGACGGAGCGCCGTCAGCATCTCTTGCACCACGCGTCCATCCACGCCCGACTTTTCGACGCGGATCAAGATGTGGTGCAAAGCGCGGTTGAACGCGCCCGGCTCGCCACCGCGAAGCTCAGCGATCAGTGCATCGAGCAGGCGACTCTCCCAGCCGTGCCCTGCGGCACCAAAACTTCCGCGACCCGCGCGCACCACTTCCGCCAAGATGATTTGACGGCGCTGCACGAACGACGCTTCAACACCGCGCTCGCTGTTAGCCAGGGTATCCGCCCCCAACATCCCCTCAAGGTTGAGGCAGCCGCATGACTCTCGCACGACCAGCTGGGTATCCAGCTTGACGGCTTGTTCCCGAGTGATCGGCGGAACCGAGTTGCCCGCGAGCATCTTGTTGATCAGCAGCGCGCCTTCGCGTCCCAATTCCACGCCAGATTGACGCACGGTTGTCAGGCCTGGCCGAGCCAACTTGGCCGATTCGACGTCATCGAACCCTACGACCTTCATGTCCTCGGGAACGCGAATGTCCCGCTGAGACAATTCCTCCATCGCGCCCAGAGCCATGAAGTCATTGGCGGCCACGATGGCGTCTAGGCCAGCGACACGTCGCTCGCCGAGTAGCGTCCGCACCGCTTGGGCGCCACTGGGTTTTGTGAAGTCACCCTCAACCAGCCAGGTGTCGGGAAACTCCAGGTCGCGTTCTTGCAGTACAGCTTTGAACGCCGCCAAGCGTTCGGCACATTCTGAGCTGGCGGAGGGACCGTTGATGAATCCGATGCGTCGAGCGTCGTGGTGGGTGATCAGATGTTCGGCCAGGGCTCGCATGCCGGTTGAGTTGTCTACCCGGACGCCGGGATATCCTTCGACTGGGATACCAACGCAGCAGATCGGCAGCTCACCGAAGCGTTGCAGCCACCGCTTGAGGTTGTCGGTCCCTTGCGGCGCGCCGATAGCGCTCGACATCACCACGGCACCTTGCACGTTCTTTGGTGAGATCAAATCGAATACCAAGTTGCGCGCTCGGCGGTCAGGGTCAGGATCGTCGACGGCGCCGCCGGCGACGCAAATGACTGTCGCGCCGGCTTCGCGCGCTCCATTGACGACGCCGCGGATGACGTTGACTTCATGCTCGTCATCCAGCGATTCGACCATCAGCGCGAAGACCTGCGTCGGCGCACTACTCAGTGGGTGAAGCGTGTAGCTCATCTGTCTGTTGCCCCTGGTGCTGACCTAACTAGGTGAGGCGTGCGTCTCCCCAGGTGGTGGTCAATGCTAAAAAGCGTAGCACTTTTCATAGGCTACGGGCTTGCCCCGGGCGCTCCGCCTGCCCCACCCAGCACGCCAGGCTGGCCGCCGGCTCCGCCCGCCCCACCGAGACCCAAGGCCGGATCGGCTGCGGTGTTCGGTAAGTTGAAGTTCAGCTGGGCTGTCTCCATCTCGACAATATCGAGGTTCTTGACCATCGGCTCGAGTTGGGGCTTCTCATCACCCGGCTGATTTCGCGCGATATCTCGCACGAAATACGGAGGCAGGTTTCGGAATAGCAGCCGCGCACGAAGATCCAACAGCGTGATCCCTGGGGGGACGGTGACGCTGTAGGTGAACTGGCGCTCTTGCCCGGGCAGGATGGAACCCATCAACTGATTATCGATTGGCCGTCGGCGGGTGATGGGATTGCCCGCTACACGCTGGATGGATGTTTCGCTGGAACCTGGAGCGGCGATGGGGATCAACTCCCCCCGCTGGTTGCGCACTGGATTGCCCTGCGCGTCCCGCTGCACGTCCGCTTTGTCGACCAGCTTCTTTTGGAAGTTGACCAACTGCGGGTCCGACCTGGTGCAGCCTTGCATCAACTCTCGGATCGGGCTCTGGGGATCGTCAAACGTCCCGGTGTCACACAAGTCGTCGGTGTTTTTGACCAACAGACCGCTGGCAAAGATTGCACGCTTGGCGATGCCGTCACGCGCAATGAACTCGACCCACATCTGCCGAGCAAATGCGAATCCACTGGGCAGCGTGTGCCCCGCGCCAACATTCGTGATGCTCACGGTCAGCTTGAACTCGCGCGTGGCGGGGTTGAACTTCGGATCCAGCAGTTTGAAGTCAGCGGCACGTCCGAGCAGCGCCACCCGCTGCTTGCGATGGGGATCGAGTTTGCCAGGTACGTCCAACGGGTGATCGACCCCCACGAACGAATGGTCATGCACGGAGCGATCCGGCGCTTGGGTGTCTTGACCCAGCCCGGAAGCCTCTGCCACGCGGTTGAGCCCGCGCACGACCGGCATGTGGCAGCCGGTGCACGTCTCTTGGCCTCCCCCCGCGCGGTATTCGATATACTCTTGGTAGGTGGTTTGCAGCACGAGATCGGTGCCGATTTCGACCTTGCCGTCCCCGCTTCGGTCGAAGTTGACGTCATGGCAGTTTTGGCAAATCAGCGACGCATCATCACTCAGTGATTTGCTCACTCGGCTCTGGTGATAGGTATTGCCCACCGCCCCACTGAACGTGCCGTACATCACGCGGCCGCGATCCAGCTGGTCAATCACCACGTGGGTATAGGCGCCGCCTCCAATTTCCGACTTGCCGTCGAACTGATGGCACACGGTACAGGTGATGCCTTCATTCATACGCTTGCCACCCGGGTACGGCAGCAGTTCTTGTTGGGCGAGCTCAGTCGTGATCGGCGCGTGGCAGTTGACGCAGATGCGTTTGGGATCGGGCGACTCAGCGTTGTTTAGCTCTTTCTTGGTGACTTGATTGCTTTGCGCGATCATCAGCGGACTGGTGAGGGCGTGCGCATGCATCGAGTCTTGCCACTGCTTGTAGATCGTGGCGTGACACTCGCCGCAGGCGGCGGGATCGTGATGGCCAGTCAATGCCGGCGGCATGGAGGTCATGCTACGGACGCTGCGAGGGAAGTGCTTAGCAGGAATGTCGTACACTTCTATCACGTGCACGACGATCAACAGCATGAACAAGAGCGAAAGCGGCACGTGCACCACGCGCCAGCCCTGCAACTTGGAGATTACCTTTTGCTGCAAGCGAGCCCGCGCGAGCGCCCGGTTACGGCTCTGGGCAAGTTCACACAGCTGGGCGAATATGGCCGCTTCTGGGCCGCCCGCGAACTGCGCCTGGGCGTGCTGAAGCTCCCCCGCGTTGTGCTCCGTAGCCAGCAGCCAATCTTTCCACTGGCGCAGCGAATCCGAGCGGCCTGCGGCGAGCTTTTCAATCTCGAGCTCTTGGCGCTTGGCCCGATCGACGCTGATGGCGCGCGAATAGTTGCCAATCTTGGCGGCGTTGGATTTCGGGACCCAACTATACACCAAGCGCCAAATGATACCGCTGATGGAGATCGCCAGCAGCAGCCAATAGAGCAATTTGCCGGTGCTGAGCTTGTAGTCCATCAAACCGAAGCCAGCGTGCAGACTGGCTGCAGCCAGCGTCAGCACGCCGGCGACGACGTGAGCCCAAAGCCAACCCATCATCGTGCCGCGCAGGATTGCGAAGCGCTCTTGCAGCACGCGCTTGCGCAAACTGAACAACATGCTGGCGAGCGCAAAAAATACGGCGGCCACGCCCAGCAGCTCACCGTAGCCGGTGTAGCCGCGCATCACGCTGCCCCAGACGTCGGGATCGATCTTGGCCATGCGACCCTGAGCGATCAGCACGAAGCCGAGGGCCAGCACGGCGAATACGACGAACCCGAGCAGCCACCACAACAGGCCGCGTTCAGCTAACGCGATTTTGCGTTGTAGCCCCAGCGCTTTGGCTTGTTTGGTGGCTTCTTGGACAGACATCACAGACTCTTGAGCTTGGAGGCGATACTTTCCGGGCCGCCCAAGCTTTGGCTCGGATCGGTGCGAAATGCAGCGCCCGTGGGGCAAGCCGTGACGCAGGCGTAGTCCGAATAATCCGCACACAGGTCGCACTTGACGGCGCGCATGGGAACCTCTGGTTGCAGCTGCTGCATGGCAGCGTCCCGCTCCTTGGGACCGCGCAGCAAGTCCATCAAGCTGAAAAGAATGCCGCGCTTGGGCTTTTGAACGGGATGCAGACTGATGTTGCCGTAGGGGCAGCGTTCGGCGCACGCGCCGCAGCCGATGCAGTTTTCTTCGACGATACTGATTTCGCCGCTGGTGCGCCGCACGATGCCGTTGACGCTACACAGCAGACATTGGGGATCTTCGCAATGGCGGCAAGCCGTTGGAAATAGCAGATGCTCCAATTGCAGGCCCTGGAGTTTCAGGCGGCTGTAGCCATGACGTCGCTCGCAGGCTTTCATGCAATTCTGGCAATAGGTGCACTTGGTCTGGTCGATGACCAAGACTTCGCGCCCCTTGGCCACACCCATGTCCAGCAACACGTCTGGCGTCAGGGGCATGGCGTGGGTGCCTAGCTGAGACTGCGCCTGACTCGCCAGGGGGCTCAGCTCCGGAGAGCGCGCGACGCGTTCGGCTTCTAGGGCGCCTTGGGATAACACCTCGGCAGTGCCTGGGTAGCGCGACATCACGGCGTGTAGTTGCTGTGCGGGCACGCGCACCACTTCTGCGCGCGTGGATGCTTGCACGCTGTAGGCTTGGAATGCTTCGTTGTACAGCAGGGGGATCAGGCCGAAGGCTTCGCCTTCGCGGAAGTACGTCAGCACGCGCTCTTCCTGGCCCAGCTTGCGGCTCGCGCGCAAAAACCCGCTGCGCACCAAGTACATATGGCTCGGCGGCTGGCCTTCGCTGAACACAGCCTCACCCGGCTTGAGCAACAGCATCTCAGCGTTGTTGAACAACTCGCTGATGGCTGCTTCCGGCAAACCACCGAGCACCTGCGGTGAGCGCGCGTAGGTCCACAGGGCTCGCCGCCGGTAGAGCTCGCTCATGGTGGCGTCGAAGTTGGTGGAGCGTCGCATCAAGCGCTTGACTGACGCTTTCGGCACTTCGATCACGACTGACGCGACGTTCGCCGCGACACTGAACGGCTCCGGCTGATCCGCCATCACCCCCATCTCACCCAAGAATGAGCCTGGCCCGTAATTGACGATCACCGTGCGCCGGCCGGCTGCATCACTCGAAAACTGTTCCAAACTGCCGAGCAGCACCAACACCAGGCGTTCGTGAAACTCCCCCTCGGTGCACAGAATCTCGCCTTGAGCCAACTGTCGTAAGGTGATGGTCAGCAATAGGCGCCGAATATCGGTCGTGTCGACCCCGGTGAACAAGGGCAGGCTGGACAGCTGCGCCGCCAATGAATTCAGCGTCACCCCGGAGGTCTGCACGTGGTCTCCCACCTGCACCGGCAGGGGGTAGTCCGGCACGGCATCTTCGACTTTGGTCTTGTTGAACAAGACCATGTCCGCACGACTTAGATCCGCTGGACAGGCGGGCACGCACTGTCGGCACTGGGTGCAGGCGGTGACGAAGTCAATCACGCTGGGATCGGTGATGCTGGGTTCGTTGACGGCGGCGTTGAGCGCGGCGATGCTGGTGTAGCGGGACTGCGGCAAGGGGCAGGCGATCATGCAATCGTTGCAGCCGATGCATGCCGTGACGTCCGCCAGAGCTTTTTCGGCGATCGGATTGCTGCCGTCTGTCAGTGAAGTGCTCAACCCGTTGCCCCCGCGCTGTCAGCTTCGAATACGACGACCGTGCTGGGGCCGAGACCGAACCATTCGCCGCTGTTGATCACGACGGCGTTCTGATCGAGCGCATGCCCGCCGCGCGTTACCCCAGCGGACAAGGCTCGGGCGTAGATCGCGCCCTGGTAGGTTTGGACCTCAAGCGCCTGCAGGGGCACGGATGGATCGGGCAGCGTCACCTGAATGCCTGCCTGGCTGCCGATGACGTTGAACTGCGCCAGGGAAAAGCTTTGCCCAGCGCCGGGCCCGCTGTGGATCCGCAGCCGGCCAAAAGCCGGGGGAGCAGGCGTGGCCCGTTGCATGGACGTGGCGGCGTAAGCCGCCGGATCGGGCGTGACGCGCTGTAGGCCCGTGGCGTCATAGGCGGCGGCTTGCTGGATAGCCTGGGGATCCACCGCTTGCATTTGCATCGCCGGAGGACGCACCGAAGGTGTTGGTGTGGCGCGCGCCGCCGGGGCAGTCTGCGCTGCTGGTGGGGGAGGTGGCACTGAGGGCTGCATGGTGGTGGCGTCGTAGGCGCCAGCTTGCTTGAGCGCGTGAGCGTCTGAAGACCGTACCTGTTGCGGCGGCGGCGGCACTGAGGGCTGCATGGTGGTGGCGTCGTGCGCGATGCTCTGCTTCAGAGCGTCAGCGGTGAACGCCTGCATTTGCCCCGCACGATTGCCTGCGGTGGTTGGGCGCTGCGCGGTCGGCGGCCGCGGCGCCTCAGCGGCTGCAGCCTGGGCTGCCTGGGCGGAACCAGCGTGGGGCTGGGAGGCCCTATCGAACAATTCTTGGGCTTCGTCTGCGGGCAGAGGGGTCTGCGTGTATTGCAGCACGACCGAGCCGATATGAACGACATCCCCCTCCGTCAGCGCGACTTCATTGCCGGTGGACAAGCCTTGCTGGTTACGCCACACGGGAGCGCCCAGCGTGGACAGGTGCCAAACACCGTTCACCTGACGCAGTTTGGCGTGCTGTGGAGCGAGACCCAGCTCGTCCAGCCAAATATTGCAGCTCGGGTCGCGGCCGACTATCGTGGGGTTTACCGTGAGCGCAAAACTCAGCCCCAAGCTGTGACCGGACTGCACGACAAAGCGTGGGGTGGCCGGTCCCATGGCTTCGTTGGCGGCAGTCTTGGCTGTGGCCAATTCACGTTGAGCCGCCTCATCGGTGAAGTAGAAGGAAAGTTGCTGCTGTCCGATGCGGATCACGTCACCCGTGAGCAGCCGCCGCGGCACATCCAACGGCTTGTCATTCACCCAGGTGCCGGCTTGGCTCCCCAGATCCCGCAGGTACCAGGCGCTCCCATGGCGTTCGATGTGCGCATGGATCATGCTGGCGCCCGGATCCGTCAGCACGATCTCTCCTTTGGGATCGCGACCTAGACGATACAACCTGCCTGAAAGTTCATAGCGCGCCCCAGCGCTCTCGATCACCGCGGGGCGTGCGGTTGGAGCTTGTAGTGCGGGGACTATGGGCGCGCTTTGGGTGTCCGCGGTGGGGGCTTCGTTGAATTGCGTGAGCACCTGAGTGCCGAGTGCCATGGTGGCGGCTTTGACGTCTTTGCCGACCTCGCCAACCAACGCTGAACCCCCTAGAGCGCCCAACGCGCCCTTTTGGGCGCCCATGGCGGAAAACCCGGGCTCGCCGGCTTTGGCGTCGCTCGAGCCCGGCTTGGCGCCGCTTGCGGCCGGCTTGGCGAGCAGCTCCGCGGCTCGGCTCATGTCGAGCACGCTGGTTCCGCGGATTTGTGCTGCGGTCGCGACGCCTTGCGCTACTGGCTGAACCGCGTCGCGTTGCAGCAGGTTCTTGTCCATCCACGCCCGCAGATCAAAGCCGGGCTGAAGGATTTCCGTCTTGATGCTGGTGATGTCCGGTTGTTGATCGATCAGGCGTTTCAGCAGCCGCCCGTTGCGACGCACATCATCTTCGCGCTGGCCCAGCATCAGCGCGCCCACGAGTTTGCCCTGATTCAGCACCAGCTTGCGGTAACTGATGCGCCCGGTGCCTTGGGGAAAGTCCACCAACTCTTCACTGCCGGCGCTGTCGATGCTGCCCAAGCTGGCGAAGTCCAGATCGAACAAGCGGGTGGCCATATAGTGCACGCCCGGGGCGTAGCGCGCGGCTGAGCCGCTCATGTTCGCGGCCGCCACCGAGGCCTGAGCTTGTGCGGGCTCCCAGAGTTGCAGCGCCTGCCCCTGAAATTCGCTCACGTCACCGGCGGCGAAGACATTCTGCACGGATGTCTGCATGCGTTCATCCACCACGACGCCGCCCCGCTTGCCGAGCTGGACCCCAGAGCCCAGCAGCCATTCCGTGTTGGGCACCACGCCGATGGCCGCAGCGACCAGTTGGCAGGGAAGCTCACGGCCGGCGCGGGTGCGCACGCTGGCCACGGCGCCGTTTCCGCCGTCTGTCGCGGCGGTCACTTCATCTTGCAGGATGATCTCGATGCCGGCTTGGCGCAGGCGCGCCGCTAGCAAGTCCGAAGCGACTGCATCCAGCGCGCCGGGCATGAAGGCGGTGCCGCGCAGCATGACGCTGACTTTGATGCCGCGCACGTGCATGCCCAGAGCCCACTCCAGAGCTAGCGGACCGCCGCCGATCACGACGGCCTGTTTGACGTAGCCGCTCGCGATCTGCTCCATCACCGTGCGGCAGTCTTGCAGGGTGCGCAGCACCATCACGCCGTACAGGTGGTTGCCTTCGAACAATGGGAAGCGCGCGCGAGCTCCGGAGGCGACCAGTAGGCTGTCGTACCCGATGGCTTGGCCGCCCTGGCTGAGGTGCAGCTCCGCGCGGGACGGATCGAGCCGCACGACGCGTGAGCGCACGCGAAGCAGGCGATACTCATCGTAGAAGGCAGGGGTAGTGGCCCAGATCTGCTCTTCCCGCAGCTCGCCCAGGAGGTAGTTGGTCAGGGCCGCGCGGAAGTAAGCGGGATTGGGATCATCGGAGATGAGCGTGATTTGAGCTTGCGAGTCCGCCCCGCGCAAAACTCGCGCTGCGGTCACGCCCGCAGCGCCGTCCCCGACTATCACATAGCGTCTGCTGCGAACTGCCATCCCCAGGTGGACGTATTTAACCTGCCTCTGTCCGCGCTGCCTACGCCAAACCCGTGAAGATCTGATACATTCCGACCCAATGGTTCAGGGACCGCCGCACGGGCCGCCCGGGGGACAATACCCGCCTGGTGGCTATCCTCCGCCTCCGGCGCCGCCGGGAGGTCAGTATCCGCCAGGGCATTACCCGCCGCCCGGTCCGCACGGTTTTGCGCCTCCAAAGGCTGCATTGCCCGCCTCGAAGCCCAAGGGTAAGGGGGGAGCGATCCTGATCGTGATTGGGGCGCTTGGGGCGATCGTCGTGCTCAGCGCCTTCGCGGCGGTGGCGGTGAGCGCCGTGCAGCGATACAAAGAGAAGGCCGAGCAGGTGACCAAGAAGAGCCAGGTCACCCAGCAGTTGCCGGATTGGTGTCCTGTGTTTCCTAACGGACAGGTGATCAACTCCCAGCTGGTGGACACCGGCGAGGGGCCGACCGACGGCACGGTCACGATCGTCGCCGCGGAGCCCTTGGCGAATGTGCTCAGCTTCTACCGCACGGCACCCAAGCGCAAAGGTTTTACGATCACCGCGCTCACGTCGAGTCCAGAGCAGTTCATCATCGAAGCCAAGTCGCAGGACGGGGCTCGCAAAATGGTCACGACCGGGACCAAGAGCGGCGCGGCGGCACAGGTTGTCGTGCTGCTCAGCACTCGCCATACGGATCGCGCAGCGCCGCACCCGGGGGATGAGCTGCCAGCGTATTTGCCAACCATGCCCGGCGCGCAAGTCACGCAGCAAGTGACGCGCTCCTCAGGAGCGGAGCCGCACGGGTTCGTGAAGTTCGAAATCAATCAACCGCTGGCGGCGATCTTGGATTTTTACGAGCAGAGTCTGAAGCTGGCGGGCAAAAATCCCACAAGGGAGCGCAATCTGGTATTCGTTCCGAGCGCAAAAAGTCCCGATGAGCGCCTGGTGCAAGTAGTTGTCGTTGGTGAACAAGGGGTCAAGCAGGTCAGCTTGATCGTCAGCGAGCCAAAGTGAGCGCCGCGCAGGCAACTGCCAGCAAATCTGCCAGTCAGCTCGAACGCTCAGAACGGAAGTGGACGTAACACATGAATACGCAAGCCAAGTCAAACGGGGGCGTTTCGCCCATGAAGGTGTTTTTGCTGCTCGTGATTTGGGTGGCGGCTACCGTCATCATGCACCTACTGACGGAATCCAGCTGGTGGCTGTCTGCAGTGGGCGGCGCCGGTGTGGTGGCACTCGTGCTCAGTTTCACGCTGCCGCCTGAAGACGAGGACAAACCGAAAAAGGCGTCGAAGGACCGGGACCCCTCGGACGAAGTGTCGGACGTGGATGACGCCAAATCTGACGACCAGTCATCGGACGGGGATGACGCTAAAGCTGACGACCAGTCATCGGATGGCGATTCTGCGGAGGGTGATGAGTCCAAAGCCAGCGACGAGTCCGATGGGGCGCCAGACCAAGACGGGGACGCATCGAGCGAAGACGAGTCGGACGCGGGCGAAGCAACCGAAGACGAACCAAAAGAGAGCACCGAACCCGCTCCCGACAAGGGACCAGCCTGAGGGCGCTTGCCAACGGATGACGTTGGGGGCGCCCAGCAGCGTCGACCTGCGTGCGTGGGGTGCGATTGTGCTTGCTGGCGCGAGGGTCCGGGAGCATAGAGCGAGCCAGTAGAGGGGCCAGGTCCGGCGATGCTCCAGCTCAGCGATCTGTGAGAATCACGACGGATTCCAACTGCCCCTGGATCCGGAATCAGGGGCGCTGATTGCGTCTGGCTCTGTCGCGAACCTCGTCACTCGACGTCGAAGCGCTTGACGGCATCGATCACCTTCGCCTGCTCCGACTCGCTGAGCTGGAAATAGAAGGGAAGCCTCACCAAGCGGTCACAGATGTCCTCGGTGACGGGGCAGTCGCCAGCCTTGCCTCCCATGCGCTGCCCAAATGCGGATAGGTGCAGAGGCTGATAGTGAAACACGGCGAGTATCCCTTGATCACGTAGGTGTTGGATGAAGCGAGTACGCTGCTCGAGGTTCGGCAGCACGAGGAAGTACATGTGATACGCGCTATCGCAATAGTCGGGCACGAACGGCGTTTGGATTCCTCGCTCCTTTGCCCAGTCGGAAAGCTCCGAGTCGTATCTGTCGTAGATGACTTTGCGGGCCGCCTGCACCGGCTCGCGAGACTCGAGCTGGGCCATCAGATATGCCGAGACGACCTCGGCGGGGAGATAGCTCGAGCCATAGTCTTGCCACGTGTACTTGTCGACTTCCCCGCGGAAGAACCGACTCCTGTCCGTACCTTTCTCACGAATGATTTCCGCCCGCTGGGCGTACGACAGGTCATTGATCAGGAGCGCTCCTCCTTCACCGCACGTGAAGTTTTTGGTCTCATGAAAGCTCTGGGTGGCCAGAGCCCCAAGGGTGCCTAATGGACGTCCTCGATAGGCTCCAAATAGCCCATGGGCATTGTCTTCGATTACGCAGATCCCGTGCTTCTTAGCGACAGCGTTGATCTCATCCATTTCGCAGCTCACCCCAGCGTAGTGCACCGGCACGATCGCTTTGGTGCGAGGCGTGATGAGCGCCTCAAGGCGCTGCTCGTCCATGTTCATTGTGTCTGCGCGGACGTCGGAAAACACAAGACGTGCCTTGCGCAGAGCGAATGCGTTAGCCGTGGACACGAAGGTATAGGACGGTACGATCACTTCGTCGTCCGGGCCAAGGTCCAGGAGCAACCCACAAATTTCGAGAGCATGCGTGCAGGAAGTCGTGAGCAGCACTTTGGGAACGCCCAATGCCTCCTCCAATAGCTTGCTACAGGCCCGGGTAAAAGGACCGTCTCCGGAGATATGATCGCTGTCGAGGACTGCCAAGACGCGTTCCTTTTCGGTACCGACGCGGCAGGGACGATTGAATGGAATCTCTATGCTTGCCATGTTCTGCTCATTACTTCTCGATGCGGATCGGTGCGCACAGGTTAGCCTCTGCGGGCACGATGAAGCCAAAGATTGACGGAGTGTGTCGTGAAGCCTGCTTGCTCGTATAGGCGGAGTGCGGCGATATTGTCCCCCTGAGTGACCACAGAGACTTGCCTGACGTTCGAGGCCCGCGCGCGAGCCAGAGCGCCGTTCAACAGCTCCCGGGCGACGCCGCGGCGACGAAATCTTGCATCGACAGCTAGCAAACCGAGCTCAGCGGACTGTCCGTCGAGCACGAGGGTAATGTAGCCGGCAACGGTCCCATCCTTGTCGACGGTCAACACCTGGTGAGTTGGCTCTTCAAAGCTCCGCTCGAGCCAACGATGATACAGCGCGCCACAGCGCTCTCGGTTCAAGCTAGGCTCTTTGAAAAATCGCGTGTTTTCGTGGGCAACGGTCGCAAGCGCCAACAGGGACGGCATGTCTGCCTGCGTCGCGTCACGGACTTCGCTCTGGGCTCCAGGGGGCGCCCAATCGTGCATCACGAGTTCGACTCGAACGTCGCGAAACAGGAAGCCATTGGCTTGAAGCGCTTCGACCACTTCCACGTTCGCGCAGGGCACCAACGCGTAGCAGAGTTGTATGCGCTCTTCGTCCAGGAAGGCGCAGGCTTCGGGCACCTGCGCGGCAGAGCTAGCAAAGATTCGCGCCACCCGAACCCCAAAAAAGTCCGTATCCCAAGTGAGTAGGGTGCCGACCGGCTCGTGCGACGTCATGTGACGATTACTCTCTCCCCCAAGTCGCCCTCAACTCTCCGCTGGCTCCGAACGAGATTCAGGCGTCAGAGTTCGCACCGCGTATGGCGGACGATCCATCAAGCGGAAGTGCATCCGAGCCAGGTACTCACCTAAAATTCCTAGAGCAAACAGCTGAGCGCCCGAGAAGATCGCAATGATTGAGGCCAAAAAAGGAAACCCGGCCACGCTTGCGGTTCTCAGATACGAAGCCAACACATACGCCAGCACGACAAACCCAAACATGGTGAAGCCGAAACCGACCATGCTCGCTATGCGCAATGGGGTGGTGCTAAATCCAGTGATCATGTTCATCGCGTGAACGACCAGCTTTCGAAATGTATAACCCGATACGCCCTGTTGGCGAGCGTCATGTCGCACCGTCACCGCATCGAAAGATGTCGTGCCCCAGGTCAGCAGCACGTCAATCGAAACGAAGGGCCCTGCATATTGATCAAAAGCATCCCGGAGCTGGGTTCGAAAGGCGCGAAACGCACTTACTTTGCGGGCCGTCTGTACTCCCATGGATGCTTGCAGCGCGAGCTTGGTGATTTGGGACGCCAAATCTCTAAACAGGCCGTGCTGTTCCCGCGCCGGGGTACCGTACACCACGTCGACGCCCTCTTCGAGCCTCGCGAGCAGCTTGTGGATCTCTTCCGGTGGGTTCTGAAGATCATCATCGAGGGTCACCGCCACCTCGTAGGACGCGGCGCGAATGCCACACAGAAGAGCATTGTGCTGGCCGAAGTTACGCATCATATCAATGCCCCGAACCTCGGGATGAGTCCCGGCCAACTCACAAATGGCCTGCCAGCTGTGGTCGCGACTTCCGTCGTTGACCAGCAGGATTTCGAACGGACGCCCTAGGGCGGTGAGCGCTGGCTTGAGGCTGGCGAGCAGCTGCGGGAGTCCCTGCGCGTTGTTGTAGACGGGCACAATTGCCGATAGACCGGGTTGGAGCGTCTTCACGCCCTTCAATACACACTGACTCCGAGGAAGTCGACGAAAGTCCGCCCCTGCAGAGCCAATCAGCGACATTACTGCGGAGACTTGCGCGCCTGCACCAGATGGGTAAACCTCGGCTCGCACCAATGAGCCACTCCGCCCGTCAGGACCCATACCAGCTCCAGGGTGGTATCTACGTGCCGGAACACCCGGTCACACACCGGGATGAGCAATACGATCCTCAGGGGTTCTCTGTCCTCCGCGAAATGCAGGAGAGGCATTTCTGGTATCGGGGCCGCCACCGTTTCATCGTCGACGGCTTGAGACGCCATCTGACCAACACATCCACGATGCGAGCCATTGATCTCGGTGGCGGCTGCGGGGGTTGGCTCAGGTATCTCAAGCAGGAGGGCATCACCTTCAAAGAGACAGCTCTAGGCGACTCCAGCCGCAGCGCTCTCGAGCTTTCCGCGAGCTCTCTGGGAAACGAGGTTGAGTATTACCAGATTGATCTTCTGAACTTGCACTGGAACGAACGCTGGGAGACTGCGTTCTTGCTCGATGTGATCGAGCATATCCCCGAGCACGAGTGCGCGTTGGAACAAGTTCACCGGGCTCTAACTCCCGGGGGTTTTGTTTTCATCACGGTACCCGCGCTACGCGTGTTCTGGTCATACAACGACACGCTCGTTGGCCATCAGCGTCGCTACAGCAAGGCCTCCATGAGGCAGGTTGCAGAACGTCAGGGATTCAAAGTGGTAGACCTTCGGTACTTCATGTTTGCGTTGAGCCCGCTGCTGTTTGCCACCCGGACACTCGACGGCTTGAAAGCGCGAAATGCGTCCCAAGATCAACGCTGGAAGTTGATGAAGAAAGCCCACCAAATCCCAACAGGACCGGTGAATTCCCTGCTCGGTTTTGCGCTCGAACGCGAGAGCAAGCTCGGGCATCGTGTGCCCCTGCCCTGGGGCACCTCTCTGCTCGCCATCCTGCAAAAAGCATGACGAGAAGGCTCGAAAGTCTCAAAGTGAGCTTGCTCCAAGCGCGCCCCGGCCTCCGGCAAAGCCTGTTGTTTCTGGCTCTCGCCGCCGCCAGCGGCATCTTCTTGTGGCGCGTCCACATTTTCTACCCGGTTCAGCACTGGCTAACTTGGCGCTACCTTTTCTATTGGTTCGCTGCCATCGCTTGGACGGCCTCTGGACTGGCCATTGGTTTGGTCATCCTGAGGCTCCTCAAGATTCCGGCTGGCTCTTGGGGTGAGCAAGCCGTACATGCCCTGGGCACGGGCATCGTCATTTGGTTTCTGCTCTTGTTTTGCCTAGGCAGGTTGGGGCAGTTCAATGCAGCGGCGGCCATCACATTGCCGCTGCTGCTCCTCGCAGCCGGAGGGCGCGACCTGTATCGCTTCGTCCGGCGCCGAATCCGGGCGCTCCGACGTGCCCGCACCAGATGGGGCAACCCGCGTATTGGGATCATCCAATGGTTGGTGCTCGGCTACGGTTGCGGCGCCCTGCTCTTTCTGTACTTGAGCTTGGTTCACCCAGAAAACACAGCGTACGACGCTCGCTGGTACCATCTCGGCCTGGCGGAGCAATATGTTGCTGACGGCCGTATCTCCCGGTTCGTTGAAGGCTGGCATCTCGGTGCCTTCCCACATCTCGCAAGCCTGATATTTACTTGGGCCTATCTATTGCCGGGCCTGCGTCTATTCGATCAGGTCGGACTCTGTTCCCACATCGAGCTGATCGTCTTCCTGTGGACTCTCTTTGGCATCGTCTGCGTCGTTCGTCGTCTGGTGCCCGGGCTCCCCGCGCACTTGTCTTGGGTTGCCCTGTTCCTGTTCCCAGGCATCTTCCTCTACGACTCCGGCCTGCACCTGACCTCGGACCATTTTGCCGCGTTTTGGGCCCCGCCAATCTTTCTGACCTTCGCTCGGGTTTGGCGTGGGCGGGACTGGCAAGGCCCGCTGTCTCGGGCAACGCTCGCCCCCTGGCTCCTGTTGTGCATCGCGGCTGCTGGGGCTCTGTTGACCAAATACTCGGTCACATGCCTCCTGGCATTCATTGCGCTGGGACTTTGCGTCAAGCTCGTTAGATCTTCGGTCAAGGCAGTTTCACTGGGTGGCAGCGCCTCTTCCTGGATCCGACTCGGAAGGGTGTGGTGCGGCCCGGGTGTGCTGTTGCTCGGTGGCCTGGTACTGACGGCTCCGCACTGGCTGAAGAACTGGCTTTGGTATGGAAACCCCGTCTATCCCTACGCCTACAAGCTGTTTCAAGGTAGACCCTGGGAACCCTATCCATCGACCGTTTTTACGACCTGGTGGAGCACTCACCCCTGGGCCCCACGCGGCCCATGGCTCGAACGCGCGCGGGACACGCTGGAAGTGTTCGCGACGTTCTCGTTCGTTCCACACGACTGGCCCAGGTTCCACGGAATGGTGCCCATCTTTGGTTCACTGTTTACTTTGTGCACCATCTTGCTGCCTTTCGTTTCTACGTCCAGGCGGGTATGGGCCTTGGCAGGTGCCACCTACGTTGGGCTTGCAGTTTGGTTTTCTGGGATGCAGTTCGACCGCTACCTTCAGGTCCTGTTGCCCTGGATGGCGGCCTTCGTTGCGGTCGTGCTCATACGAGTCTGGCAGCAGGGCTCGCGCCCCGTCCGAGTCGCCGTGTGCTGCATGGTGGGCGCTCAAGCCATCTGGGGCTTGGATGTGTGGAGCTTGCCAGCCCACGCTATGCTCCACAAGCCACCGATTACCCTGGTCCCGGAGCTTGCGGTGAGCGGCTATCACAAGAAGCTCGAGGAACGTTTTCACATCTTCGAACCATACCGCACCATCGGCAAGGAGCTCGAGCCGGACGCTCGAGTCTTGCTACACAACCACCACCTGCGGGCTGGACTCAAGGCGTCTATCGTATCCGACGCGGTACACTTGCAGTCGGGCCTCGACTACGGGACTCTAGCGACTCCTCATAGGGTCTACGAACAGCTGAAGAGCTTTGGCGTCACCCACATCTTGATCCCCCAGGCGGGGATTACGATCTACAACTCCTTTGCCTTTGACCTCGTTTTCGAACACTTCCGAGCTAGACACAGCGAGCCACCCAAAGCGTACGGCTCCTTCAGCTTGGCAAAGCTCAAACAGGCTCCCCCCGTCGAAAAATCCACGGGTATCGTGAGTTACTTTGGCTGCGTTGGCGGATACAAGTGGGGCAACTACAGCCTCGCAGCCATGAACTTTCCCCACGGCGTGGTAACCGATCCCTCGGCGTACCCGCCGGCACTCAAGCTCGAGGACCAAGAGCATTCGGCGAAAACGCTCATTTCCGAAGCCGACTACGTCGTGCACAGCGCCAGCTGCCGCAAACACATGCCTCCCGGATGGACCGCATCATTCCAACGCGTCT
>JBNLEN010000111.1:0-21595 GCA_050304975.1 Polyangiaceae bacterium
TGACGGACGTCTACGGTGAGCAGAAGATCATCAAGGCAGGTGTGGTGCCCAAGTACCTGTTGGAGACCTGCGCAGAGTTCCGGGAGCAATGCATCGGTCTGAAGCCCCCCGGGGGCATTTGGTGCCATATCAGCGGCACGGACTTGGTTCGGCACAAGGATGGAGAGTTCTATGTGCTGGAGGACAACATGCGCTGTCCTTCTGGAGTGAGCTACGTCCTCGAAAACCGTCAGATCGTCAAACGTACTTTGCCGCGGGTGTTCCAGCAAATGTCGATTCGCCCGGTGGATGACTATCCGATGCGGCTGCTGCAAGCGCTGCGCTTCGTGGCGCGAGATCGGGTCGAAGATCCGCGTGTGGTGGTGCTCACCCCTGGGCGCTACAACAGCGCGTATTTCGAGCACTGCTACTTGGCCCAACAGATGGGGGTTGAGCTGGTTGAATCGCAGGATCTGGTCGTGCGTGATGGCTACGTGCAGATGCGCACCACTGGCGGGTTCGAACGCGTTGACGTGATTTATCGCCGGGTGGGCGACGACTTTCTCGACCCAGAGGTATTTCGCAAGGAGTCGCTGCTTGGCATTCCTGGGGTGATGCGCGTGTACAAAGAGGGCAAGGTCGCGCTCGCTAACGCACCAGGAACAGGTGTGGCGGACGACAAAGCAATCTACGCCTACGTAGAAAAGATCATTCGCTTCTACTTGGATGAAGAGCCCATCATCAAGAATGTTCCCACCTACGTCTGCTCCGAGGATGATGAACGCAAGTACGTTCTGGAGCACCTGGATGAGCTGGTGGTCAAAGCGACGGATGGTGCGGGGGGGTACGGCATGCTGGTGGGCCCCCATTCAACCAAGGCCGAGCAAGCGGATTTTGCCGAGCGAATCAAAAAGAATCCCCGTGGCTATATCGCCCAACCGACGCTGTCATTGTCGAGGGTGCCGACGATTATCGACAAGGCGTTTGAACCTCGCCACGTCGATCTGCGGCCGTTCGCTCTCTACGGTGAAGATATCTACGTACAGCCGGGTGGTCTCACCCGCGTGGCATTGAAGAAAGGCTCACTGGTGGTCAACTCGTCACAAGGTGGTGGCAGTAAAGATACCTGGGTGCTGGCAGAATGAGTGCGTCCATGACCAATCAATCCCGAGAAGCTATCGTCAAGTCCACGAACGGCGCCGGCGTGAAAGAGCAGTCACAGGCAAGTTCAAATGGCGCCCAGACTCAGCGCCAGCGTACCTACCGCAGTACGGCCGTTCCCCGCCGACGCATGCTCAGCCGGGTTGCCGAAGCGCTGTACTGGTCTAGTCGCTACGTCGAACGGGCCGAGAACGTGGCGCGCTTCGTGGACGTCAATCTGAACCTGATGCTTGAGACGCCGGTCCAAGAGCGGCCTAGTTGGCAGCCCCTGATCCAGACGACGGGTGATCATGAGTGGTTTTCCAAGCACTACGGAGAGCCCACGCCCGAAGCGGTGTCGTGGTTCTTGACGTTCGACAAAGCCTACCCGAACTCGATTATTTCTGCAGTCGGCGCAGCTCGGGACAACGCTCGCACAGTGCGCGAAATCATCTCGCGTGAGATGTGGCACCAGCTGAACGAGTTCTACCTGATGGTGCGGGGAGTGGCGAAGGAATCGTTTTCTGTCGGGGAAATGAGCGACTTCTATGCCCGCGTCAAACTCAGCGGTATCCACTACGAAGGAGTCACCGCCGCCACGCTCAGCCGCGGTGAAGCTTGGCATTTTACTCGCCTCGGGCGCTTGCTGGAGCGGGCGGACAAGACCTCCAGGATTTTGGACGTCAAATACTTCATTCTTCTGCCCAGCCTGGGGGACGTCGGGACGACGATTGACCAGGTGGGCTGGGCGGCACTGTTGAATTCGGCGAGCGCGCTGCAGATGTATCGGCAGCTGTATCACGTCACCACGCCCGAAGACGTCGCCAGTTTTCTTCTGCTCAGTCGCGAGTTTCCGCGCAGTATCTTGTATTGCGTGGAGCAGGCTCAGGTTAGCCTGCACTCAATTACCGGGACGCCGCTCAATGCCTGTCAGAATGAGCCGGAGCGCTTGCTGGGGCAATTGCGTGCCAAGCTCAGTTATGATCGGATTGAAGACGTCATGGGGCAGGGGCTACACGAGTATATCGACCAGCTGCAGATCGCGCTCAACGAAATTGGTGCGGCGATTCAGCGTGAGTTCTTCGACTATACAAACTAAGCAATGCACCTTAGCCTCCTTAGGTAATCCCCATGGCCATTCGCGTAGCACTCAGCCACCGCACCTCTTACACATACGAGCGTCTGGCGTCGCTCGGCGCTCAGCAAATCCGTTTGCGCCCGGCGCCGCACAACCGGACTCCGATTCACAAGTACTCGCTCAAGATCGAGCCGGAAGAGCACTTCTTGAATTGGCAGCAAGACCCGCACGGCAACTACGTGGCTCGGGTCGTATTTCCAGAGCGCATCCCGCACTTCGTCGTGACGGTCGATATCGTTGCCGACTTGGAGGCCTACAATCCGTTTGACTTCTTCTTGGAGCCCTCGGCGGATGAGTATCCGTTCAAGTACTCCGCGGAGCTGGAAGAAGAGCTAGATCACTATCTCGAGAGACTGCCGCTGAGTCCGGAGCTGACGGAGTTCATGGAACGCATGGACCGCAGCAAGCGGCGTACGGTGGACTTCTTGATCGACATCAACCGCGCGGTCTACGAGTCGGTCAAATACATCATCCGGATGGAGCCGGGAGTGCAAACCCCGGAGGAAACGCTGACCAGCAAGCAAGGCTCCTGCCGGGATTCCGCTTGGCTGTTAGTGCAGGTGCTGCGCAACCTGGGCGTCGCAGCGCGCTTCGTGTCGGGTTACCTAATCCAGCTGACAGCCGACCAACGGCCGGTGGACGGCCCTGCCGGTCCAGAAGAGGACTTCACCGATCTACACGCTTGGTGTGAGGCCTACGTTCCCGGCGCGGGGTGGATCGGACTAGACCCCACCAGTGGCCTGCTGGCCGCCGAGGGGCACATTCCCCTGGCGTGCACCCCGAAGCCGACCACCGCGGCGCCCATCGAGGGAACGCTGGAAAAGGTCGAGACGGAGTTCGGCTTTCACATGGAAGTCACGCGCGTGGTGGATCGCCCCCGCGTGACCAAGCCCTACACGGAAGAAGAGTGGCAAGCCATTCTGGACTTGGGGGATAGTGTCGACGCCCACCTACAAGCGTCGGACGTTCGCTTGAGTACTGGTGGTGAGCCGACCTTCGTCAGCAGTGAACACCCGGATGAGCCAGAGTGGAATACGGCTGCTGTGGGTGGCACCAAAGAGGACTATGCCGATCGACTCTTGCGGCGCTTGCATCGACTTTGGGGCAAGGGCGGCGTGCTGCATCACGGCCAAGGCAAGTGGTACCCAGGGGAGCAGCTGCCGCGTTGGGCGCTGTCTTGCTACTATCGCCGTGATGGGGTCCCGGTTTGGAAGGATGAGTCGCTGATCGCCGAGAGTGGTCGCAATTACGGTCACACAGAAGAAGATGCTCGGCGGCTGGCGTTGGAGCTGGTGAAAAACCTGGGCCTGGAGCGCCATGGCTTGATGCCCGCGTATGAGGACGCGTGGTACTACTTGTGGCGTGAGCGGCGTTTGCCGACCAACGTGGACCCGTTGGATGCTCGCCTTGACGATCCTCATGAGCGCGAGCGCTTGCGCCGCGTTTTTGACCAGGGGCTGAACACCAAAGTCGGTTGGGCGTTGCCGCTGGCGTACTCCGGTGGTTGGCAGAGTGGTCAATGGTTTCTGCGGACGGAGCATTGCTTTTTGCTGCCGGGCGACTCGCCGATGGGCTTCCGCTTGCCCCTCGATTCGACCCCGTGGGTCGCGCGTAGCGATCTCGACAGCGGTTACGAACTGGATCCGGCAGCCCCGCGGGAGCCGCTGCGCGATCGCTTCGAGTTTCCTCTTGCAAGGCCCAGTTTGCCCAGCTCGGACCTGCAGCCGCGAATGCAACGCCGCTTTCGCCTCGCTGAAGATGAGAAGCAGGGAGAGGCCGGTGAGTATGGTGCAGTACGAGGTAGGCAGCCGCGTCCGGAGAACACCTGGGCGGATCCGTACAGTGCGCCGCTGCCTTACGAGTCGGCGACGGGTATCACGCGCACGGCGATCTGCTTCGAGCCGCGTGGAGGCACGATACGCGTATTTTTGCCACCACTCTTCGAGCTGGAGCACTTCATCGAGCTGATTGCCGCGCTGGAGCACAGCGCCAAGACGCTCGGATTGCCGCTGCAGCTCGAGGGTTACCCACCGCCGCGCGACCCTCGACTGACGGACTTCAAGGTGACGCCAGATCCCGGCGTGATCGAAGTCAATACGCCGCCGACCACCTCTTGGCGTGAAGCCGTGCAACAGACGGAAGAGCTGTACGAATCGGCGCGCCAAGAAAAGCTAGTCGCTGAGAAGTTCGATCTGGACGGCACGCACATTGGTTCCGGAGGCGGCAACCACGTGGTGCTGGGGGGCTTGTCCACCTATGACAGCCCGTTCCTGCGCCGGCCGGACGTGCTGGGCAGCATGATCCGCTACTGGCTCAACCATCCGTCGTTGTCTTATCTGTTCAGCGGGCGCTTCATCGGACCGACGTCACAGGCGCCGCGTGTGGACGAAGCGCGCAACGATTCGGTTTATGAGTTGGAATTGGCGCTGCAGCAGCTGCCCAAGAAGGGGCAGCAGTGTCCACCCTGGTTGGTCGACCGCGTGCTGCGCAACATCCTGATCGATGTGACGGGCAACACCCACCGCACTGAGATGTGCATCGACAAGATGTTCTCGCCAGATGGGGTTGCGGGACGGCTGGGGTTGTTGGAGCTACGAGCGTTCGAAATGCCGCCTCACGAGCGCATGAGCGCCGTGCAGCAGTTGCTGGTGCGGGCGTTCTTGAGCACCTTCTGGGAGCGACCCTACGAAGCCGAGTTGGTCAAGTGGGGTACGGCCCTGCATGACCAGTTCATGTTGCCGTACTACACCGTCAAGGACTTCAATCAGGTATTGGACGATCTGACGGAGCGTGGTTATTCCTTCCAGTCGCGCTGGTTCGCGCCGCATTATGAATTCCGCTATCCTCGCTATGGCGAAATCAATCTCGACACGATGAATCTGGAACTGCGCGGCGCCCTGGAGCCGTGGCACGTGCTGGGTGAAGAGGTCGCGGCTGGCGGACAGACCCGGTTTGTCGATTCGTCGCTCGAGCGCATGCAGGTTCGCGTCAAAGGTATGGTGGAAGAGCGCCACAAGATCTTGTGCAACGGGTATGAAGTGCCGATGCGCCCAACCGGCACCAACGGTGAGTTCGTGGCGGGGATTCGTTATCGAGCCTGGCAGCCACCGTCGGCGCTGCATCCGAACATTCCGACGCACGACCCGGTACACGTCGACATCTACGATACGTGGACCGGTCGGAACCTGGCGGGTTGCACTTACCATGTGTCCCACCCGGGCGGTCGCGCGAACGAGGATCGGCCCGTCAATGCGGTGGCGGCCGAGAGCCGCCGCCTAGCTCGGTTTGAGCAGCGCGGCCACCTGGCGGGCGGTTTTGAACCTATAAAAGTGCAAACACATCCACACTTTCCATACACCCTCGACCTACGCTGGGCGTCCACCGCGGATTAGGACTATGGTTACGACCCTCGATGCGCAGCTCAAATCCCCCCCAGTTTCAGTTCCAATCATTGGAGCCTGGACCGCGCAGCGACAGACCACCAAAGGGAAGCTCACCAGCCGTCATCGTTCCTTCGTCGCCGCCCTCCGGGGGCTATGACGAGTATCACATGCCGGATGGTAGCATTCGGTTGCACCAGAAGCTGGTGCATGACTTCCTGACGCAGACCAAACCGGAAGAATTGGCGCGGCTGCGTCGCGTGGTGCGGCATCGCATCAACGAGCAAGAGGTCACATTCAACATCTTGGGTGTGCCCGAGGGCACCAATCGCCCGTGGTCGTTGGATTTGCTGCCCTACGTCGTGGATCCGGTCGAATGGGAGCGACTTGGGCGTGGACTGCGCCAGCGTGCGCGTTTGCTCTCGGCGATGAGCGAGGACCTGTTTGGCAGTCAGCGATTGATCCGAGAGCGGGTGATCCCGCCGGAATTGGTGTTCGGCAACCCCGCGTATTTGCGAGCCTGTCACGGTTGGCGCCCAGTGGGAGGCTTTCGCCTGCACTTGTATGCCGCGGACGTGGGGCGAAGCCCGGATGGGCGCTTCACGGTATTTTCGGACCGTACGGCTGCGCCCGCTGGTTCAGGCTACGCGCTAGAAAACCGCCTGGTGCTCGGAAGCAGTCTGTCCCGCCTGTTCAACGACTACGGCGTGGAACGCTTGCGCTCTTACTTTGACTCGGTCAAGCGCTGCGTGGATAGCCTCAAGCCGACCGGCGCGACGGAGCCGCGTGTGGTGCTGTTGAGTCCGGGGTTGCAGGATGAAAGCTCCTTCGAGCATGCCTACTTGGCGCGCTACCTAGGGTATGAGCTCGTCGAAGGGCGGGACCTGACAGTGCGTGACCGCGTGGTGTACATGAAGACGCTGGCCGGGCTGCGCAAGGTGGACGTCGTGGTGCGACGCCTGGCAGACATGTGGTGCGATCCCCTGTGGCTGCGTGAAGACTCGACTTCCGGAGTGCCAGGTTTGGTGGCGGCGGCCATGGCTGGAAATGTCGCGATCGCCAATCCCTTGGGCATGGGGCTGTGCGAGTCTCCGGCGTTCAAGGCTTATCTTCCGGCGGTCTGCCAAAAACTGCTGAACCAGGATCTGGAGCTCTTGTCCGTGGATACCTGGTGGTGCGGAGATCCTGAGTCGCTGCGCTTCGTGACTGACCATCTAGATGAGCTCGTCATCAAGCCCGCCTTCGAGGATCGCCAGGGTGAGCCTTGGAAGCCAGCCCTGATGACGGCCCAAGCCAAGCAGGAGCTGCTAGGGCGAGTTCAAGCCAACCCGCGGCGTTTTGTGGCCGAGCGCTGGCCAGCCCAGAGCAGTCTACCGTACTTCGAGGGCAACCAGCTGCAATACGGTGAGCTGTCACTACGCACGTTCTTGTGCCGCGAAGGCAACGACTACAGCGTGATGCCGGGCGGGCTAGCTCGAGTGAACACCGCGCCAGACGGTGTGTTCCTGTCGCTGACCGGCGACCGAGCCAGCAAGGATGTTTGGCTGCCCACCCACGACAAGACCGCCAGCAAGAAACCGCCACGTATGCCCGATCGGCGCGTGGAGCTACGGCGCGGTGGCGTGGACCTGCCGAGCCGGTTGTTGGACGACTTGTTCTGGTTAGGGCGCTACATGGAGCGCTGCGACATGAGTGCGCGGCTCTTGCGCGCCGCTTTTGACCGCATGGGTTTCGAGGCAGGCACGGAAGCGCCGCAAGCCCTGGACGCGATCATGGCAACCTTGAAGGCGTTGGAGGTCGTGCCGAACAACGCCCTTCCGGACGATGATTTCGGGCGAGAGTCGCTGGTGCGTGGCGCGATTTGGGATGAGAACAATCCCGGCAGTTTGCGCAGCTTGTGTCAGCGCATCCATCAGCTCACTTTGAGCGCGCGCAGTCGGCTTTCGCGCGATGCGTGGCACGTGTTTCGGCGTTTGAGTGTGGCGGTGCCCAAGCGCGAGCTCGCGGGTACTGGCACTGCGATTGATGTGCTTGATGACGTGCTGGTGACGCTCAGCGCCGCCATCGGAACCTCATTGGACAACATGGTGCGCGGTCATACCTGGCTGTTTTTGGACTTGGGGCGCCGCGTCGAGCGCGGCGGGCTCACGCTCGGCTTGATCCAGTCGCTTCTCGCGCCGGGCGCCTCGCGCGTTCACATGGAGGCATTGCTGGAGACGGCCGACAGCCTCTTGACCTATCGCGCGCGTTACCTCAGCCGGTTGCAGGTGGCTCCGGTCGTCGACTTGATCCTGACCGACGACACCAATCCTCGTTCGTTGGCGTTCCAGGTCAATGTGCTGCTGGGCCACATTCGGGAGTTGCCGCGCCTGGACAATGTGGTCCGCAGTCGCGCGGAGCGGCGGACGATTGCGATGCAGAGCGCGCTGCTGACTGCGGACGTGGAAGCTGCCTGCGCAGGGGAGGGCCAAGGTTTGCGCGAGTTGTTGGAAGATACGTCTACCTTGATGTGGCAACTGTCTGACGACATCACCCAAACCTGGTTTTCGCACGCGACCTCATCGCACGCGGTGTCGCCCCCGATGTGGGTCAATGAAGAGTTGGAAGTCGATTGAGGCGGGCGCCAATATGACGACTTACAACCTGCGCCACACCACCAAGTACGAATACGAGGTCCCGGTGCTGCACGCCCACCACCTGGCGCACTTGCGGCCGCGCCAGTTGGAAAACCAACAGGTGGACTCGACGGAGCTGCTCGTCAAGCCAACCGCGATTGACGTGGGTCGGCGCCGTGATTACTTCGGCAATCCTTGCGACACGATTGAGGTGCCGGAGACGCATGACTGTCTGGAGGTGACAGCCATCAGTCGCGTGTCCGTTTCGCCGCGAGACTTGGCGGCGGTAGAGACATCGACTGTGACTTGGGAAGATGCAGCACGTCGGGTGCGCGCCGAGCCCGCGCTATTCGACGCTTTGGAATTCTGCGTCGATTCCCCGCTGGTGCGCGCCCACGCGATGCTCAGAGAGTACGCCACGAAGGTATTCTCTCCTGGAAGACCACTGACGGCGTGCGTGTTGGAGCTCAACCACGCGATCAATACGGATTTCAAATACGAGTCGAATGCCACGGATATCAGCACGCCGTTGGCCCAGGTGATGCGGGAGCGCCGTGGGGTTTGTCAGGACTTTGCCCACGTGGCCGTCGGCTGTTTGCGATCGTTTGGACTCCCGGCGCGCTACGTTTCTGGATATCTCGAGACGATCCCTCCGCCTGGCAAGGAACGCTTGGTCGGGGCGGACGCGTCCCACGCTTGGGCGTCGGTGTTTGTGCCGGAATACGGCTGGCTCGATTTCGATCCGACGAATGATCTGCTGCCGAATGAGCGCCATATCACCGTGGCATGGGGGCGTGACTTCAGTGACGTCAGCCCCTTGAAGGGAGTGGTCTTGGGCGGCGGTGCTCATCGGCTCACGGTGGGAGTGGACGTGGAGCCACTCAAGTCGGGCGCGCCGGATGACGCCGTCTCGCCCGTGCCGCCGTCAGCATCATGAGCAATAGTCCGGCAGAGCCAGCCGGCGCCGAATGATCTTTTGCCCCGACCGCGCGGCAACTGCAGTCGGTGGAGTCGTCGAGCGTAGTAGCTTGCATCTGTTGCGGCCCGGGCTCGGCTGCAGCGTCGTCGTTGTCGGTGGGGGGCGTCGGCGTGGGGTTTGCTACGGGAGCGGAGTCACCGGGCTCGGCCGGCTCATTGTCTTCTGGGGCTTCGTCGTCTAGCGCTGGTGCTGGCGCGCTTGCGTCGTGAGGGGCGTCGCTGAAGCCGGCGTCGACTCGTGGCGAGTCTGAGCTGTTCGGAGCCTCGCCAGAGTCTGCGCGGGGAGCAGCGTCCTGTGCTGCTCCGGCGTCATTGGGTTTGCCTTGCAAGCCGGCGTCAGAAGCCGAAGCCCCAGCGTCTCGCGTTTCTCCAGGAGATCCGGCATCTGGACTCGGAGCACCAGCGTCTTGGGCGGGAGCGGCGACGAATTCACATTCTGTATTGCAATCGCCGGTTGCCAGCCCCGGTTCGCATTCCTCCCCAAGGTCCACGACCGAGTCGCCGCAGCGAGGGTTCGTGCAGTCCGACCGGCACGCGTTCGCTCGGGTATCGCTGTTCGCCGATCCATCGTCGCATTGTTCGCTGCTGTCAATCACCCCGTCACCGCACGACGGCAGGCTGCAATCCGTCCGACAAGAGTCCGGCGACTCATCGCTGTTGTCCGGGCCCGCATCGCAAGCTTCACTAGCGTTGATGATTCCGTCGCCACAACGCTCTAGGACGCAGTCTTGGTTGCAGCCGTCATCATTGACGCGATTGCCGTCGTCGCATTCCTCACCGGCGTCGGGAGCGCCGTTGCCGCAGCCGGACGAGAGCCAGCCTAGATCTCGCAGCAGCTCAATCGTCAGATCGACCTCGCTACCTGCGATATTGGCGGCGGGCTCCATCAGCAGATCTTGATTTCCCGCCCCCTGAGGGCGCCGCGCCAGGGAGTCGAAATGCGAAACTGAACTGCCACCACTGATGGGCGTCGTGGCGTTCATGTAGAGGCGACCTTCGGAGTCGGCGCCGACTAGCTGTTGGTCGGTGCTGAGGCTCACCTCCAGCGTCTGCGAGTTGAGCGCCGCCGACAGGGCAGCGGCATCCGCTGGCGAAATGTGGATCGCCGGGATAGTGATCTCCGGAATGTCCCCGATTTCGAACAAGTCCCCTGGTGGAGTGATATTCGACTGTCCTTCAATCAGGATGCCTGCCGCGTTGTTGTCCTGTGCGGCAAGAGCGCGAGTGGCTCCCGGGCACCCAGCCCGGGCAAGAACGATCCTTCCGCTCAGTCCCGTTTGGGGACCACACGGATTGTTCGGTTCCGCGAGCTCTCCTTGCGCGCTCATCATGGGTTTTGCCGCCCAATTGATTTCGTTGATGGCGCCGCTGAAATTCATGACTTCAGGCTGTACGCTGACGCTAGGGTTGCCACGCGCCAACACCGACGGAGCTGCACTTGTGACGGCGTTGCCGCTCCAGACCAAGCCGCGAGCATGACGCGCTGAAGTGGCGCGCTGGCCCGCGTTCAGGTTGTCCCAGGTCGTGCCTTGCCCGAGATCGAACAGCAGCGCGCTGAAAGCGTCGGGGGAGCCGGCCAAGAATTGCCCACTGCCATAGTTGACGGAGCTGGTAAACCCCAAGCCGTGGGCCAGCTCGTGCAGGACGACGGCTACGAAATCCGGAGAGCCTGCGGACGGTGCCCCATCAAAACCGTAGTACCAGCCGGCGCCGCCCAAACAGGGGCCCGCGTCGACGGAACTGTTGAACTCCGCAATGATGTCGGGCGACCCTGGATCCAGATCTTCGCCCGCGATCCGGTCAGCCAACGCCGAGACGTACCACACGTTGGGATCCGGCGCGTTGGGCACCTCCGAGAACAACGAGCTGGCGCCCGCTTGCCCGAGCACAGCGGAAGTGTTGCTGCAGTTCAGCGCGCTCATGGCGATGTGCACCACTATCGTCACCTCACTGTCGAGCAAAGCTGCCCAGGTTGTCAGCGCGTGTTGTAGCGCGTTCAGCCGTTGTTCACCCAGCGTGCTGCCGAGATTGCCTCCGGCAGTGGAAGCGGGATCCGCAGGCCCCTCGTCGCGAAAACCTTCGCCCGCCGAGTCGGTCACCACGATCGAGAACTCCGCGGCGCCAGCGACACTTGGAACCAGCGTCAAGCTGCCAACCAGCGCCAGCGACCTCACCCAGGCCGCCGGTGAAACAACCGTCGACGCATCGCCTATCGACGCGCTGTCGCCAAGCGCGCGCTTCACGGGCTACCCTGGTTGGTAGCAGCGTTTGGGTGGCCCTGGTGAGCATCGGCTGTCCAGGCGTCGACTGCCTCCGCCTGATCGACGCAGGACGTCTGAAGTTGTCCCTGCTGGTCGACTTTGGCCAGCACCCCATGCTGGTAGCGGCCTCGTAGATCTAGTTTGACGGCGCCACTCGCCGTGCGCGTCGGCGACAGCCCGTGAGGATCCCGGCTGAGCGCATCCGCTGTTGTCTTGTTCGTCGGGGTGCGTTCGACTACCCGCCCAACTTCCGATGCTTGCGTTCCCTGGCAGGCGGCCAGTGCTGCTGCAGCGACCCAGGGCCAGTGGGGGCGATGGACTTTCGGAAGCGTTCCCATGCAGACATCGTACCCCCGGGTGCGACGACGTAGGCGAACTTATTTTGTGCGCGATCTCAGGCGCTTGGCGGCGACTGCGCTGCCGAGCGCCACGCTGTGGATGTTGGTCAGTCGTCGAGTAGCTGCACGTGGCTCGACAGCACATCCACGTAGCTGACGATGCCGACCAGGCGATCCGTGTCGGGCTCGACAACGGGGATCGCGCCACATTTGGCGTCCAGCATCAACTCGATGGCTTCGCTGACGTCGCTTTCGGGATCTACTGACAGCACGTCGGCGGACATCAACGCCGCGATCGTGGGCAGCTGGTCGCCGTCCAACCCACGGTGTCGGTAGGCGGCAAGATCTCGATCACTGAGGATGCCCACCAGTCGACCTTCATCCACGACCGGAAGGTGGCGTATCTGCAGATTATCGAGAGCTTCTAGTGCTGTGTCCAACGCTTGCCCGACTTCTACGAAGGCGGGATTTTCAGTCATGATTTCTGAAACGACCATGCTCGCTTAGAAAGCGACAACCATGCCAAACCGACAGATTTGCGTCCGCGAGCAAAAACTGCGGGCCTTGGTGGATCGGGCAATTTCGCGATCGCGCAATTGTTGCATCCGAGCGTTTGGGAGGCTCATCCCGTGCGCTTCACCAGCTTGAGTAGTTCACCAGCAGGCCAGACGCTGGCTCCCAACGCAACCGACACCAGGAAAGCTGGCAGCGATAGCGGCAGGGTGTGAAATACGTCTTGCACGCCTGGCGTGTACACCGCGACCAACTGCAGCGCCAATCCGATCCCGATTGCCCAGGTGAGCGTACGATTTGAAAACACCCCCAAGCTGAAAGCCGACTTGGTGGAGCGGGCGTTGAAGGCATGAAATAACGGAGCGAGCGCCAAAACCGTGAACGCCATCGTTCGAGCGAAGCGCAGGTGTCCTGGTTCGACGAGCTCACCTTCCAGCGCAGTGTGTGGTGGTAGGCCCTGCAGGGAGAGCCAAGGACCAGCCCAGTTGGCTGCGAAGAAGGCCAGGCTGCTCATGGCGCCCATCCACAGTCCCGCCAACAAGATTTCCGTCAACTGACGGCCTCCGATCAAAGGCCGGTCGGGAGCCCGTGGCGGACGGGTCATCGGATTACCGCCCTTGGGCTCCATGCCGAGCGCCAAAGCGGGCAGCCCGTTGGTGATCAGGTTGATCCACAAAATCTGTGTGGGAGTCAGCACGGCAGGCCAGCCTGCAATCGAGCCCGCGCACACCAGCAAGACCAAGCCCGCGTTCGCCGCAAACAGAAAGACGATGAAGCGCTGGATGTTGGAGTAGATCGAACGGCCTTCCTCAATCGCCTTCACGATGCTCGCGTAGTTGTCGTCTGCCAGCACCAAATCCGCTGCTTCACGCGTCACGTCCGTCCCGCCTTTACCCATTGCGATGCCGATGTCGGCAGCTTTGATCGCTGGCGCGTCGTTGACGCCGTCGCCGGTCATAGCCACGACTCGCTGGCGCCGTTGTAGGCTTTCGATGATACGCAGCTTGTCGGCGGCTGTCGCGCGGGCCACGGCGCCCAGCTCCTCGACTCGCTCGTCCAGTTGCTGAGCGCTCAGCTTGGAGAGTTCGCCGCCGCTCAGGACGTGGCGTGCTGGATCGTCGGCAAACAGACCCAGTTCTCTCGCAATCGCGGCTGCAGTCGTTGGGTGATCCCCCGTGATCATCAAGGTTTGAATGCCGGCTTGGCGGGCTTTTGCAATTGCAGCGGGGACTTCGGGGCGCGGTGGGTCGGACAGTCCCATCAAGCCGAGCAAACACAGTTCTTGCTCTGCGTCGTGGGAGACCTTGCCCTGCTTCAGCTGATCTTCACTCAGCCGTCGGCGAGCCAGTGCGATCACCCGCAGGGCTTCGTTTCCCCACTGCTCTACCGTGGCGGAGAGCTGTGTCCTCATGCCGTCGTCCAAGGGTTGCTCTGTGCTCGGCTCTCTGTCGTGGTCTCCGTCCGGAGTCGTGGCCTCGCGGCTGAGCCAGGTGCTGCAGCGCTCCATCACTGCTTCGGGAGCGCCGTGTACTATCAGTTCCGCAGCGCCTCGTTCCGAAGGCAGCAAGACGCTGGCTAGTTTGCGCTCCGCGTCGAACGGCAGTTCTTGCATTGGGGAGCGTTCACTGTCTACGCCGAGTGTGCGGTCGTGGAGTTCCAGCAGCGCCACGTCGGTGGCGTCGCCGGTAACCGTCCCGTCATCGCTCCGTTGAGCGGCCGGCGTGTACGCAGCAGCATCCAGTAGCGTGGCTAAACCGGGGGCGTCTGGTGACTGCTGTTCGGGCTCGAGCTCATGGATTTGCCCCGCGCACCAAACGCGCCGGACGGTCATGTGATTTTGCGTCAGCGTGCCCGTCTTGTCCGTGCAAATCACGTGGGCGGAGCCCAAGGTTTCCACCGCCGCCAGACGTCGCAGGATGGCGTTGTTGTTAGCCATGCGACGCACGCCTAACGCGAGCACGATCGTCGTGATTGCCGGCAAACCTTCCGGGATCGCTGCCACGGCCAAGCTCACGGCTACCAGCAACGAGAAACCCAGGGACGCGTCAGAACGCAGCTGGCTGAGCGCGAACACGAAAACGGCGAGAACGGCGCAGCCCAAGACCACGCGCTTGCCAAATCGATCTAGCTGCTGTTGCAGCGGCGTGCGCCGGACCTCAACGCCACCCAGCATTGTCGCGATGCGACCGATTTCGGTGTTCATGCCGGTGGCGATGACGACGCCGGTGCCCGAGCCGCGTTGCACGTGAGTGGCCATGAAGGCCTGGTTGTTGCGCTCAGCCAGCTCGGCAGTTTCAGGAAGCGGTTGGGTGTGTTTGTCGACGGGCACCGACTCGCCCGTCAGCGAGGCTTCCTCAACCTGAAGCATGTTTGTTCCGAGCAGCCGGAGGTCCGCTGGCACGCGATCACCCTCTTGCAGTGCCACGACATCACCCGGCACCAGCTCTGAGGCGTTGAGCTGTTGCCGCTGTCCAGCTCGGATCACGCTTGCCGTTGGAGCCGTCAGACTCTTCAGTGCTGTTAGGGCTGCGGCGGCCTTGCCCTCTTGGACGAAACCGATCACCGCGTTGAGCATCACGATCAGGAAGATGGCAATCGTATCTCCGAAGCGCTCCAGAACGCTGCTATCTTTCGTCTCGAACAGCGCCAAGCCCAGAGCCAAAAGCGCCGCCAACAACAACGCGATCACGGTGATGTCGGCAAACTGCCTCAGAAACCGACGCCAGGCGGGATCCGGGGGCGCTTCCGCTAGTTGGTTGGCGCCGTACTCCGCGCTGCGAGCTTCGACTTGCTGAACAGAAAGTCCGTCGGGACTGGTTTCCAGTCGTTCACACGCCTGCTCCGGCGTCAGGCTGTGCCACGCGGCGTCACTCATCTTTGGGGGTTGTACCCCGACTGACAGCTTTCTCGAATAGCTCTTCGAACAGTTGACGATTGTCGGCGGCGTGCTGATGAGCCAGCTCCGCCACCTCAGCACGGATCTTGCCATCTGCCCAGGGAGACATGTCGCGGGGAATCGGCGTTATCTTGACGCTTTGAAATCCACTCATTTCACAGCGGAAAACCCGCCCGCTTTCGCTGTGGACCACCGAAAAGACGACCCCCGGACCCTCCACGGTTGGCGGCGTTGTCACGACGCAAGTGCTCATGCTGCCTCCTTCAGGTTTAGCCTGAACGAGAGAGGGTAGCGTTTTTGGCGAGGCTTGTCACGCGGCCCCCAGTGACTCGGTGGCGCCACGCGGGCAGCGCTGGCCGTGCATCGACGGGATGCTGTGTGTTCGGGCTCGTGGGCTGTGCGTTGGCGTCGATCTTGCTTCGGCGATCAGTTGAGGCTGCGCGTGAGCGTTTGTTCGTTCTCCGACTCGATGTCCAAGTCGGAAGCCAGTTCTCGGAGCAAGTCCTGCTCGCTGATAATTCCCACGAGTTCATCTCCGTCATTGACGACAGGCAAACAGCCAAACTTGTTTTTGAGCATCAACCGCACTGCCTGCGCCAGGGAAGTGCTGGGGTGAACGCAAACCAAGTCCCGCGTCATGACTTCAGCGACGAAGGTTTTTTCCTTCAGACTGCTCTCGGTTGAGGTCGCGATCGTGGCGGGCAGCAAGGTACTCATTGATAGGCGCAACAGGTCGCGATGGCTGACCAAGCCAACCAACTTCTTTCCGTTGACTACCGGCAGATGACGCAAGCGGAACCGATCCATGGTGTGCGCCAGTTGTGAAAGGTTGTCTTCTTCGTTGATGGTGACCAAGTCCCGCACCATGATGTTCGCCACTGTTCGAGTCATACCGTTTCTGCTCCGATGAACGTCCGCGAGTGCGCGCCGTGCGAGTGAGGACGTGCTGAAAGCGTGCCAACCAGTTGGAGCGTGTGAACAGTCGGGGCAAACGGTTGCAGCTTCCCGGAATGAGTTGGATTTTTGCTTCTGGCGCAGCTTCGTGGCTTGCTCGGAAGGGTGCAAATGCAAGAAGGGCGCGCAAACATTGCACGCCCTTCTTCAACGCACGAAAGCGCTGCTGCGGTGGTCAAACCCTTACAGCATGACCAGATTCGGAGAATTTGCGGATGCGACGGCGGGGGCACCGGTGTTTGGGAAGATCTGCGGTAGCAGCTGCGAGAGTGCTTTGACGGTCTCAGGAGTGAGGCCAGTCTTGCCGTGAGGCCAGACGAAGTTGTGTCCTTGCATTTGGTTGCACGAAAGCGAGATCAAAACATCGTTCGGGGGAGCGCCGGGGGTGGTGGAGAAGCTGATGCCGAACTCTGCGTGCATGCAGTTGAAGTGCTGGGCTTGAAAGTTGTCTTCCTGTCCCATCACGTCAGCCAAGTCTTCTTTGAGGTCAGCGCTGATGACGGGAACAGACTGAACGATCGGAAACTCATGAAAGCGCGGGGCCTGCAGCAGCGGATCCGCTTGTGGCGCGGGTTGCTGGGGCGCCCCTGGGATCAGACCGGGTGGCAGCAGTCCCGGGGGCAAGATCTGTTGCAGAGCCGGGGCCGCCTGCTGAGCCCATTGCTGAACCTCAGGGGGGATACCCGGAATGATCGGCACTGCGCCGGGCTGTGCTGCCGGCGCCGGGGGCGGCGGCTTCACGGGATGCAGTCGATACGCGGTGACGTTCGCATCTTTCAGCGTGTCGAAAGGTGCAGCGGGCGTAGCCGCACACGCGGAGGCCACGATCGACAATAGGCAGACCAGACTCAGGGTTTTCCAGCTCATGCAGTCACGGCTATCACTTTTTTCATGGCGCCAAAAGCCCCGCAGTGTTTCGGGTGCAAACCGTCGAAATATCGATACAATTCCGCGTTTATGGAAGTTCGTTGGGGCCAAGCCCCACGCTCTCCAGTGCGTCCGGGGTGACCTTGGCTATGCTGGCGCTTATGCGTCAATGGGTGTTCGCCTATGGTTCCAACCTCGATCTGGCCGAGTTGTCCGACTGGTTCCGGAGATATCGGTATGCCCCGAGCAGCGTGGAAGCTGCGGTGCCGGCGCAACTGCACCAGCACGCGCTCGTTTGGAATTATTATTCCACGGGACGCGCTGGTGGCGCAGCCAACGTCCAGCCACGCGACGGCTCCCTGGTGTTCGGTGCAGCGCTGCTCGTCACCCCCGAAGGGTTGCACGCCCTGGACCACAAGGAGGGGGCACCCCGCGTGTATCAGCGCCAGCTCTTGCCCGTTGAGCGTCGCTCACCCGAGGGCGACGCTGGCGGTTGGATTCATGCCTGGGTATACCGCGTGACCGATAGCTACCGCAGTCCGGGGCACGTGGCGCCTACTCGTTACTACCGCGAGCGTTTGCTCATGGGCGCCCAACACTTCTCGCTGCCCCGTGCCCACGTTTGCTCGATCGAAGCGGTCGCCACCTGCGATTGAACCGTTCCCACACACAAGCGCCGCTATCCCCCAAGCCGGCCTTTCCTAGTTCGGATATTCCCCAAAAGGCGTGCGGCATAACAGCGCACTCCATGCGCCGCCGCCCCGGTTCCGCACCGGAGCGGCTCGATGCTGGTGGGCAAGGCACTGGCGGTTGCGCGGCTCACGCCCATGCACTACTCACAGCCAGCAATGAAGCGACGCCAGATACTTTCCGCTGGTTCACTGCTGTTGTCGAGCTGGCTGCCAGCAGCGTGCAAGGATAGCAAGCCGCAGCTACCCACCTTGGGCAAGGTGCCGGCGTTTGAGCTGACCGATCAAGAGGGCGCCACGTTCGGCAGCAAGCAGCTGCAGGGCCAGATCTGGGTGGCGGCGTTCATGTTCACCCGCTGTCCCAGCATTTGCCCGCGCATCACGCGGGTCATGGTGGAGTTGCAGCAGCGCGCCAAACAACGCGGGTTGGAAATGCATTGGGTCAGCTTCAGCGTCGATCCGGAAAATGACCGGCCACCAGTGCTCAAAGCGTTTGCCAAGGAGCATGGATCAGACTTGGCGAATTGGTCCTACCTGACCGGTCCCTTGAAAGCGATTCGAGACACGGCCGAACAGGGATTCAAGCTAGCGCTCGAAGGCAAGCCCACCGAGGGCGCTGAACACATGGGCATCACTCACGGGTCGCACTTGGTGCTGGTTGATGAGCGTTTGAACATTCGAGGTTACTACCGCACGCTGGATGACCATGCTCAAAAGCAACTACTGGATGATGTCGAAGGGCTTTGAACTCCCAGCCGGGGAGAACTGTTGGATTCTCGTCGGCGTGTTCGCTAAGGGATGCATGTCATGAGCGCGAATCCAGAAGAACCGACTCGCTCACGTGCTTCCGTGCTGGTTTGGGTGCTTCCACTAGCCGCTGTGATCGCCCTCGGTGGGGGCTCCGCCTTGCTCTGGGCGAGTCAAAGTGGCGCCCTAGGGGATGCCAGCAGCGATGGCCCCGGCCTCAGATCGCGCGAGTACGACGTCGGGCAACAGGTTGAGATCTGGCGCCAACAACACTGGTATGCCGGGGTGATCAAACAGCGTGATGAGGCGCGCTATCTGGTGCGCTACCAGAGAACGAATCTAGCTCCCGACGAGTGGGTGGATGCGACGCGCCTGCAGCCGCCGTCGGGTAGTTCACAGTAGCGACCGAAGTTCGGTCACTCTTTGAGAGATGAACAATGATTGGCTACGCTCTGAGAGTAGGTGGGGTGCTGCTCAGGCACGCGTCACTGGGTCCGCGCGCCATCGCGGGTGAACCCTTCGTGCTCCACGCGCGCGCCTGGCCTTGGCTGTGTGACGCCTACCTGCACGTGAACAACGCGGCGTACTTGCGCTTGGCCGAAGAAGCGCGCTGGGCTTGGTCTGCGCGCACGCCCGTGCTCAGGCATTCTTTGAAGAACGGTTGGGCATTTCTGGTTGGCGGCGCAGACGTCGTCTATCGCCGACCCATCACGCTGATGTCGGCCTTCCAAATCGTGTCCAGCATCGAGGGGATCGACGAGCGCTGGTTGTACTTCAGCCAACAGTTCCTGCTCCCATCCGGGGAAACGGCTTGCCGGATACTGCTAAGGGCAACGGTGCGTAGCCGAGAGGGGACAGTCGCTCCAAAAGACGTCTTGGCACTGACCGGGGATATCGCCAAAGAGCCGAGCGAGGAGTTGCAGCAGCTGCGCAGCTTGGCTGATTCACAACTATCGGCGATGAAGGCAGCTTCGCTCCCCTAGGGGCCGCTTTTGTCGTCGTGGCGCAGCCCGCTCCAGTGCAGCGAACGATCGGGCTCGGCCTCGGGACTCCAGTGTCCTTCAAACGAGGTCAAATCTTGGGTGAACGACACGTGCATGTAGCCAGCTCCGAATGTGTCGCGCCAGCGGCAGCGAAGCTGTAGTTCGCCAGGGGACTCGCATTCCGACAGCAGACCGGGCAACGTGGCGCCATCGTCCACGAACACATATTCGCCTCGCAGCGATTGTCCGTGGGGCTGCCAACGCGTGTTCACATCGACCAAGAGCCCGCCAGACCACATTTGGCCCTGGTAGTTGGCCCCGTCTAGCTTCAGCCACCACCGATCTTGCTCAGTAGCTGGTTTGGGGGCGCTGTTCGGGAGCCGCACCGGAGCCGTGCTGGTGGCACTCGGCACGGTGATGATGGTGGCCTCTTGCGGCGTTCCTGCAGGCGATCTGGTGGCGCCGCAGGCGGCCGTGCTGATGCACAACAAGCTGATCCGGCCGACTGCGCTGCTGTTGAACATGCCCGTGGCTATCGCAACTTCCTGCGAGCCGGGCAAGCCCAGCGCGCTGCGAAAGAGGCGCCGCCGGGCTCACGACAGCTGAGTCAGCATCGTTTCGGCATCACTCACCTCGAACTCACGGGGCTTTTCCACGTTCAGCTGTTTGACAACCCCATCTTCGAGCAGCATTGAAAAGCGCTGGGAGCGCACTCCCATGCCGGCCGCACTCAGATCTACTTCCAGGCCGAGCTTCTTGACGAACTCCGCGGAGCCGTCCCCGAGCATTCGGATTTTTCCCGTCGCTTTGCGATCCCGGCCCCAGGCGGCCATGACCGCGCCATCATTGACGGAGAGGCACCAAACCTCATCCACACCTTTGGCTCGCAGTTCATCAAGGTGCTCCAAGTAGCCGGGTAGGTGGTGCGCAGAACAAGTAGCTGTGAATGCGCCCGGCAAGCCGAAACAGACGACGCGCTTGCCGGCCGCAGCTTCCGCCACGGAGACGCGGGCGGGGGGCGCGGGGCAGGCGTCGGCCATTTCCAGCGATTCGTACAGGGTCGCATTCGGCACTTTTTCGCCTATTTTGATGCTCATGCCGGCTTTATGGGGAGCTCCCGGGCGCCTGTCTAGTAGTGGTTTGACTCAGGAATGCACCCGTTCGGCCTACCCGTCCAACTTGCGTCGGATGCTGCGCAGCAACGCTTCCACGCGGAACGGCTTCTCCAGAATTTCTGCATCCGGTGGCAGCTGCTCCTGATAGCGATTGTCCGCGTAACCACTGGAGAAGAGCACCCTCAGCCCTGGTTGAAGTTCTTGCAGACGCAGCCAGGCCGCTGGACCACTCAGGTTCGGCATGACCACATCCAGTAGCACCAAACTGACGGGCTCGCTTGCCTCCCGCAGGCGACGAATGGCATCGAAACCGTCAACGGCTTCCAGCACGGTGTATCCGGCCTTACGTAAAATTCGCGTCACGGCGCGTCTCACCAGCTCCTCATCTTCAGCCACGAGAATTGTTTCTGTGCCTGTCTTGGGTTGAACCTCGAGTTTGTCACCCACGTCGACGGCGAGCCGTTCGCCTGCCGGTAGGTACACTTTTGCGGTCGTTCCTTGATCCAACTCGCTGTAGAGCTGAACCATGCCATCATGGCTGCGCACGATGCCGTAGACCGTCGAAAGGCCCAGACCGGTCCCTTCGTGGAGGGGCTTGGTCGTGTAGAAGGGCTCGAACGCGTGTTCCCGCTGGTCCGCCGACATTCCCTCCCCGGTATCAGTGACGCTCAACAGCACATAGCGCCCTGGACGAGCCCAAGGGTGAGATTCCCGATAGCGACCGTTGATCAGTACGTTTTCCGTTTCTAGGGTCAAACGACCACCGCTGGGCATTGCGTCGCGTGCGTTGACGCACAAGTTCACGATCACCTGCTCGAGCTGGGTTGGGTCCGCTTGGACGGAGCACAGCTGATGCCCTTCGATGAAGTCGACGGTGATGTCCGCCCACACACCGTCGAAGGGATTTCTAGCGGCTGTAGAGGCCCGCCGAGTGGAGCTGCTCCATCTTGTTCTGTTGGCATACCAGGCATGTGCACATGAACTCACGCACCGTCGCCTACA
>JBNLEN010000112.1:0-21484 GCA_050304975.1 Polyangiaceae bacterium
TCGTCCGCGCTGGAGTCGTCAGCGGAGTCATCCGTTGCATCATCGTCCGCGTCGTCCGCGTCGTCCGCGTCGTCCGTTGCGTCATCGTCGTCGGTTTCTTCGGTATCTGATGAGGCGTCATCGCTACACGCGGGAAGCGCGACCAGGCCGAGACTCGTGAGAACGAGCGCGAAGCTACCAAGTGTGGATCGAGCAAGAACCATATAAGAGCCCTCCAAAGCAAAACCGTAGCACTTGGGTCGTTCTGAGCCCAGACCTGCCTCAGCGGTGGGTTTGGAACGTACACTCGGGCAGATGAGACGGCCCTCAAAGTGCGTAGGGATTCAAGACACTCAAAACGGCAACCGCCCAAGCTGCACCTCATCGTCCATGAAGCGGCGTGCGGGCAGCAAGAGTATGTGGATGTTATCGAATGAAGGTTGCTTCGGTTCAATGTAGGTAGTCAATTCCTAGTCTCGAACCAGCACGACAGGGGACGCCATGCTAGGTTGTTGTGATAGGGCTTGCCAGTTGTTCCCGGTGGGCAAGTTTCCTTTGATTACTCGAACTCTTAGAGGTCCTATGCGTGCACCCAGGCTTTTGGCCTTTGCAACCTTGTGTATGGCGTTCCAGGTCGCCGCTTGCAGTAGCAGTCAGGAGACTGGCGACGGAGCTGATGACGCCAGCGATGACATCGAAGACGCTGGTGACGGCGCTGATGACAGCGCGGATGACACGGCGGACGATACAGCCGATGACACAGCAGATGATGACGTGGTTGACGATGACGTCGTCGACGATGACGTACCTGATGCGGGGGCCGCTCCAGAGCCAGACGCGGGAATGTCAATGTTGCCGGATGCCGGGATGTCGATGCTGCCGGATGGATCAGCGTCAACTGATGCCGGGCTCGTGCAGTGCACAGATTTTGGTGGGATTTGCGGGGCCGATGGCGAATGCTGTTCAGGGAAGTGCAATCCGGACACGCTCACCTGCGAGGCTGGAGTGCATATCTGCGCCAACGCCGGCCAAGCTTGTGATGAGGCGCTGGACTGTTGTTCGCTGTCCTGTGTGAACGACAAGTGCCAGGCGCGCTCTTGTACTTCCGACAATCAAGCGTGTGATCAGGACGAGCAGTGCTGCAGTGCCCAATGCGACGAGCAGCAAGGGGTTTGCATTCCGCTGAATCCAAGCTGCTCCACCGCGGGTAATGAGTGTCAACAGGATTCCGAGTGCTGCTCCAATCTGTGCGCTGCCGATGGTCGTTGTGAGCGCGCTTCGTCATTCTGTGCGCAGAGCGGGGATATTTGTGGGTCAGACGGTGAGTGTTGTACCGGGATCTGCAACCTGCTCGAGGGAAGCACGTTCGGTACATGTGCGGAGGCGCCGTCCGTTCCCAGCAACTGCTCTCTTGGCGTTGCCGGTACGGTCTGCAATGGCTGCGGTGAATGCTGCAGTCGCTTGTGTGCCCCTTACGGTCCGACTGGCGTATACGTGTGTCAGCCAGCTAGCGGGTGTCGCGTCAACGGCGAAACCTGTCGTGATGACGACGATTGCTGTGGCGGCCCCAACTCCGGGCTTCCCGGCGCAGGGACCGTGACTTGCGAACGCGAGAACCCTGGTGATCCAGTTGGGCGCTGCCGCAATCCGAAGGCAGGCAACGGCACCAACTCGTGCAACCCCCAAGGCAACGTGTGTCACTTCCAGGATTACGCGTGCAGCAGCTCGTCTTCCCGCAACAACTGCTGCGGTGACCCTGGCGATCAAGGAGAAACCTGCAAGCTTGACCGCTTGGGGGTGCCGCGCTGCAACGGCATTTCCGAGTGCCGCGACATGGGCGAGACCTGTTCGTCCAGCATTGACTGTTGTGAGGGCCTGCCTTGCGTTGCGGACGCCGAAGGAATACTGCGTTGCAACGCCAACCAGTGCATCGCCAAGGGCGGTTCCTGCACCAACAACGCGGACTGCTGTCCCGGAACACAATGCATCATGGAGCCGGGCTCGACCAACGGTATCTGCACGGTTCCAGAGAACCCGCCCCCGCCACCTCCCCCAGGTCCAGATGCGGGCGTGCCGCCAGGGCCAGACGCTAGCGTGCCGCCAGGGCCGGATGGTGGTTCACCCAATCCGCCGAGCTGCTCGGAATACGGCCAAATCTGCAGCGTCGCTGGAGACTGCTGCAGTGGTGTGCCCTGTACGAATGGTTTCTGCGTCTTCCCGATTCAGTAGGTCAAAGACATGAAGTGGATGTTTACTAATCGCGTAGGTGCGGTTGGCAGTCTCGGTGTGGTCGGGTTACTGCTGGCCGCTGGGCTTTCAGCCTGCGGGGATGATTCAGACGGCGATTCAACGGCCAAGCTGGACAACGACGACGATGCGGACGATTCAGCCGATGACTCAGCCGATGATGTCACGGATGACGACGATGACGTGGCGGACGATGATGTGTTGTTGGACGACGTCAACGATGACGACACGGACCCTGACGCGGGCGCCCCTCTGGATTGTGGTCGTGAAGTGCTCGGGTCGGACAAAGAGACGGTCAACATTCTCTTGGTTGTCGACAAGTCGGCTAGCATGAACCGGACTCCCGCTGGATTCGAGCAGAACAAGTGGGAGTCCATGAAGCTTGCCTTGGCGGAGTCTTTGGGGGCGGAGCAGGATCATCTAGTGATCGGGCTCGAGTTTTTCCCGTTCAGTGCCGGGGCGGCGGAAGGAGAAACCCAGTGCTTGTTGCCGGCCGGAAGCGAATTGAACGTCGAGGTTGGACCCGCGAGTTCGACCCTAGAGGCCATTGGCCAGGCGTTTGAAGATTCGTTGCCCGACGGGGGCACACCAACGGCCGCGGCGCTTGCCCGCGCGTTGGACTACTTCACGACCGGTGCGGGCGCGTCGCTGCAGGGCAAAAGCTATGTGCTTTTGGCGACGGATGGCGGCCCAAACTGCAATTCGGAGCATGCTGGGTGTGAGGCGGATACTTGTACGCTGAACCTGGATGGGCTGTGCCCTGATGGCGTGGACAACTGTTGCGCGGACAACCTCCCCGATGGTCCCGCCAACTGCATCGATGACGACCCGACTGTGGCCGCGGTTGCGGCCTTGGCGGCCGAAGACATTCCGACGTTCGTGGTTGGCATTCCAGGTAGCGAACAATATGCGGGCGTGCTCGACGCGATGGCCGAGGCTGGCGGTGTGCCGGCGAGTGGAGCGGACGCCAAATACTTCGCCGTGGATGACAGCGGCGTTGACGGTTTGATCGATGTGTTCGATCAGATCACCACATCGCTCGTGACCGAGTGTCGATTGCAGCTAGAGTCAGACCGGGATACCAGCCGGATCAACATCGAAGTCGACGGAGAGCTAGTGCCCCAAGAAGACAACTGGACTGTGGACACCACGACGGATCCGCCGACGGTCGAGCTTCTGGGCAGCTTGTGCGAACAGATCGAGACGGAAGGCGCAGAAAGTGTCACCATCACTTTTGGCTGCCCGACTGTAAAAGTTGCCAAGTAAGAAACGTCCGTCTCTGCCGGCTGGGTATCCCTGCGAGTTTGAGCGCTTGAGCGCCCGCTTTGGTAGCTGCGCGGACCGGATGAGTTGCTAGAGTAGAAGCGATGCTTAGAAGCCGTGCATTTCTCGTGGTGGGCCTTGTCGTTGGGTGTGCGACGCAGTCAGAGTCCATCCTTGAAGGCAAGCAGTGTGGTACCTCCGGTGAATGCATCGACGGCTACGCCTGCAATTCCGTCGGGATATGTGTACGCCAAAGTGAGTTAACCGCTGGGGACGACGACTCGGACGACGCTCCGGTAGGAGACGACGTCCAGGGGGATGACGCCCCGGACGACATCGCTCCCGACGATGACGTCTTCGATGACGACGATGTAGACAACCTCGGCGGAGCCGGTGGTGCTGGCGGCACTGACGTAGTTGAAACCGATGCGGGCGTGCCAGTAGGGGGCGCCAGTGGTGGTGAAGGGGGCGCCGGCGGAAGCGGAGGTGAAGGCGGCCAGGGAGACATGGAAACGGATGCTGGTGTGGACGCGGGACCACCTGATGGGCCTAGCACCGAAATCCGAACGGGCGTCTGCGGAGACGGCGTGGTCGACGAAGGCGAGGACTGCGATGACGCCGGTCTGAGCGAGGAGTGCACGCTGGATTGCCAGTCCCGTCAGACGATGAATAACTGCAGCCTGGGGATCGCATTCGGCACCCACTACGTGTTTTGCGACTACGACCAAGACTGGGTCGACGCTGAAGAAGTCTGCGAACAAGCAGGTGGGTATCTCCAAGAAGTGAATGATCTGCGAGAAGACGGAGTCGTTCAGTGGCTGGCGGAGGAGCGCGGGGTGCAGGACTATTGGATCGGCGCTAACGATCGTCAGGACGAGGGAACGTGGGTTTGGACGGGTTCCCAAGTGGCGTTTTGGCAAGGGGGGGCAAACGGAGGACCGGTGGAGGAGCGTTTCAGCGCTTGGAACCGGATTGAACCTAGCTCTTCCAGCAGCGACTGCGCGGCGCACGTGGATGGCACCGCCACCTGGTTTGGCTTTAGCTGCTCCGCGCTGCGTGAGTTCGTGTGTGAACTATCCCCACGCCCGGGGCCGCCCGCGACCTGCGGAGACGGGGTGCTTGACGACGACGAAGTCTGCGACCCGCTAGCCCATCCCGCGGCGTGCGATCCCGACTGCACCGTGGCGCGTTGCGGAGATGGCTACGTCAATGCTGAAGCAGGTGAACGTTGCGACGATGGTAATCAAGTGGATGATGACTTGTGCAGCAACATCTGCGTCAGCGTTCCGGATCCACCGCAAAACATCCGAGTGACGACTGGCGGGTTCCGCAGTGCGACGCTCAGCTGGACCCCCGCGGATGACGGGGGCAAACCGATCACGTCCTACAACGTTCATCGTCTCGGTACGGATCAATCGACGACTCAGACTCAGCTCATGTTGCTCGGGCTTGCTCCCGGGTGGAACGCGTTTTCGGTGAGTGCCGTCAATGCGCAGGGGGAGGGTCCCGCCTCCGAAGTCGTCACGATCTACGTGCAATAGATCTCCAACGCGTCATGCTTCCGCCATGTCCGGAATTCAGTCCACGGTGCTGGTGGTGGTGGGGGCGTGCATCGGAGGAGCGGCGGGCGCCGGAGTAACGCTGCTGCTGGCGCCCGAATCCAAGCAGGTGGCGCTGGCTAAGGACGAGGCGACCGTCAGCAAGAAGGCTCCAAAGGCACGCAGGCCCACTGACGATGTGACGCGCCTGGAGCGTCGACTCGATTCGCTCGAGCGGCGCCTGTCGTTGCTCACGTTTGCCCAAGCCCACTCCAAGCCCACGAAACCGGCCGCGGACGTCGCCGGCGATGACGCGCCCGCAGAGCCGCCGAAGGTGGTCGACGATCCAGTGTTCGAGGCGGCGGTGCGTGACGTGGTGGACCGCATCGACTTCGAGAAAGAAACTCAGCGCGATGTGGAACGAACGGAGCGGCGCCAGGCGAGCACGAAGCGCTGGGTCGAGTCGATTTCCAACGAACTGAAACTCACGCAGGAACAGCAAGAAAAAATCGCGGGCGTCGTGGCTGGCTACTACGAGAAGTTGCGTGAACTCCGCGACGCGGATGCGCCAGATCGACCCTTGCTTCGCAGTGAATGGCGCGAGCGCATGCGTGCCGCTCGGGCTGAGGCCGAAGAAGGATTGAAGGCCGTCTTGGACACGGACCAAAGGTCGAAGTACGAACAACTGGATGAGGCGGAGCAGTTCGTCGGGTTTTGGCCCCGCCGCGGGCGACGCCGCTAGTGGGATTCAAAGAGTGACGCAGCGTCGCCAGGAGATGGCTTCTGCCAGCAAGGCTCGAGTTCTCTCGGGGGCTAGCGCTGTCGACCGAAAACCTGCACCCAGGTGGTCTCCTTCAGCCCGATACCGATGTCATCGTAGTTGGAGTTGAGAATCGAATCTCGGTGGCCGCTGGAGCCCATCCAGCTTTCCATCACCTGCTCGGGGGAACGCTGCCCTTGGGCGATGTTTTCCGCGGCGGGAAATCCCTCGTACGCCGTCTCGTTGACCCGATCAGCGAAACTGCGACCATCCAAAGATTCGTGGCTGAAGTAGCCCTGCGCTACCTGATCGTTGGCATGAGCCTGCGCGGCCTGCGCTAGATGAGGATCAAAGTTGTAGGGACTCAAGTCGCGGTCGGCGCGCTCCACGTTGACCAAACGGTAGACCTCGCACACGTCGTCGCTCGATGTCTCTTGGCATTGACTCACCAGACCCGCGATGTCGTCGCCATCTTCACCACAGGCCAAGGTGAGGGGTGCGGCGCCCACAATAACGCACACAACAGCTAGTCGTCCCAATGCGCCTCCTCCAGAGCGTCGTCTTAGCACGCCGTTTCCCGGCATGCAGCGATCACTGCTCGGGGCGTTTCAGCCTGACCAGCGCGTCCGCAAACTCAGCGAACCCTGTGCCGCGAGGATGTGAAGTGATGAACTTCGGGTTCAGCGTGGGGTTCCCTTGAAGGTTTTGCACCCCGACCGTGACATCGAACGCGGCAAAGCAGGCAGCGTCGTTGTCGCTGTCACCGATGAACGCGTAATCAAAACGTGCTTGATTGGGGTCGACTCCAAACACTTGATTCAAGAAGCGCAGGCTGCCGGTGGCCTTGTCATCGGGATCCAAGGCCAGGTGCATCTGAATGGACGAAATCACCACCCGAGCCCCGCGGGAGCGGGCGAACGTTGCAGCGGCTTCGACCACCGCGGGCTCGACGCGTGAAGATTCGGCGATGTCCAGCGCCGTGTCGGCAATACGGCCAAAGGCGTCATCGGCGGGCAAGAGTTCAGGCCAGCGAGATTGCAGCTGTCGCGAGAGGGCTTGCAGGCGCTGCGTGCGTTCGGACCGCTGCTTAGCGGTCGCCCGGTCATAAATTCGAATGCGGTTGTCTTGTTTGCGCAATGCGATGATGCCGTTTTCAGTCACGACGCCGTCGACGGGCCACTGACGCGCGACCACCTGACCCCAGGCCGCGGGTCTGCCGGTGACCCCGAACAGCTGAAAACCAGCGGCTTTGAGCCGAAATAGCGAAGAATACGCCTCGATGGTCAGACGGCCGTGGTCGAGCAGGGTGTCGTCCAAGTCAAACAGCAGACCTCTCAGTCGCTGGACTTGTTCGGGTTTCAGGCAGCGGAGCGCGCGCATGACTTTCGTCGCCTTAGTTCAGCTCCACACCGGGCAACAAGAGGGAAGTGCGGGATATTCGCCGCAACTTGACTCCTGTGACGGCACGCAGGCTATGCTCCGCAGCCATGGGTTTTCGCGGACGACGGCAACGAATTGGGGCCGAATTGGTCATCAGCCTCTGCAGGCTCACACTGGCTCTTGGATTGTTGGTTGGTGGGGCGCACGTCGCGTGGGCGGAAGCAGAGACACCGGACGCTCAGGCGGAGCGCGCTCAGCAGATCTCGAGCAGGACTTTGAGCCCCTTCTGTCCCGGGCGCACCTTGTCAGACTGTCCCAGCCCCTATGCGACGGAGTGGCGGCGAGACATTCGCGAAATGGTCGCCAAGGGTATGACCAATGACCAAATCCGAGAGGTGCTCGAGCAGCGCACCTCGAAGGACCTCTCAGGAGAGCCGAGCACCGCCCTGGACGGGATTTTGCCGGTGGCGGTCACTGTGGCGGCGGTCGTACTTCTGGTGCTACTTCTGCGCATGCTGCTTCGAGCGCGCGGTGAGTCCGATAGAAAGAAGAAACAGCCCGACAAGCAAACCCGCGGGCAGATGAGCGACGCACAACTCGAAGAGCGGCTCAAAGATGAGCTCGACAAATTCGACGGCGATTTGGACGACTAGTCCAGCTCGAGGCTTCGCTGGTTGCGCTCGGCGACGAGGCGCGGCATGAAAGAAGGTATGCCCGTCGGTGAGGTGATTGCGGAGCGGTATGAGCTGCTTGAGCTGATCGGCAAAGGAGGGCAGGCCGTCGTCTACCGCGGTAGGGACCGGCGCAGTGGCGACGCGGTTGCTGTCAAAGTGCTGCCGGCACGCGCAGGAAGTGAAATCCATTCCGTGGAGCGCATGGCCCGCGAACAGCAAGCCATGGTGAAGCTGGCGGGTACCAGCGCGGTGGGATACATCGACTTGTGCCGCTCGTCGTCTGGCGCTTTCTGCCTAGTGATGGAGCTGCTCAAGGGCACGGATTTGGAGACGCGCTTGCAGACTTTGGAAGACGCCGGCCAAAAAATGCCCGTGTCTGAGTTGCTCGAGGTCATGCGACCTATTCGAGATACCCTCGAAAAAGCGCATGCCGTTGGTATCGTGCATCGCGATCTGAAGCCGGCGAACATCTTCTTGGCAGAGCCGGACGGACGGGCACGCTTGTTGGACTTTGGTCTGGCGCGTATGAACAGTTCCAACCAGCTGACGGAGCTGGGGCAAGTGTTAGGCTCGCCGTCGTATATAGCTCCTGAGATGTGGAAAGGTCGTTCGTCGGAAGCGGATCATCGGGTGGATGTCTACTCGTTCGGGGTGATCCTCTTTCGCATGTTGGCGGGAAGGGTGCCTTTTGAGGGGGCGGATCTGAAGCAGAAGTTCCTGCTGGCCACGACCGCTCAGCGTCCCAGTTTGCACGCGCTGCGCCCCGAGCTGCCGGTGGCGGTCGATCCGTGGGTGCAATCCGCGATGGCGATTGAGCCAAGCGTCAGATATCAATCCGTGTACGCGTTGTTCGACGCCCTGCTCCAGGCCCTAGGGCAGCCGCGTACCGAAGCAGATCAGCCGCCTAAGACTTCGCGCAAGATCCTCAACATGCGGCAGTGGCTGGCGACTCCAATGAGCTCCCTACCGAATACGCTGACGACGGCTTGGAGCGCAGCGGCGGGCGTCCTCGGAAAGTGGCGCCGTAAGCGGGGAAACGCTTCGGAGCAGGCAGCCACACCGCCGCTGCCTCAGCCGGCTCCGTTTGTGCCGGAGGCCGCGCCTTCCAAGACGCTCCGACCAGATCTGGAGTTGGCGCGAAAACGCGCCCTGGAAAATCAGCAGACGGCCTTGGCGAGTGCCGCGCCACCGGAAAGGCAAGCCAGGCCTAAACCCCCGCCTGTGAAGCGGCCCACCAAGGCGGTGACCATGATCGACCTATCCGACTTCGCCGAGGATGCGGCGGATACGCTGATGCAGCTGCCTTCACCGGTGACTCCCCAGAGTGCACCCGCAGATGCCGAGAGTGAAGAGCGGGTCCAAGCTGGGAAGAAGAAGTCTCAGAAGAAGAAGAGAGCCAAGAAAGCCAAGCGGGCCTCCAAGAAGAAGGCCCAAGGACAGACTGAGCCCCAGGCTTCAAACAAGAAGCGCTCGAAGAAGAAACAATCGAAAAAGAAGAAACGAGCGTCGAGGAAGAAGCGCGCATCAAAGAAATCGACGCGCAAGCCCCGTCCATCTTGAGCCCGACCCGGACCGGCCTCTCACACTTCGCTTCAGATCAGAAGCCTACGCTAGCGCGTAGCCTGCCGCTCAGCATGTCGTTGTCGTAAGGAAGGATGTTGGTGAAGGTCGGCGCAAATCGAGCCGACGCCTGAGCGACGACCGCCTTGAGTGCAAAGTGCTTCAGGAACGAGTACTGGATCGCCAGGAAAGACTGGGTGTGGGAGAACTCACCGACGCGACCTGTTGCCACCTCAGTTTGCTCGTCTTCTTTCCAGGTGAAGTTGGAACCGATACCGACCAACAAACCATCGATGATGCGCACGTTGGCAAAGCCGCCATAGCTGTACGTCAAACCGCTACCAGGCGCGTCCGGGTTACCGGCAATGTCCGTGTGCGTCGTAGTGCCGTAGGCGCCGTTGAAGCCGAACTCCACCCAGGGTTCGAACACGAATTGCAAGGCGCCGCCGTAGCCGGTGCGTTCCCGCTCCTCGCGCCCGGAGTCCGACTGCGAAGCTTGTTTGCGGTATTCAGCGCCGACTTTCGCCTTGATCCAGCCCAGGTCGAGGATTGCCGCCGGGCGACCGCCATAGGCGTTGAGACCTGACTCGTTACCGAGCTGCCCGAGCAGCTCGAAGCGCAGAAAGTCCGTGGGATAGACGTGCAGACCCACGTTGCCAATGCCGGAGCGACGGTAGAAGCCATAGGTCACGCCGTAGATCTCCGGAGTACCAAGCGCCGTGTCTTCAGCACCTCGGCGCTCCAGCGTGTTCAGATCCAGGCCCATGCCGAAGTGGTAGAGCTCGAAGGCTTCGTAGCGGCCGAGCTGCAAGTCCCAGCTATTCCACTGTCCAATTTTGACCCAGAGGTCATCGGTGTCAGCAACGAAGGGTTGCGTGAGCGATTGGTCCGCATTGGCGATCAGCTCCGCTTGCCCTTGGACAAACCAATCGTCCTCGGCCGAATAGGTGGGGGTGGCGCGCAGAGCGAAGCGCCCCTGTTGGATCAAGAAGGTGGTGTTGCCCTGGTTGGGGTCTCCTCGATCGATCTGCTCGTAGCCGGTGTCCACCCAGCCGTACCCGGAAAGCCCGAGCGTCGTGCCGTGCTCAGGCAAGTAGGGCCACTGCAGGCCGTGCATCGTCCCGGCGAGGGAGCCGCCGGCAAGCCCGCGAGTGTGAGGCTCGAGATAGGCCGAACCTGGCAGCAAGCGGACGCCATAAGCGGCGCTAGTGTCGGAATCGCTGCCGTCGGGCGTCTTTTCCCCGGCCTGCGCCGGGGCGTCCGGCAAGTCCACGTTTGCCGAGACGGAAGCTTCGACGGCCGAGTCCTCGGATGCAGAGTCTTCCGACGCGGAGTCCTCTGACGCCGAGTCCTCAGAAGTCGATTCTGCGTCGTCGAGATCATCTTGGGCGGCGGCGAGCTGCGTCGTCAGCAGGGCACCAAGTGCGAGCTGTGCGAGCAGGAGTTGAGAGAACTTCACCGGAGCCCGACGCCCCAGGGGGCGAAGCTGGACATTTTTCATTTCTATATATCTTTGGAGCTGCTTTGCGGTGGTGAGTTGGGGCGCAGACTACCTGCGCCCCCCGGGGCGCCAGACTACTGGATCGGTACCTGCGCTGTCAGTGGAAGGTCGACCGCATTCGGCCCGACGTGCACATCCACCATGCCGCTCTCCACAACCCACGCGCCAGAGGTCTCATCCCAGTACTTCAACTCCGAGACGTTGACGGGGATCGTGACGCGCTTGGCTTGACCGGGTTCCAACGCGACGCGGCGGAAGGCCTTCAGCTCCTTGACAGGGCGCCGAGCTGCCGTTTGCGGGTAGCTGACGAACACCAGGATTGGTTCCTCACCCGCAACGGTGCCGGTGTTGGCGACGTCGACGTGAACCTTGAGTATGCCGTCTTTCGAGACGTCCGTGCAGCCGAGCTGCAGCTGCTGATACTCATAGGTGGTGTAGCTTAGGCCGTAGCCGAAGGGGAACAGCGGAGAGATGCCGTTTCTGTCGAAGTGACGATAGCCGAGATCGTAGTCCATCTGTACGCCACCACCCGACTGGAACGTCGGTTCATCAGCCCAGGCGGCGGGCCAGGTGAAGGGCAACTTGCCACTGAAGTTTTCGTCGCCGAACAGCAATTGACCCAGAGCAGTGCCGCCGACCATGCCGGGGAACCAGGCCATCACCACCGCTGGCACTTCTGCCAGCCAGGGCATGTCAACCACACGTCCGCTCTCGAGCACGACGACCATCGGCTTGCCCAATGCCGCGGCATCACGAATTAGTGTGTTCTGTGGGCCGTTGGCGTCGCCATCGAGCAGGAAGTTGCCGTTGGGCTCGAGCGCACCGGTGTATTCCTCGCCTTCTTCGTCGGGCGTACTGCCGGCAACGACCACGATGAAGTCCGCGTTGGCGGCTTCAGCGGCAGTCGTTCCACTGACGACGTTGATACCGCCGCCCGCTGCCTGGATACCAGCGAATGGGCCGACGCCTTGCGCTGGGTTGTGCTTCACCCGGCTGCTGCCCTGGTCACCGGTATTGACGTCCGTGGCGAAGTTCACGACGCCGCCGCCGACACCATTGGCGGAGTTACCGAAGTATTCGACGGAAGCACCCAACACCGCCACAGTCTGCACTGTCGTGCGATCTATCGGGAGTGTGTTGGCGTCATTCTTGAGCAGGACCATGCCTTTGGCGGCAGCTTCACGCGCGAGCTCCAGGTGACCTTCGTTGCCCGTGATGTTTTGGCCGTCGAACCCGGTCGTGGGAGTCTTCAGGCCGAGCGTGCCGCTGGTTGCCGCGACGTTGAAGCGATATTTCTGCTCCAAGATGCGTCCCGCGGCGGTGTTGATCTCTTGTTGCGTCAGGGAGCCAGCAGTCACCAACGACTCCAGCTGCGCATAGTTCAGCGCCCAAGGCATTTCCATATCCAGGCCAGCTTTGACGGCCTCGGTGGCATTCGCCTGATAGGCTGCCGGCTGGGCGCCGGCGTTTGCTCCTGGAGGCATGGCCCACCAGTCAGTGATCACGAAGCCTTTGAAGCCCCACTCGTTACGTAAGATCGTGTTGAGCAGTTCCCCATTTTGGGTGGACTTGGTGCCATTGACCTGATTGTAAGCCGCCATCACGCAGGCGACGCCGCCATCGCGAACGACCATTTCGTACGCGTAGCCGTAGATTTCTCGCATGGTCTGGGCGTCCATTTGTGCGTTGAAACTTTCACGGCCATTTTCAACGTTGTTGCCCAGGTAGTGCTTGACGCAGGTCGGCAAGAATTCCTGGATACCGACCGTCAGAGCAGTGCCGAATCGACCCAGGTGATACGGATCCTCGCCGTAGGTCTCTTGCGCTCGGCCCCAAGCGGGATGGCGCAAGATGTTGATGGTCGGCGCCAATTGCAGAGTGTTTTGCGAGGTCAGGGTCTCGTCTCCGATCGCTACACCGACGCGGTATTCCAGATCGATGTCGAACGTCGCTCCACGCGCCATGGGAACCGGGAAAGCCGTGGAGTATCCGCGTGGGTTGCCGTCTGGGTACGGGGCATCCAAGTTCACCCCGCGAGGGCCATCCCGCATGATGAAGCCCTTGACACCGCCTGCGTCATTGCTGCGAAAGATGTCGGCGTAGTTGTTGCCGCTACCGCTGTCTGTGCCCCGCATCTGCTCAGCTTTTGCGGCTAGGTCCATGCTGTTGAGGGCGGTGTTCACCTGATCGAGCACGGCTTGGTCTTGCACATAAGGACGCGTGATCTCGTCTGTGTAGGCTTCCGGACCGCACGACATGGCCGTCACCGGGTCCATATTCTCGCCGTCGATCACCATTTCGCCGCCGGGATCGCCGCCCGCGCCGCCGCCCGGATTGCCCGCGCCGCCGCCCGGATTGCCCGCGCCGCCGCCTGGGTTGCCCGCGCCGCCGCCCGGGTTGCCCGCGCCGCCGCCTGGGTTGCCCGCTCCTCCCACTCCGTTGCTGACGCCGCCGGCACCCGGGGCGTTCGGATCGCCGGTGGCTGGCACTTCACCGCCGGCTTTCTGGCAGCTGGCCAGAGACAGCGCGCCCAGGGCGAGGGACACGGAGTACAGAGTTTGCAGACGTTTCATGCTTCAAACCTTTCGGGGGGTCTGGTGTCGGCCGTGAAGTCGCTGAGGAGTCACGGGCGGCCGCGCAAGTCCTCGTGGACCGGCGGGGTATACAAGCCCTCAGGACGCGCGACGGCAACGGACTTGGCTCTAACTTCGTTCCCACTGAAGTTGTGGGGTGGCAGTCGACGAATGTAGGAATGTGTCTTCCCTCGATCATTTGCACATATACAGTTTGATCGCGCGAGCTTGACGCCTTCTCAGGGGCTTTGACGCGCGAGATGAACTTCGGTGGCTGGAGGCCTAGCGGGCCCAGCGATCGAGCCGTTCCCAGCCGCACGCTGCGGTCGATCAGTTCGATCGCACTGCTCGGCCAGCTCGTCCTTGGGGCCGCGCGTGGACGCCCCTCGTTTTTGGCCGGCGAGGCCCCCTCGATGCCTGGGCACCCAGCCTGGGGATAGCCGCCGCAGCAATGATACAGTTGACCCGGGTTGCGCCAGGGTCACGAAACCAGCTGGAAATTGCCAACAGGCCAGCAGGGTTCACGCGGCTGGCCCGAGGGGCGTCCTAAAAGGTGCGTCGAAGCGATTGGCGTAGCTCGACGAACTCCGGGAAGTCGGAGAAGAACAGCTGCTTCTGCTTCGCCAGCGTGGCGTCGTCGTTGGGTGCGTCGGACAGTACAAATGTGGTGAAGGACTCCGCGAAATCTTCAGTGACGTTCGTGGCTGCGTAGTCACTCACGAACTCGTCCGAGTATTGGTCGTAGAAGTCGAACACTGCCTCATCCCGCTCGTCGGGGTCGTCGATCGCGTCGATGGCATCGAACTCCTCGGCGTGGTCTCTCCAAAAATCTTCGTAGAACAGATTGATGTAGGAGTCGGCTTTGGCACAGCCTTCATCTAGAAAAAGCGTTCGGCACTCGGAGCGCTTGTCTTCAAACAAGTCAGCATCCTCCTCGTTACCAAATAGTTCATCGTCCACGGGTACCTGCTCGTCGTTCAGCGCGAGCACATGGGCGAGTTCGTGGATCAGGCTGAAGCGTAGGTCCTGTTGATTGAGCTCTCCATCGACCCAGGCGTCGGCGATGTCGATCGCAAGACACCAACGTGTGCCATCTTCAGCGGTGCGGAAGACTGACGCCAGCGCTTCGTCGGGGCCGTCCGTGAAAATCACGAACGTGCTGAAACGCTGCAGGTTGTCCTCGTAGATGGGCAACGCGAATAGCCAGATCTGTTCGTGGGCTTCGGAGTCTTGCTGCAGGTCCTCCAGACGACTCGAAACAGAATGGAACGTCGGCTCGGTGATTTGCTGCCCGTCGACTAGGTAGCTGACTAGCCCGTCGACGTCGGAGCCGAGGCCTGGGTCCGGCGCGCCCGTGTTCGTTTCGGACCGGTCCACTGGGGTCAGAGCAGGGTCGTCGGAATCTTCCTGGGATTGGTCGTCAGGATCATCCTGGCCAGCTTGGTCCGAACTACCGCAACCGAACAACAACAGCGCCAAGGGCAGAAGGACCAGAGACCAATTCATCGTCCGGCCCTTATCGCCGAATCGATGCGGCCCGCCAAGGGCGGGTAGCGCTCGGGGAGTTGGTGCGCACGGTCCTTCGCGCTCACCCATTTCCCCATCGGGCGCCACACGCCGATGGACGGAGAAATATCTTCGCAGGCCGATTTGGTTCTTGGGTGCTGCAAAAGCTAAACGCTGCTGAACATGTGCTGAATCAACAGACAAAACATTCGTTCGCCTGCCTCACTCCTACTATGGCGACTATCGATAGGTCCCAACTCTTGACGCACCGGGACAAGAAAGGTCTCCACAAAGATGAAGCTTGCTAGCTGTTTAACCTTGGTTGGCTCGGGCACGTTGATTTGCGCATTATCTGCGTGTTCTGATGCGGGTGAAGATCCGGGGCCGGTCTTAGGGGCAGGCGGAGGCGCAGCTGGCGCTCCAGCAGCCATGGCTGGTGCTGGCGGAGTACCGGCGCCTGTGGGGGCGGCCGGTGCCGCTGGTGATCCACTCGCAGGCGGAGGTACCGGTGGGGATCCTTTGGCAGCGGGCGGCGCTGGCGGGCTGGGAGCTCCAGGCGGCGCCGGAGGCGTCGGAGGCATGGACCTGGGAGCGGGCGGCGTTGCTGGTATGGATGCGGCTGGCGGCATGGGCGGAGCAGAAGAGCCCATGGAGCCTGGCGAAGCTCTATACGTCCAGCACTGCCAGCTGTGTCACGGCGAGAACGCCGAAGGAGCCCAGGATCCGACGAATGGTTCACCTTTGGGGCCAGACGCGCGCCACCCGGTCGACGAGTACGTGCGTTGGCTGGTGCGCAATGGCAGCGCCGATCGCATGGCCAATGAGATGGAGCTCTACCCTGCGCCGATGCTTCCCATCGGCGAAGACGCCTTGCCCGACTCGGATCTGGATCTGATCATTGAGTATCTGAGCAACCGCGAGGTTTTCCCCCAGCCGACGACCGGTGAAGGCCTGTATGCGGACTACTGTACCGGCTGCCACTGGGACGATGGTCTCGGAGCTCCCACGGGCCGTCCGCTGGACGAGGTGACCGCAGCAGAGGTGCTCGAAGATCCTCGGATTGGCCATCACCCGGGTGAATTCGACATGTCGAACGAGTACATGCCGATTTTCAGCGAAGAGATGCTGACCGACGAAGAGCTTCAAATGCTCGCCGACTACATCACGCAGACGTTCTAACTAGTTCCCGCTGCTTCGGCTGGGCCCCGGCTCCGGGGTTGCCAGCCAAAAGCCCGCCGGGCTAGCCACCGAGGCCGAGCGTTGCTAAACGCTCGGCCTTCATGTCTACCGCTAGCCGCGAGGTGCGCATCGACTTACGTCCGGATCCCGGCGCCTTCATGGCGCTGCTTGGGGTTGCGGTCTTGCTCTGGCTCACCTGGTATTGGCTGACTGATCCAGGGCTGGCGCCGGTGATCGTGTCGCTCGGAGTGCTTTTGGCACTGGCGCTGCTGCGAGGTCCGCTCACCCGACGGCGAGCCGTGATTGTGGGACCGTCGGGCCTGACCGTCGCCAGCCGTCGTCTGATCCAGCGGCAAACGCGCTATGCAGCCGAGGAGGTCGAGGCCCTGCGCGAGCAGCAGGTCGGTCTCGCCAAGAATTCGGTGTATGAGCTGGAGCTGGTCCTGAGGGGCGGCAAGGTTCGGAAACTGGGGGAGCTGGCTCCGGGCTTTCGTCCGAAGCTGCGCGGCGCCCAATCACTGCTGCGCCGCGTCCGAGCCTAAACTCGAGCGGCGAACCTACTTGGCGCCCTTGATCACGACCGGCGTAAAACAAGAGATGTTGGTTTCGAACTTGAAGTTCGATGCCGTGGTGTGGCGCTCTGCGTGGAAGATATCCATGGAGTAGCTGCCGCCAGGGGTGATCCCCAATGCTTCGGCTTGAGCGTCGAAATCGATCTGGCCCTCTTCCGCGTTGTGCATGCTGCCTAGATCGAGCGCGAGCTTGTCGTTGACGAAGATCCACAAGTCATCGTCGCCGCGGAACTTGAAAATCTGGCCTTTCAAGTAGTCGAACTGCAGATGGATCTCAGTGGTGAACAAGAAGTTCTTGCCCAAATGGTGACCGGCAGGGGTGACGCCAAAACCTTGGTCTGGGCCCAATGGGAAGAATTCGCCTCTATCGAACACGTATAGATTGGGGTTTTCAGCCGTAGGAGTGAGCTCGATCGTTCCGGGGATCTCGTAGTTCACGCCCTCTTCGGTGCGGTACCATTGAGCGAAGGTGTCCGCGCTGGCGATGCTGGGCTCCGTGGGTTCCCAGTTGGCGCACACCCCAGGCATTTCATGTTCGGGGGGACAGCCCATACTGCTTTTGAAGACGGGCTTCTTGTCCTCGCCCAACTGAGCTTCGACGAGCTGCAGGCGGACCACGTCTCCGGCGAACTGCATCTCGAAGTCCGGATGGTCTTCACTGAAGTCGCGATAGGTGACCTCCAGGATGTTGTCACAGTCCTCATCCATAGGCCGCGTCGGCTCAGGCTCATTGTCGACGACCAGGTTGGTGTCTTCTGGTTCGCTGGGGGTTGGATCGGTGGGGGCTATCAGGTTCCCGTCGCCGTCTTGAGTGGGCTCGTTGCCATCGGACAGAGCGGGGCCTCGTCCCACCTCTTCACCGGCTGCGGAGCAGCCCGCGAGGGCGAGGGAACCAGCCAGAGCCGAGCCAAGCAGGGTTGCGCGACCCAAGCGGCCAACACTGCGGACAGGAGCGGGGGAGCGGAAGCGAGTCATCTGGTGCCGAACCTTCATCGGCGCAGATTGTAGCCTAGCTAGCGCTCGGTCGCCCGGGCTCAGATTACGGGAAGCGCCAGTGTGAACCAGATTCCGCCAGATCGAGCGCGGAAGCGGCGACCAGATCGCACTCAAAGGGATCTTTTGGATCGCATCTGTGGGCTGGTTCTGGTTACTGGCAGCTACCCATGCTGCAGCGACGCTGGCCGTTACAGGGCTTGTCACAATCTCCGCAGTGCAGGTTGTTGGTCATGGGGTCAATACATTGGCCTCCGCACAGCAGCCGGTCGGGTCGGCAAACGCACTGGTTGTTGTTGCACACCTCGACTGATGAGCACTGTCCGCCGCAGCCCCCACAGTGCGCCCAGGAACTGCTCGTGTCCACACAGGTGTTGGCGCACTCGGTCAAGCCCGGCTCACACTGGCAGGAGCCGCCAACACAGACCTGATCTGCGCGGCAGGGCTGGTTGCAGCCGCCGCAGTGGGCGGTACTGGTCTGAGTGTCGACGCAGGTCTCTTGGCAGTACATGACCGTGGGATCTGTCTCGTCACACACGCAAGTGCTGTCGCGGCACGTGGCGCCGTCGGCGCAGGCGTTGTTGCATTGACTGCAGTGCTCGCTATCGCTGGTGACGTCCACACAGGCGCCGTCACACTCCTGTTCTGGAGCAGCGCAGCCGCACACGGAATCCACACACTGTCCCCGGCAGCAGTCATCGCTGGTGCGACAAGCATGGCCAAAATCATAACAACATTGCTCGCTGTCGCAGCTTCCTGAGCAGCAGAGACCTGCCGTGTCTGCGTCGCAAGTGTCGCCCGTGGCCGTACAAGCGACGCACTGGCCGTCGTCACACGCCAGACCCGGGCAGCAATTGTTGCCGCCGCCGCAGGTCTCTCCCAGTAGGTTGCAGCGATCGCGGCAGAAGGTGGTCCGGCAACCAAATTCGGCAACCAGTCGTCCGTTGGGATAATCCCCGAACTGCCCACACGTCAGATCGCACAGCGCGACTTGGTTTGACGTGACGAACCATCCCCGGCTGTCGTTGCACGAGCCGCTACCACCCACCCGACAGATCACTCGGCGATCGCCTGGGCGGGGCTCCAAGTAGACGTTGAGCGTCGAGGTATCAATGGACTGAGGAGGTAGCTCAAAACCGCAGGCCGAGGTGGTGCCGGACAGAGCCAGAGTCAGCGTCTGCGTGGCGCAGTTCGTCGGTTGGGTCGGATCGGTCATGGCAGGCGGCGTGCTGGCGTCGGCGACATCACTCGTGCTTCCGCCTCCGGCTACTGCAGCGTCTGCATCATCGCCTGCGGCGTCGCCGCTAACATCGTCGCTAACATCGTCGCTCGCAGCGTTGTCTGGCGCGCTGTCGTCCGAAGTGTCGTCGGAGCTATTGTCATCATCGGAGTCGTCGACCGAATCATCGCTGCCATCGTCCTCCATGTTCGTGTCGCCACCATCTCTGGCGTTTTCCGATGACTCATCGCTCCCGTTGCAGGCCGTCAGCGTGAGAGCTAATGCAATGATGTAGGTTGACGCTCGCAGCATGTGTTTCTCCCTCACGTTCAGTTTGGCAGATGCGGAGTGCTTCGCAAAACCGGCGCCCATGATGCGGCTTGGCTCAAATTCCCAACTTTGGCGGGTTTTGGCTAGGCAGGTGCTGATGGACGTGACAGATAGCTGCCGTGTCGGGTCCCAGGAAATCGAAGCGGCGGAAGGCTATCCGCTCTACCAAATCAGAGCCTGCTGAGGGCGGCGCGGTGACCGCAGGCTCCGGATTGGAGAAAGACAGCTCCGCACCGGAGAAAGACAGCTCCGCCTTGGAGACCGACAGCTCTGCCTTGGGCCTGGGGCAAGAGACGGCACTCTGCTCCATGCGTGCGGCTCGCGCACTGGCGGTGTTGACTGGTCTGCTCTACTTTTTTGCATTCCCAGGCATCGATATTTGGCCGCTGGCTTTCGTGGCTTGGGTTCCGCTGCTGGTAGCGATGCGTGGCAGGAGCTGGTGGCAGACGACCCAACTCGCGTGGATCAGCGGGTTCACGATGACCTTCGTTGGCTTCTACTGGATGCTGGAAATGCTGCAGACATTCTCCGGCTTCAGCGCCCCGGTTTGCGTCTTGTTCATGGCATTGCTTGCCGTTTACCAGGGGGGGCGGATCGCGTTGATGGGCTTCATCTACGGCAAGGCGCTCAGTCTGGGCTACTGGCGGGGGCCTTGTTTTGCTGTGGCTTTCGCCGTTAGTGAACATCTCTATCCGCTGCTGTTTCCGTGGTACTTCGGGGCGACCGTGCACCAGGTTCCGTTGCTCACTCAGGTCGCAGATCTGGGAAACCCGATTGTCGTAGGCTTGGTGCTATCGGGGGTGAACTACGCGCTGACGGAGCTGCTGATCGCTTACCGGTTGAAGCAGAGGATGCGCTGGCGGCTGCTTGGAGTGCACGCCGGCGTGCTGGCGCTGACTCTGGTCTACGGCGCTTTGCGCTTGAGTCAGGTCGACGAGCAAATCGCTCGGGCAGACAAAGGCCGAGTCGGTATCGTGCAGGCCAACATGGGACTGATGGCCAAGCGGCAAAATCGCCGGGAGGGGCTGCGTCGCCATGTCGAACTCAGTGAGCAGCTCAAGCAAGCCGGACCGCTCGATCTCATCGCGTGGAGTGAAACAGCCGTTGCCGGTGCAGTCGCGGAGTCCAAAGCGGAGAAAGTCTACGGGAGGATGTTCACCCGGCAGCTGGCCACGCCCGTGCTGTTCGGTGCCCTGCTGACGCGGAAGGTGGACGATGCGCGTGGAAGAACCTATTTCAACGCGGCGCTAATGAGCGACGCTGAGGGCAAGATCGTCGGTCGCTACGACAAGCACAAATTGCTGGCGTTCGGTGAATACCTGCCGCTTGGGGAATACTTTCCGATCTTGTACCAATGGTCTCCAAATACGGGGAAGTTCACTCCAGGCGACACGGTTGAGCCACTGCCCGCGAGCGGGCGCAACATCAGTGCGCACATTTGCTACGAGGACGTGCTCCCCGGTTTCATCAACGGCATGTTCAACACCGAGTCAGACGTCGATCTGATCGTCAATCTGACGAATGACGCTTGGTACGGTGATACCACTCAACCGTGGATCCATCTGGCGCTGGCTACTTTCCGCGCGATCGAGCACCGGCGTTACCTCGTGCGTTCGACTAATAGCGGCGTCAGCGCATTTGTGGACGCGGCGGGAAGAGTCGTGCAGCACACTGAACCGTTCGAACAAGTCGCAGTGGCCCACGAGGTGGCGTACCTGACCGGAGGGACGCCGTACGAAGCTTATGGGAACCTGCCCTGGTGGCTGCTGACGGCCGTCGCGGGGGTTGTGTGTTTTGTGCCGCGACGCAAGCTTCCCTGGTTGGCGGGAGCTGAAGCGAGCTCTGCGGGCGCCACCCAGCCTATAAATCGCGGCTGACCACGACCCACACCAACATCGCCAAAAGCAGCACGAAACCGATCAGCCAAGGCTGAGTCAGTTTACTGAGCCGGCTTTCGTTCTTGGGGGCGGCGCGTTTGGCCGCGGGCGTCGTGGGTGCAGAGGCTGCCTTCTTGCTGCTGTTGCGACGGCCCTTGCCTCGCACGATGGCTCGACTGCGGGGCGCGTCCTTGGCTGGCGATTCAGGCGTTGTCTCTGGCTCGCTGCTTTCGCTGGCCGAGGGAACCGCCTGCGGAGAGCTTTGAAGAGCTTTGGTGGCGGCGGCGCGACGTTCGCGGCGGCGCTGCTCTTTACGAGCCTTGCTGCGCTCGC
>JBNLEN010000113.1:0-21313 GCA_050304975.1 Polyangiaceae bacterium
CGACCGCGTGCGAGCCGCAGCGAGCATCCGGGACGGGTGGGAGGCAGCCCGGCGCTGACGTCACCAACCATGGCCGGGCTGGGTGGGGGCCAACACATACTTGGATTTGATACTGGCGGCGCTCAGTGACGTCGCGCGAAAGGCATTCACGATGCTCCCAGAAGGTTACGAATACCAAAGCCCCACATTCCGCCAGGCCAAGCAGGAAGGTCTGGCCGAAGGACGCAATGAAGGTCTGGCCGAAGGACGCAATGAAGGTCTGGCCAAAGGACGTGCGGAAGCGGTGGTGATGGCCCTCGAGGCACGAGGCCTGGACGTCACTCCCGAACAGCGCGAACGCATTCTCAGCTGCACCGATCCCGACGTCGCTCGGCGTTGGATTGGCCTCGCATTCACTGCCAACGCGGTCGACGAACTCTTCCAGGACTGAACGTTCTCCGAACCGCGAACCGCTCCCGAGACGATTATCTCATGAAGGTGCACGCTAACGCTCGCACGCCGCTCAGCCGTTGTCGAACGGCTTGATCAAGACAGAGTCGAACTCGCGGCCGACGCCGTCGACGGCGTGTAGGACCATCGCGCTCTCTTTGACTTCAGCGAATACGAAGTGCAGCGCGTCTTCACTGAATGCCGTGTAGCTGCTGCGCCCCACGCTGCGTGTACTCAGGCCTCCGCCACCCGTCACGACATACGTCACGCCGCCGATCGGCTTGGTGCGCTCGTAGTCGTGATCGTGCCCGGCAAACACGACTTGCACTCCGTACTCTTCGAACAAGGGCGAGAACGCCCGACGAACACCGGTTGAGCTACCATGAAATCCTGACGAATACGGGGGGCGGTGCAGGTACGCCACCGTCCAGGTCAAACTGTTCGAGGCCAAGTCTTTTTCGAGCCAATCAATCTGCTGGTCGCCAACTCGTTCTGTGTCCAGCGCGACGAAGTGCACGTCACCCCAATCGAATGAGTACCAGCGTTCATGCGTATCGGCAGAGCCGTTGCCGGGGAGCTCAAACACCTGGCGATAGGGAGCGGCTGCTTGGGTCTTGTAGTCGTGGTTGCCGGAGTTCGGAAAAAACGGAACGCTGCGCAGCAGATCCGCATACACATCGAAGAATGTCCCCTCCAGCTGGCTCAGCTTCCCGTCACCGTACGCTAGATCTCCAGTATGAATGATCAGATCCATCGGCACGGTGCCGATCTGGTCTCGCACCGCGTCTTGGTCGCCGTTGCTTCCGCCCGAGTCTCCAAACACCACGAAACGTACGAGCTCGCCACTCCCTGCTTCCGGAGCCGTGCGGAAGCCGGCCGGCTTGACCAGATCCGACAGCGAGTAGCAATAGACCTGGTTGGGCTCCAGGTCAGTCAGGCGCGCTCGCCATTGCTGTCCCGTTTCGTCCGACTGGTCCCGCTCGAGCGAAACGCTGGTGACCGGTGACCCATCGGGCAAACTGACGTCTAGCGTGGCGGCCAAGTCCTCATCACTGGACAGCGTGAGCAGGATGGTTGCGGCGTCACTTGTCATGTTTTGCAAGTACGGCTCCCGCTCGATGAGCTCACTCCCGCGTTTGGTGAGAGCACCAGCCCCGCACTGCTCCACGTGAGGCAAGCTGGAAACTCGCTCCGCTGACGGGTTGGACAGATCTCCGGTATCGGTGGCTGCCAGCTTGTGCTCCGCCACGGAGCAACCGGAAGCCGCAATGACGGCTGAAAGAAGGACAAAACTGTTTCGTAGGGCTCGGACTTGTGTGGATTTCATCACCAGGGTCTCGCTTGAATGAACACGGAGGGAATACGGTGGCGTCGCCAGCTATGGCCTCGACGCGCAGCGGGGCAAACGCACCAAGACCTGCTGGAGCAGGTTGGTTCAACCACCACGTAGCGGGGCGTTCGCAATCTTGCGGCGTCCCGCTCGAGAATGAAAAGCTATTGCGTTGAGAGCTAGGCGGCTGTGTGGTGTCACGCGCCGCCCCAAACAGGACGCGTCAGAGCGAACGTCGCTCTGCGCTAGCCGTACACTTTAAGTGGTGCCAATGACTCTAAGTCGTCATCCAAAAGCCACAAGGCTTGGTAGCAGAATTTCAACCTAGCTCACGCCATCGAGATCTGCCAGTCAATGAGGCGCGCAGTTCTTGCGTTCATTGCCTAGAGCTGAACGACAACGCTCTGAGGATCTTGGCTACGAAGGAATACGCGCCAGCGCGTATCGGAAACTGGGCTCCGCCTCTTCTTCGGCGTGTGCTGCCTGCTTGAGTAGAACCAAAGCCATGACGTCACCGTTCGACAGCAGCACTACGTCCAGGAGTTCGTCGACTTGTTGCGGGCTCTTCACTTCCCCCAGCAGATCCCACTCTTCATTGAAGCGCCAAATTCGGGGCTGGCTGGGGCCTCGCCCCTTGGGAGGCGCAACACTGCCGACTAACCACAGCTCTCCGGATGGCAGGCGCAGCAACCTCTGGAGCCAGATGTAGCCCAAGCGCCGGATCCGCCGCGCCCCAAGAACGCGGCCTTGTAGATCATACTGCCAAAGGCACAAATCATGAGTCTCCTTCTCAAAGGCGGTGCCGCTAAGGACGATCGGGTGCGTGTCAGGCTGTTGTAGTTGAGTTTCAAATAAACAACGCATGGCAACCGCAACGCTGCCCGTTGTCGTGATAGCCATCGCGAGAGAGTCGTTGTCTCCGAAGCTGCGGGTGGCGCCCACGACCTCACGTGTAAAGCGCCGAGAGCCGTCGACAGAAAGCCAGATGAACTGACTCGTCTGCTCTGGCCCTGTCATCACGCCGAATGGCGCTCCCACGAGCATGCCTCCGTCTGGTAAAGCAACGATCGGGCACGCCACCTGCGACCCCGACCTTATCAACCCCACTTCGCGCTCCTCGCTCCCAACCACGCGCAGCGAGAGATCGTACGCCAGCTTGCCGGCGTTGGGATCATCCTGGTGTTCCAAGATGAAGCTCGTCTTACCGCTGTGCAAGACGCTGCTCATCCAAAGACTCGGAAGGATCCGCTCTCGGACAACCTTGCCCTGGGGATCCAGTTGCCGCAGCACGCCTTCAGTCGAGATCTCCACTATCGGCCCCAGCGACTCGTCTTGGATGGTTCCCACCCCAGTCACTCGATTGCCCACGACAAGCACAGAATCCTCGGGCCCGCTCGCAGCGACGGGGCGCTCAAAGGCTCCGATACGCATCGGATGCCGCCATGTAGACGCCAGCCGCGAGCGCTCCCTGAACTCGAAGTTCTCGAGGGCCGAGTGTTCCTCCTGAGCAGCCCGTTCAATGTCCGCGGGCTCGTCTGAGATGCTTGGGCGATCGTTAGCAAGCCAAAGGATCGTCACGGAGTTGTTGGGTCCAGCCAATATCTGGACCGGAGAAAACGATTCAGACGACAGCGGCCAAAAGCTCCATTGAGATGCGCGCCGCTTCGGGGCTTCAGACAGCTCCTGCGCGGGCGCGACCGACACCTCAGTCTTGTTGGTCTCGCTCGCTCGACCGGCGACTTCAGGGACGCGGCTGGGCGCGGAGCCGCCGCAACCCCCCAGCGCTGACGTCACTCCGCCCACCCACATCAGCCAACGAACCACCCGCTGCATGGCCGCAGCCTAACTCAGGTGATGCCAACGTTGGAATGTTTGCAAGAGCCAAGCATCGATGGCTTCTTCACCGACGCTGGCTATGAAGAGGAGTAACAGTTGCTTGAGCCATGATGTCCTCCAGTCGAGTGCGCTGGGGACCTGACGAACGCACGAGCTTCACAGCTCTTCCCAAACGCACCCAGGCCGTTCTTGCGCAAGCACTGGGTTCGAACCGTTTGGCTTTATTGCGGTTGACTTGAGCGCCACGCGAGCGCACACTCCCGGCTGTTGCGCGCTTCGCGCAGGAAAGGAGGATACAACGATGAACCCGATTGCACATAGCGTCCGTCCGTTGAGCCTCCTACTTGCGTCCCGCTGAGCGCGTCTTTCTAAGCTGGCATCCTCGTTGATGGTCCGGCGCGAAAGCTCTCATTTGCGGTGGTTGCTCTAACCACTGCAGAGCTGGTGCGTTGTTGTTCGCACCGGAACCGCGCGCCGTGCGTTTTGGAGTCGCAGTCCCGAGGCTCACTGGCGCTGTCACCGACGGCAGCGCACGGGATCGATCTGCCATTGAGGCACGGAAACACCATCAGTGAAACACCGAATTAGAACCACATCCAAACAAGACCACAAACTCGCGCAGCTATGCGCCCAAGTTGAAGAGATAGTCAGCCTCGCCCTAGGAGACGCGGCTGATCCCCGCCTGCACGAGCTGTTCGTGCAAACCGTACTGCCTGGCCCCGACGCCGCACGCCTGCTCGTCGTGCTGTCAACAGGCGAACCCACCGACATGCATCAACTCGACGAAATACACTCCGCCCTCGACGGCGCGCGCTCCTGGCTGCGACAGCAGGTCGCTGCCGAGATCCACCGCAAACGCACTCCCGACCTCGCATTCCGGGTGCTGCCACTACTGGGGGAAAGCCAATGAGCCAATTCAGCGACAACAAACTCCCTAACCAGGTGCGCGCGTGGTTGCCGCAACCACTCTCGGACGAGGTCCGGCGCTCCGTCGAGCGCCTGGCCCGAGTTGATGACGTCGCGCAAATCGCGCTGATGCCAGATGTGCACCTGGCGGACAACGTCTGCATCGGCGCTGTGGTTGCCGCACGCTCACTGCTCCTTCCTGACGCGGTGGGTGGAGACATCGGCTGCGGCATGGCCGCAGTCCCGCTCTCGACCCACGCGGGCGTCGTCAACCGGCATTCGGCGGGGCGCATCCTGCAAGCGTTCGCTGAAGTCGTTCCAACCAACCGCCATCGTCAGAAACGAGAGCTCCCGCCGGAGCTAGCCCAAGCGCAGCTATCGACCCCTGCGCTGCAGAAACTCTTGCGGCGCAGCTGCGTGCAACTCGGTACTCTTGGGAGTGGCAATCACTTTCTCGAGCTGCAGGCAGACGAGGACGGGCAGCTGTGGCTGATGGTGCACACGGGCTCGCGCGCGCTCGGCCCCGCCGTGAAACAACACCACCTCAAACAGGCCGACGCGATTCCCGGTGGCTTGCGCGCGCTGCACGCAGAGAGCAATGCGGGCCAAGCTTACTTGACGGATCACGAAGTTGCGCGGACGTTCGCTGAGCACAGTCGACGCATCATCCTGCAGGCGGCAGTCGAGGCATTGCACGGTCTATTTCAAACGGAAGCCGACTGGCATAGCCTGGTCACTTGCACGCACAACTTCGTGCGCCGAGAACTGCACGACGAGCAACTGCTCTGGGTTCACCGCAAAGGGGCCATGTCCGCCGAAGATGGGGAACCCGGCATCATCCCCGGGTCGATGGGCGCCGAGAGCTTCATCGTGACGGGGCGCGGCTGCGAAGCGGCACTCCGATCGAGTTCGCACGGCGCCGGTCGGAGCATGAGTCGTGGCGTCGCTAGGCGGCGCGTCACAGTGGCAAAACTCGAGCGCGAAATGCGCGGGATCTGGTTCGATGCAGGGCTGAGCCAGCGTCTCGTGGACGAAGCTCCTTCCGCATACAAGCCGATCGCCGCGGTGATGCGCTCCCAAAAAGAATTGACGCGCATCGAGCGGCGCCTGCGCCCGGTGTTGAGTTACAAGGGCGCGTAGGGTACGCCAGTGCTGCCACTTATTCAGCCGGGTTGGGCTGTCCGCGGCGCGATGACGGATTTACTTGCTCGCAGCCCGGCCTGGTGCCAGAGCAGCGCGCGTGATCTTCGATTGGTTGCTCGTTCTCGTCGGCTTGGCTCTGCTGGTGGGCGGCGGTGAAGCGCTGGTCCGCGGAGCCAGCGGCATCGCGTTGCTGGCGCGGGTAACGCCCGCGGTCATTGGGCTCACCATCGTGGCGGCGGGCACGTCGATGCCTGAGCTCGTGGTCTCCACCCAGGCCGCGCTCCGAGGAAGCCCAGGGATTTCGATGGGCAACGTCGTCGGCTCCAACTTGTTCAACATCGGCGCCATCCTGGGCTTGACGGCGCTGGTCCATCCGCTGCGCATTCAAGGCAATACCGTGCGCCTGGAGTGGCCAGTGATGATGTTGGCTTCGTTCCAGCTGCACCTGCTGTCTCGCGATTCCTACGTCGATCGCCTCGAAGGGGGCTTCTTGCTCGCTGCCATGGTTGCGTTCATTGCCTATGCCGTCTGGGTTGGGCGGCAAGCAGCCACCACCGCCGAGCAAGCCGAGTTCGAGGAGGTGGCCACGGCGTCGTTTGGCCGAGTGGGGCGTAGCGCTCTCATCTTCAACCTGGTGGCGCTGGCGCTCGGGGTGACGCTGTTGGCAGGCGGGTCCACTGCGCTGGTGCGCGGCGCTGTCGGCATCGCGAGTAGCCTGGGCGTGACGGACGCCGTCATCGGATTGACGGTCGTCGCGGCTGGTACGAGCATGCCTGAGCTGGTGACTTCTCTGGTGGCTGCCCGGCGCGGACAGGATGAGTTGGCAGTCGGCAATGTGGTTGGCTCCAACATCTTCAACGTCCTGGGGATCCTGGGGACCACCGCGCTCATTCAACCCTTGCCGGTGCCCGCAGAGGTGATCAGCCGAGATAACTGGTGGATGTTAGGAGCGTCGCTACTGATGTTCCCGTTGATGAAGAGCGGCATGCGCATCACCCGACTCGAGGGAGCTTTGCTGCTTGGCGGTTTCTGCGTTTACATGACGCTGCTATTGAGAAGCGTTTGATCTGCTGGTGAGTTCTCCCACCCACCCCGCCACTTCGGAGTGGTGGTGCGTTACTCGCATCCCGTGTATTCCAGCAGACGACTTGGTGCGTTACCACTGTGACAGAATGCTCTGGTTTGTCGTGGGCAAACGGGAGTTCCTGATTTGTTGGGCTATGCTGTCCCGTAATGGAGCCATCTTCCAAGGTCCCACCGGCGGGAGAAGCCGCCGCCGTGTCGATTCCGCGTGGCCCGCGACCGCCCTCACCGAGGGGAAGTTCGAGCAATACTGCCCGCGTCCCGCGTCCCCCGCCCTCACGACGCGCCAAACCTCCACCTCGCGAAGCAGCCCCTGCGAATGATGTGGAGGACGCGGTTGAACTCGATGCGGAGCTCGAGACTGAAGAGGCGCCGCGACTCAACTCAAACGGAACGCAGATCCCCTCACCGCCGTCGATACCGACGTCGCTTTCGATTCATCCCGAAGCCTACCGCCCCCCCGCCGACGCCGAACTCCTCGCCCCGGAAATTTCTGACCGTGAGGCAGTGTGCGAAGAATTGATTGAGCACTGCAAGGCCGAGCTCGAAGTCACCAAAGATCGCGGACGAAAAGCCCGACTGCACTATGAGTGCGCCCGCCTCTACGAGTACCCCCTGGGAGATCTGCAGGCGTCTCTCGAACATTACGAAACAGCCCAAACCCTGCGTCCGCGTCACCTACCAACCATCTCTGGTCTGCGTCGCGTTCTCACCTTGCGAGGAGACTGGGAAGCCGCGCTCGACGCTCTGTCAAAAGAGGCGTCACTCACCGAGCTACCAGATGAACGCGCGGCCCTGCATTTCGAGCGAGCGCTGATCTTTGAAGAAAGTCTGTCTCAGGGACCAGAAGCACGGGCTGCCTATCAAGGTGTGCTCAAACAGATCCCCGGTGATGCTGCCAGCTTGCGCGCCCTGGCACGCGCAGCGCTCCGTGACGGTGACCATGCTGGCCTCAGGCGCATCATGGAAACCCAGGCGAACCTGGCCGAGCAAGATCCTGGGCTGCTCGCTGCCAGACTGGCGACCCGAGCGCGCAACGCGGAGCTTCATGCCGTCCGCGGCGAAACCCCAATCCCGTGGTATGAACGCGCGTTCCAAGCGGACTCGATGGGCTCGGCGGCGTTGCTGCACGCCATCCGATTGCACCTCGAGGCGCGCCGTTTTGGCGATGCCGCCGCGCTCGAGCGCCACAGCGTCGAGCTGCTGACGGACCCTCGACTGCGCACGCTGGCTCTGTCAGCTGCTGCTGATCTGCTCGCCGAACGCTTGGGGGACACAGCGCAAGCGATCACGCTGCTAGAGCAAGCGACCTCTGAATCGCCAGAAGATCCGGCGCCGCTCAAACGTCTAGTCGGGCTCTATGGTCGCATGGGAGATCACGACGCGACGGCGCGCACGCTGCAGCGCCTCGACGCCATCACTGCAGATCCCGCGCAGCGTACTGAGCTGCGTCTGGCCCTCGCTGACCTGCATCACACTCGCCGTCGGGACCTGCCCGAGGCCATCAAATGGTTGCACCAGGCGCGCGCGCTCAACCCGCAGAGCCCCCTCGCCGCCTCAGCCATGGCCGCGCTCTACCGCGAACACGGCGACTGGCAATCGCTCGTGACAGAGCTGGAAACGCAACAGCGAGCAACGGACGACGTCGAACTGCGCGTGCAACTGCACGTGGAGCTAGCTGACATCTACGAGCGAGAACTCTCCAACGTCGAAGCGGCAATCCAACAGCATCAGGCGGTGTTGAGCCTGTCAGCGATGCATGAAGGGGCCTTCAGAAGCCTGGCCCGCTTGCTCCACGCCCAGCAGCGATTTCCCGAGCTCGTTGAACTGCACGAGCGCGCCGCTGACCTCAGCGCAGACCAAGACGAAGCCATCTTTCATCTGCTGGAAGCCGCGCTGCTCCACGAGCATCTGCTATCGGCGCCGACGGCAGCTCTGAACGCTTACCAGCGCGTGCTCAAGCTAGACGGCAGCCACCGCGGCGCTCTACGCGGGGCCCAACGTTTGGCAGAAAAGACCGGTGAGGCTAAGCAGGCGGTGGATCTGCTCGAACGCGAAACCGACTTGGTGTCGGATGAACAGCGCAAGATCGAGCTGATGTTGCGCGCCGCAGAGCTGTGCGAGCGAGTGCTTGAGGACGAGGCGCGTGCGCTGTCGTTGCTGGAGAAAGTGCGCGCTCTCAACCCCACCCATCGGCCCACGCTGGCGGCACTGGCGCGCTTGCATCGTCGTGCCGGCCGCTACGAAGAACTGGTCGTCGTGCTGGAGCACGAGGTGGAGTTGCCAGGAAATGCCGCGGACAAGTCGCAGAAGCTGCTGACGGCAGCGCGGGTGATCGAGGACCAGCTCGCAAATCGGGACTTGGCCTTGGACTATTACCGTCGAGCCTACGATGCGGCTCCGTCGGCCCGAGCCACCCACGCGCTCGAGCGCGCCTTGGCCGCTGCCGGTCGCTTCGATGACTTGGCCGAACACCTGGAGCAACGCTTGCCCGCGCTCGAGCCGGATGCTCATCACACCACCGCAATCGAACTCGGGCAGATTCGAGAGTTCATCCTGAACGACGCGGAAGGGGCCTTGAACGCTTATGACGCAGCCCTGACCAGCGAACCTCAATCGCTCCCAGCAAGACTTGGACGCTTGCGCTGTCTTGGGCGCCTCGGACAGGCGCAAGATCTCGTGGACGATATCCCGCAATTGGGCCAACTCACCAACGACCCGGCCCCGCAGCTTTGGTACTCCTTGCTCGCGGCGGAGCTCTACGAAGGCGAATTGGGGCGACACGACGACGCCATCGCCTGGTACCAACAGGTCCTGGCATTGGCTCCCGACCACCGCGGCGCGTTGATCGCCCTCGAACGTCTGAACGAGTTCGAAGGGCGAACCAACGAACTCGCCCAGGCGCTGATCCAACAGAGCAACGTTTTGACCTCCAGTGAAGAGCGCGTCGCAGCATTGCGGGAGGTCTCGAGAATCGCTGCGCGCGATCGCAGCGCGAGTGAGCTTCAGCGCGATGCCGCGCTGGCCATTCTCAACCAACAGCCGGAAGATCCGCGAGCTCTGATCGGACTCGAGATCGTGGCGCTGACTACCGGCGACGCAGCAAGCTTGGCTGAAGTAGATGCGCGTTGGGCGCGCCGCAGCCGCGGTGTGCAACGAGCTGCGCGCCGCACGCGACTGGCGGAATACCTGGAAACCAGCAACCCAACAGAAGCGATCGAGCAGCACCGACCAGCGCTCGAAGAGGACGCAGAAAATCTCGCCGCGGCCCGCGGCTTGACCCGCCTAGCGGAGCTCTCCAGCGACGTGGATCTGATGCGCGAAGCCGCCAAGGCAGAAGCTGCCGTGGTACATGCCCCGGTTCGCGCCTCGGCTTTGTTGCGTCGCGCGGCTAGCTATGAACACGCCGCCGGACGCTCGCTCGAAGCAGCGGAGCTTCTGCAGCAAGCCATCAGCGTCAACCCGGACGACGCGCAAAGCGCTCAACAACTCAAAGGTGTGATGCTCGAGTTGGGCCAAATCGACGAGCTGATCAGCGCACTCACCACGGCGGCGCATACCACCAGCGACTCGGAGATGCGCGCCGGGCATTGGATTTCGATCGCTCGGCTACTGGCCGACTCGCGCAACGATATTGGTGCGGCCATCAGCGCCTTGACTCGCTCTGCGAAGGGAGCGGCGGACCACACCGCCACGCTGCTCGAGCTGGCAGAGCTGTACGTTCGTGATCGGCAGTGGTCGGCTGCGGCCGAGAGCTTCAACCTGGCGCTCAAGACCAACCCCGACGTCGCCACTGCGACGGCCGCGCGCCTGAGGTTGGCGGAACTCTATCACGAACGTCTGAATCGTAGCGAAGACGCCGCCCAGCTATTGCAAGACGTGTTGCGCTACGCGCCCGCGGAGCACCAGGCCCTGCGCCGCTTGCTGGCGATCGAGATCGAAACCAATGGAGCAGATGCAGAAAGCACGGCCTTGGCCTGGGCCGACAGCAGTGAAGGTCTGGAGAGAGCCCAAGCACTGACCACGCTGGGCCGCCTCCAGCGCGACGCCGGTAACCTGGAAGATGCCCTGAACTCACTCACCGAAGCGGTCTCGCTGTCGGGTGTGGAAGACGTCGGCGCGGATAAAGATCTGGTTCGCTTGTTGGAGAAGCAAGAGCAAGCCGGAGAGGACGCCGATTGGTCCTTGTATGCCTCCGCTTTGAGTTCGTTTTGTGACACGCAAGCCCCGACTGAGCAAAAAGCGCGCGCCTTGCTCGAGCTAGGCAGGGTTTGGCTCGATCGCCTGCAAAACGCCAACGAGGGTTATGCCGCACTCAAGTTCGGACTCAGTTTGGCGCCAGGGGACTTCGCCCTGCAGCAGGAACTCGCTGAGCGCTTGTTGCGGGCGCGTCAATACCAGGTAGCACTGCCAGAGCTGTACAAGCTACTGCAACTTGCCCCCAGCCGAGCCGAAACCTGGCACGGGCTCTCTCAAGCATTTGAGGCGCTCGGCATGAACGCCGAAGCCAATCTCAGCGTCGGCTCACTGGTACTGCTCGGCGCTGCGAATGACCTACAGCAATCGCTCTGGAGCACGCGGCAAACGCGGGCGCTGCACGCGCCCAACCTCAGCGTCGGCCCCGGCGCCTTGGGTGCGGCCCTGCGTGACGCACGAATGCCGGAAGGCGTGCGAGCCCTGCTGACTCAGCTGGCCTCCTTAGTGCCCAAGATCATCGACCCTGGATTGCAGCGTCGGGGACTCAGCCCCAAGGACCGCTTGACGGCTCGAAGTGGTCACCCCCTGCGCCCGATGCTGGACCGCCTCGCCCGCGCATTCGGGATTGCGGAGGTCGACCTGTACGTCGCCCCGCAGGAAACGAGTGCGGATCTGGTGCTGACCGACCCACTCGGCATCGTACTCCCCGCAAGCTGCTCATCCCTGAGCGCCGCGCAGCAGGTCTTCTGTTATGCTCGTCACCTGACGAGCATCGCGCTCGGCAGCCCGGTATTGGCGGCCTTGGGCCATCACCAGACGGAGCTGCTGCTTTCGGCTGCAGCCAACGTTTCCGGAGGTAATCTCTCCGCCCGTGGTTTCACCCCGCAGCAAGTCGCCGACACGAGTCAACGCGTCGCCAAGGCTGTACCCTGGCTGGCCAAAGGCCGCTTCGAAGAGGCGTGTCAACGCTACCTGGCGGAACGCCCAGCAGATCTCTCAGCCTTGTTCGGCGAGCTCGATCGCGCAGCCTTCCGCTTGGCCCTGGTGCTGGCGGATGACACCTCTTGCATCGGTCTGCTCAAGTCGCGCGGCTCTGCGTTGTTTGGTCTGACCCCTGAACAGATCGAGCCTACGGTTTCGGACCTTCTGACCTTCTGGATCAGTCCCCCAGCCATGCAAATGCGCCGGGAAATTGGGTACCTCCAAACCGACTAGGCAAGCGACGACAGCGGATGCGCGCGCGCGTAGTTCGCGCGCGCAGCTGCAGGGTTTGCGCGCGCAAACGTACCATTCTGGCAATTGCGACCAAGGCTGAACCACCGGCTAGGAATCAGAACAATGGTTCCCAGGTTACCTCGACGCAACCGACCCCAGTGCGGGCCGGAGGAAAATCCGCGACTGACCGTGGGTTAACGTTGACGTGCCAACACGTCACACCCGAGGCTCAACGCCTCAGACTCCAGTGCCGTTTCAATCTGGTCACGGCATTTGGGGGCCCGGAATTCGGCGCGTTCAATAGCTGCTGAATCTGGCCCGAAAGATGCAACTCTAAGTATCGGGGGCCCAGAGGGGGGTTCGTAGAAAGGAAGCGTACTCGTATGAGGTTCGTGGTTGATTACATGTCCAAGAATCCGGTCATGGTAGGCACACAAGAGCGTGCGCGTTGGGCAGAGTCCGAAGCGCAGCGGCGTGAGGTGCACCACGTGATCGTTACCGACGGCGACGGAGTCGCCGGCGTTGTCTCCGTAGATGAGCTGAAGGCGGCGCCTCCTGACGCTCTGGTAGAGCAGGTCATGAGTAGAAATCTGATCTTCGTCAGCGACCAAGCTACGGTCAGCGAAGCCGAGCGCCTGATGGATCAGTATGACGTGGATTGCCTACCGGTGATGCGCTGGGACGAGCTGATTGTCGGAGTCATCACCCGGGGTGACGTCACGCGCAACCGTCCTCTGATCCCCTGCAACTGCTCGGCCTGCGGCGAGGCGACCCTCTCTACGCCAGCTCTGGAGCAATTGGGTTTGGCACTGTGTGCTTCGTGCGAAGAGCGTAGTCATCCCCCAAAGGATTCGTTCGAGCGCATGTACACCACACTTGGCAACAGTACCTGACCACCGCGCCTGAACTAGATAGCAGAGGGGGAAGGCCGAGATTCGACTTGCCGGATCAAGCCATGAATCAGTCTGAGCTTTTGACTCACTGGCTCGCTGATCGAAAACGGGTAAAGGTCGTGAGCCCCCATGCTGCGCGCCAGGCTATTGAGCACGAAGGTCAGTGAGTACCAGCCATCATGCAGCTGCTCAAAGTCCAACTCTTGCGGGTGGCTGGCCACCACGCGGGTTTGAGTTCCGGACGCAGAAGGCGCGGTTGCCGCCACACCGTAAGCGCTAGCGGTTTCCATCGTGTCGACCAAGTGTAGGTAGTGCGCCCAAGTTTCCGCCCAATCCTCCCAAGGATGCATGCTGGCATACGCGCTGATGAACTCGTTGTCCCAACCTGGAGGCGGGCCTTGGCTATAGTGCCGTTCGATGGCCTCCTGATAGCTCAGCTGCTCGTCGCCAAACAGCTCTCGAACCCGTGCTAGCCATTCTTCGTCCTCGCGCACCAGCTCATTCCAATAATAGTGCCCGATCTCGTGACGCAGATGACCCAAGACTGTTCGATAGGCTTCGCCAAGCTTCTCCCTCTGATTCTCTCGAAAGCTCGAGTTCCCCTCTGCCACATTGATGGTGATCAAGCCTTCCGCGTGTCCCGTCGTCACCGGGGCCTGCTCCGTCCCTCTCAAGATCTCGAAGGCTAGACCGTGCGGCGTCTCGTCAGTCTTGCCGCTCACGGGCAACCCCAGATCATACAGCGTGTACAAAAGGCGCCGCTTGGCACGCTCGATTTCCAGCCAGCCGTCGCGGGCATTCTCATCCGCGTCATTCGGGCGAACGCGAGTCAACCTGCAGCTTTCACAGTGCTCCTCTGCTGGCTCCTGCTCCGCCTCGCACTGGATCAACCAATTGCAGCCGGCGCGGTAGCCGGCGTTAACACAATACCGATAGCGGCCTTGGCGAGGCTCGACTCCATCCTCTGTTGGGGATTGGCGATACGTCGCGTCTGGCTGACCTGCCTGCCCCGAGACGCGCTCGAGTGTCAGCAGTTGTTGGCGCCGACTGTCGTACCCAAGACTCGCTCCACACCGAAGGCACTGATGGTTTTCAAAGAAGACTCGGTGTCCACACCCCTTACAGCGAAATAGCTTCACGACTAACGTTTCTCCCAGATCCCGCCTTGGGCAAGAATCTCCTGGACTACCGGCGCAAACCTAGCCCCCAGAGACAATTGCGCAAATAACCTTGCGCCGGCGGGGCATAGCACTATCTCCTAGCCCGATGAGGCCGTCGGCACGTTTTTGGGATAGAATCGCGGTCCGCTACTCCAAACAGCCGATCGAGGATCCGGCCAGCTACGAAAAAAAGCTACGCATCACACAAAGCCACCTGCGCCCAGAGATGGAGCTGGTGGAGCTCGGTTGCGGAACTGGCTCCACGGCCATCCTTCACTCGCCCCACGTCAAGCGCATCCGCGCCTATGACATCTCCGCGCGGATGCTCAGCATCGCCAAGGAAAAAGCCGCCGCCGCCGGCGTGAACAACGTGTTCTTCGAACGAGCGCCGATCCACGAAATTCAGCTATCTGCGGCCTCGGTAGATATGGTGTTGATGCTCAGCGTCCTGCATCTGCTTCCAAACAAGGAACAAGCCCTGTCCCAAGCCTTTGAGTGGCTGAAGCCCGGGGGCGTCCTGGTCACCAGCACCGTTTGCATGCGTGAAATCAGCAGCGTCTTCAAATACGTCGTCCAGGCGGGCTCGTACGTTGGCCTATTTCCCCATACGGATTGGTTCACCGCCGATGAGCTGCAAGAGGCCATCACCAACGCAGGCTTCGAGCTGGACTATCGTTGGCGCCCCGGCGCCGACAAGGCCGTCTTCATCGTCGCCAAGAAGCCGAGCTGAGCGTTTCTTGGTGCGGCCCTGAAGGCGCGCGGATTGTTTGCTACTACCTCGTGCGCGGGTTTGCTATGACCCTCGTCGGTAGCGCCATGTCAGCTCGAGTCATGTCAGTCGTGCAACTACAGCAGCTAATGGATGCGCTGCAGCGCGGCGGCTATGAAACCATCGGGCCACAACTGGCAGACGAAGCGATCGGGCTGGACTCTATCAGCAGCGTAGACCAGCTGCCGCGCGGGGTTACAGATGAGCAACGTCCTGGCCACTATCGGGTCGTGCCCACAGAGGCCGTATCCACAGAGGCCGTATCCAAAAAGACTGAGCAGCGCGACGCGTACTTCCACTACAACGTCGGCCCCCATTCCTTGCGCCGCCTGCTGCAACCGCCCCGTGAGCGGCTCTGGGGGATCCGGCGTTCAAAAGACGGGCTGAGCGTGCTCCCGTCCGAAATCGTGTCCGCACGACGTGCCGTGATTGGGGTTCGCGCCTGTGACGTTGCCGCGCTCGGCACCTTGGATGTGGTCTTGAGCGACGGCGCCCACCCGGATCCTCGCTATCAGCAACGGCGCCAAGATCTGCTGCTGATTGGTGTCAACTGTAGCAAGGCGGGCGGCAACTGCTTTTGTGCCAGCCAAGGCACGGGGCCTCGCATCACCCACGGCGTTGATCTCAGCCTGACGGAGGTGCTGAAGCCGGAGCAGCGCTTTATTGTCAGCGCCCACACGGATCGCGGGCGCGACCTGCTGGGCCAACTTTCGCTGCCGCTCGCAGCCGAGGCTGACGTGGCCGCGGCCAACGCAGTGATCGAGCGCACGCAAAGTCAGCTTCAAGCCAGAAACGAATCGAGTTTGTCCGCGCGCTGTGATTTCGATCCAGAGCATCCGCGCTGGGATGCCGTAGCCGAGCGCTGCCTTTCGTGCAGCAATTGCACGCTGACCTGCCCCACGTGCTTCTGCACGACAACTCAAGAGCATACTCCACTGGGCAGCGATGAATCGCACCACCTCCAAGTGCACGACTCCTGCTTTACGGATGGTTTCAGTCAACTGCACGGTGGCGCCGTGCGTAGCAGCATCAAAAGCCGCTACCGGCAGTGGCTCACGCATAAGCTCAGTCGTTGGCATGATCAGTTCGGCAGCTCCGGCTGCGTCGGTTGCGGGCGCTGCATCACCTGGTGTCCTGCCGGGATTGACCTGCGTGAGGAGTTCGCTGCTTTGCAGAGCACGACCACATCCACAGAAACGTCGGGGGAAGCATGAAAACAGAAAACTTGACGCGCTCACTCGCCGCCCATCCCTTTGTCAAGCAGCTCCCGGAGCGCTACGCCGCGTTTCTGGCTACGTGCATCCGCAACGAGCGGGTAAAGAAGGGAGAGTTTCTGTTCCGTGAGGGGTCCGAGGCGCGCCGCCTCTACCTGCTTCGATCCGGGAAGCTGCGTCTGGAGGTCGAATCCCCAGGACGCGGAGTGGTTGGATTTGAAACCCTGGAAGAGGGGGAAGTGATCGGTTGGCGCATCTTGTTCGGCGATAGCCAATGGCACCTGGATTGCCGTTGCCTGGAATCTGCCCTGTTGTTTTCCGTGGAAGCCCGCTGCCTGCAGGACAAGATGCAGGCTGACACTGAATTTGCCTACACCTTCACGAAGGCGTTGTTGCAGCAAGCGCACCTCCGGCTGCAGCGTGCACGCCTCCACCAGCTGGACGTGTACAGGTAACGCCATGCAGGCCCGTGCCTTTGAACAGCCAATCCTCTGCCGTGTGTTGGAGCGGCGGAACGAATCAGCAGATACGTTCAGCTTCCGACTGCAAACGCCAGACTGGTACCGGTTCGAGGCTGGACAGTTCAACATGCTGTACGCTTTTGGCGCCGGCGAGAGCGCGATTAGCATCAGCAGTGATCCCGAGATTGTGGGTGAGCTGTGGCACACCATCCGGGTCGTGGGCAGAGTCACGAAGCAGCTGAGCCAGCTGAAGGTCGGTGATGCCGTACCCCTGCGGGGCCCGTTTGGAAAGAGCTGGCCCTGGCAGACCGCACGGGGCAAACAGCTGCTGATCGTCGCTGGAGGGATTGGACTCGCACCGCTCCGCCCCGTGATTTACCGAGCCGTGGCTGCCCCCCAAGACTTCCAGAGTGTAACTGTGCTGGTGGGTGCGCGCTCACCCGGGGAACTCCTTTATGCCGACGAACACCCACGTTGGCAGCAGCACCTACGGGTGATGGCCACGGTGGACCGCGCGGACTCGGACTGGCATGGCAGCACCGGGGTCGTCACCCGCTTGATTGAACGCTTGGAGCTGGACGCGGATAACGTCTGTGCGCTCCTCTGCGGTCCCGAGGTGATGATGCGCTTCGCCGCGCGGGGCTTGATTGAGCAGGGCGTCGCTCCTAGCGATCTTCATCTGAGTCTGGAGCGCAACATGAAGTGCGCCGTGGCTCGCTGCGGTCACTGCCAGCTAGGGCCCCATTTCATCTGCAAGGATGGGCCCGTTTTTCCCTACCCCAGCGTGGTCGATCTGATGCGCGTCCGGGAGCTTTGATATGGACGTTGAGCAATCCCCTGCGCGAACCCCGAACAAGAAGCCCAAGCTGGCCGTCTGGAAGTTTGCGTCATGCGACGGCTGCCAGCTCAGCCTGTTGGACTGCGAAGATGAGCTGTTGATGGTGCCTGAGCTGGTGGATATCGCGCATTTTCCCGAAGCCACCCGCGCCAAACTCGAAGGCCCATACGACGTCAGCTTGGTCGAGGGGTCGATCTGCGCACCGGAGCACTTCGAGTTGATCGAACAGATCAGGCGACAATCGAAGTTCTTGGTCGCGATTGGCGCGTGTGCGACGTCTGGTGGGATCCAAGCCCTCAAGAACTATCGGGACCATCGGCAGTTCATTAGCGCGGTCTATGCGCGCCCCGAGTACATTCAGACCCTCGAGACATCCACGCCCATCTCCGACCATGTCAAAGTCGACTTTGAGCTGCGCGGCTGCCCGATCAACAAACAACAGCTGCTCAGCTTGCTGGTCGCGCTCGCCAACGGCAGCCTGCCCGATCTGCCGCAACACAGCGTTTGTGTGGAGTGCAAGGCTGCAGGTGTGCCCTGCGTCTTGGTGACCGGACAATCCGTGTGCCTGGGTCCGGTGACGCACGCCGGTTGCGGTGCTCTGTGCCCCCGCTACCAACGGGGTTGCTTTGGCTGCTATGGCCCTAGCCACACCCCCAACCCTGAGTCCATGGTGCGGGTGCTCTTGGATGCCGGGGCTAGCCCAGAAGAAATTGAGCGTTTAGCCAGCACCTTCAACGTCAACACCGCCGGCTTTCAAGAAATGGTCAAAACCACACAGCTGGTGCAGCTTCGAAGAGCTGATCAGTCCAAGTACAAGCCGCAAGGGTAGGTCACATGGCACGCACGATTGAAGTCAACTACATGGCCCGTGTCGAAGGCGAAGGCGCCCTGACGATCGTGCTGGATGAGGGTCGCGCGACGGACGTCAAACTCTCCATCTTCGAGCCACCGCGCTTCTTCGAAGGCTTCCTTCAGGGGCGCTCCTTATTGGAGGCGCCAGACGTCACCGCCCGCATCTGCGGGATTTGCCCCGTGGCCTACCAGATGAGCGCTTGTCGAGCAGTCGAAGATGCCATTGGCCTGCAGCTACCACAGCAGCTGGTGCAATTGCGGCGACTGCTCTACTGCGGCGAATGGATCGAAAGCCACGCGCTGCACATGTTCATGCTGCACCTGCCGGACTTCCTCGGCTACCAAGACGCACTCAGTCTGGCCAAAGACCACCCCGACCAAGTCAAGACCGGACTGCGCATCAAGAAAGCCGGCAACCAGATCGTCGAAACCTTGGGAGGCCGGGAAATCCATCCGATCAACGTCAAGGTGGGCGGTTTCTACCGCGTGCCCAAAGAGCCCGAACTGGGCGCGCTCCTGCCGGAGCTGCGCTGGGCTCGGGACGCGGCGCTCGAAAGCCTGACGTGGTTTGGCACGCTGGAATATCCAGACTTCGAACGCGACTACGAGTTCGTCGCACTGCACAACGGGCAGCGCTACCCAGCGTATGACGGTGACATCGTGTCCAGCCGCGGTTTGCACATCTCCGCGCGCGAGTATGACCAGCACTTTGAAGAACTCCACCTCGAGCACTCGACGGCCTTACACAGCCGAATCAAAGGTCGTGGTTCGTACTTTTGTGGACCGCTGGCGCGTTTCAACCTCAACTTCGAAGTGTTAAACGCGGATATTCAGGCGGCCTGCAAACGCGTCCACTTGACCCCACCGTGCAACAATCCGTTCAAGAGCTTGATGGTGCGCGCGGCTGAAACAGCCCAGGCCTTCAGCGACGCGATTGAAATCATCGAGCACTACCAGCGCCCGCCACAAGCAGCGGTTCCGGTGACGACAGCGACTGCCGCTGACTGCGTTGGCTACGGCTGCACGGAGGCGCCCCGCGGCATTCTCTATCACCGCTACGAAATCGATGCCCAGGGTTTGATCCAGAGCGCCAAGATCGTGCCGCCCACTTCGCAGAATCAGCGCACGATCGAAGAAGATCTGTTGCAGATGGGCGGTGACTTGTCCCAGATGCCCCACGAGGACGCCAGCTGGCGCGCCGAACAAGCCGTTCGCAATTATGACCCTTGCATCTCCTGTTCGACCCATTTCTTGAAATTGAAGTTCGAAGAGGCCAAAGCGTGACCGTCAACGCCCGCGTGATCGGCATCGGACAACGCGCCGCCGGCGATGACGGCGTCGGCTTGCACATCTTGGAGCGCCTGAAGCAATCCCCGCCCCCGGGCGTGCAACTGCACCAGCTGACAGACGCCACCCAATTGTTCCCGCTGCTGGAAAACGTCAAGCGCGTCATCCTCGTCGACGCCGTGCTAGGCGAACCGGGGGAGGCCTCAGCAGATACGGGCTGCGCCAAAGTCTTGTGTTTGCGCCCCGAGCAGCTGTCGGAAGTGGCGCTGAGCTCAGTCTCCTCGCATGGTGTGAGCGTGGCGCAAGCGCTGGAGCTGGCTCGCACACTCAGTCCTGGCGGCTGCCAAGACGTCCGTATCGTCGGCGTGCAAATTGATACGCCCAGAGCCTACACCCAAGAGCTATCCCCAGCGGTGGCCGCGGCGATCGAACCGAGCATCGCCTGCATTCTGGAGCAGTTGGAGGATTGAAATGCACGAAACAGCCTTAGCCAAAGACATCCTGGCGGAAGTGCTCCGCCAAGCCGAAGCCCAGGGCGCCAACAAGATCCTGCGCGTGCACGGCTGGATCGCTGAGACAGAAGCCTTGCAGCCGGACTCGTTGAGCTTTCACTTCGCAGCGCACGCTCGGGACACCATCGCCGAAGGGGCAAGTCTGCAGCTGAAGCTGACCCACGTGCAGGCTCGCTGCCTCGACTGCGGAGAGACTTACTTGCCGGAGCATCACCTGACGCTGTGCCCCAGCTGCGGCAGCACCGAAGGCCAATTACTCGGCGACACTGGCCTCGGTATCGACAAGATCGACGTCGAGTAGCCGATCCCATCAGCCCGCTCACCCTTGCGCTATGAGCCAAGCCAGCATCCGCGTACAAATCAGGGGGATCACCCAAGGGATGGGTTATCGACCATGGGTTTGTCGCTTGGCCTCGGAGCGCGGGCTCGACGGCTGGGTTCAAAATACACCGCAGGGTGTTGAATTGCTCGCCAGCGGCTCGAAGGCTCAACTAAACAGCCTGCTGCAACAACTCGAAACGCGTCTCCCAGACGGCGCTGCTGCGCCTCCGGGGAGAATGCACGTGCAACGGGACGAGCCAGCCCTGTCACCAGGCCAAGGCTTTCGCATTCAAACCAGCGCTGCAAGTCCGGCGCGGCGCGCGGTGCTCGCGCGGGACTCCGCCCCTTGCGGGGATTGCCTGAAGGAGCTCAACACTCCTCATGACCGGCGCTATCAGTACCCGTTCATCAGCTGCACTCAGTGTGGCCCGCGGGCGAGCATCGTCTCGGGCGCTCCGTTCGAACGTCAGCGCACGAGCCTGCACTCTTTCGCCCTGTGCGAAGCTTGTCAACGCGAGTACGAAGACCCTACAAACCGGCGCTTTCACGCTCAAACCATCGGCTGCTTTCAGTGCGGGCCGCAGCTCCGTTTCAGCCGTGCCCCGGAAACTGACGACACGCTAGGCCTCAACCTGGACGCCCTCGAGCGAGCCGTGCAGGCCATCCGTGCCGGTGAAGTCGTCGCCGTCAAGGGAGTGGGCGGCTACCAGTTGCTCTTGCAGGCGACCAACAGTGCAGCGATCCAACTGCTGCGTCAGCGCAAACGCAGACCCCACAAGCCATTTGCGGTAGTGTTTCGCGATCTCGACCAGGTGCGACGGCATTGTGAAGTTTCGTCTCAGGAAGCCAGCTCTTTGCAATCTGCTG
>JBNLEN010000114.1:0-20372 GCA_050304975.1 Polyangiaceae bacterium
CAACACCGGACGTCATCAGCAGCAAAGAAAGCGGTTGTGATTTCAACATTTTGGGGACCTCTAGAAAAATAGTCGAACTAAAAACAAGCCGCTCTTATTGCAGCAGTTGGATGCGAACGTTGCGGAAGTAGACCTCTGCGAACTCAGCTTGTAACGCAATTGGCCCTTCTTCAAGCGGCTGGAAGCCGTTGCCCTCGTCGCACTCCATATCGAACACGCGATTGACGACGGTTCCGTTGACCTTGTACTCGGCTTCTTCTGCACCACGCACGGTGAGTTCGACGGTGTTCCAATCGTCTTCGACATCCAGATTGGGTGAAGGAACGAGAGCCTTATAGTAGCTCTGCGGGGCGCCGATGCTGATCCTCTCGCCGTCTTCGGCGAAAACTCGCTGGCCGTCCATCATCGTGTTGGGCCACTGCGCCCGGGTCTTGTCGACGAGCATGAAGATGTTGCCGGTCACCCAGTCCCCCGGCCAGTCCTGACTGCCGATCTGCAGCTCAATTGATTCAGGCCAGACTTTACCGGGATCGTTGCAGATGTGGAAACAGATGCCGTTGTCGCGCGCAGACTGTTTTCGATCGCCGAACCGATTCACACCCCACTTGTACTCGAGGTGGAACACGTAATGGCCGTAGGACTCGTTCGTACGCAGAGCAGCCTGCGGCTGGTTACTCTGATCCGGCTGAGTCGGGTACACGTGAATAACCGGGCTGCCATCGTGTTCACCAACGGCAAACAAACCGTCATGACCAGCTGACGGCGTCCATCCATCCAAGTCGACCCCGTTGAACAGGTCTATCCAGCCGTCTTCTTGGGCGCCGCCCTCACCACCGTCTCCGGCCATACCGCCCTCTCCAGCGGCTCCGCCCATGTCGGCGCCGCCGGCAGCTCCGCCACCACCACCGGCGCCGCCGTCAGCCGCGCCAGCCGTGCCACCTTCGCCCGCGGTCCCGCCGGTGTCACCGCCCCCAACAGTTCCGCCAGCGCCTCCCGCTGGGGCGCCGCCAGGTGGCGTGCCGCCCATACCGGCCGTCGCGGGATCACCGCCAACACCTCCGCCACCATTGCCGGTCAAGACGCCGCCTGTGCCGCCCTGAGCAACGGACATGTTCGGGTCCTCGCTCGCGTCGGAACACGCGATAGCGCACATGCCGAGCACTGCGGTCGCCACGACGCCGCGGGCAATGGCCCCGGTCGTCTTGCGGCGGGTTGGAGTGAGTAAGAAAGGCTGATTCGATACGTGTGTCATTGGATTCTCCGCTCCCGCCGAAACGGAAGAGCGATTTGGGGGTCCCCCGGTTGAGTGGCTACCGAGCGCACTTTGATGCGGCGAGCTCATGGCGCTGCCACCGTAACCTGCACTTGGCCGACCTCGCTGACGTTGACGCCATCAGTGACCAAGAAGCTGAACCCATCAATACCGGCAAAGTCCGGGTGAGGCCGGTAGACGAGCGTCTTGCCCAGCCCCTCCAGTGTGCCGTGGGTTGGCATGCGATCGATGCGGTAATCCAGCTGATCGCCGTCGGCATCCTCACCGGCGAGCGTTATCCCAACCTCAGCGTTGGCGGCTACTGTCACCCCAAGATCGCTGACGGCTGTCGGAACGGCAGGCCCGGGAGTCAAGTTCATGGCGTCCAACCAGGCGGTGAAGACGGCCACAGCATTCTGGTCCACGATACCTTTGGCCAAGGGAGGCATGGCCGTACCGTCCAGCGCGACGAGGCGCTTGAACAGCACCGACTTCTCTGGTTGTTGCGGTGCCAGCAGCTGGGCGCCTTCAATATCGAGCGCCTCAATCACTTCTGAGCCGATCAAGTTCTGCTCAGCCAGGGGCGTGGTGAAGCGCGCATCAAAGTCGCCGCGCCCCGGCCCGTTGGGGCGGTGACAATGCGCACAGTTGGAACCCAGATACGCGCGGGCGCGCTCTTCCGCAAAGGCGGTGGTGTTGTGCAATGACGGACCACCACGTGCTGACAGAGCAGGCAAAGTGTCACCGAACAGACCCAACCCTTGCAGGGTTGTTAGCGCATTCGCGGTCAACCCGGTGCTTTCGTAGTAAAGCGGACTGTTGAAAAAGACGGTCTTCGGTCCGAGCACGTAGCCTGCAGCCGAGTTGTGGCAGCGCCCGCACTCGCTGCGGCTGGGGTAGTGCCAAACCTGGCCGTTGACGTCTTCTTGGAACGACTCGGGCCCCTGAAGGTCGGCGTCGCTGTTGTCGGCTCGCCAACGATAGGTGAAGCCGTAGAAGCGGTCATCTTCGCCGTGGATCAGAAAGCGCGTCTCTAGGCGATGCAGCGAGCCGTCAGCTTGCTCCAGGTCGAAGTGTTTGACGAGGGCAGCGCCAACCGGAATCTTCCAGATTTCATCCGACGCATCGATCTGTTCGGCGTCCGTGTCCGCACTGCCATCATTAGGAATGACCAGCCAGCGCTTCTTGGCGGCAGCATCAGACCAGAGCGGATTGCTCACGCCGTAGGGGATGACGCCCGGAGCCGTCGCCATCGTGGCCATGTCTGTGAAGACCCCCGTCTCTGACAACAAAGCGGGTGGGTCTCCAACGGGTGGGCCGCTGGGGACGAGTTTGAAGATCTGCCGGTCAGTGCCGCCAAAGTAGACTTCACCGTCCTTGTCCTGACCAAACGTCACCACCTCCACAAAGGGAGAGGTCAACAGGACCTCCATCGGACCATGAGCTCGGTCATCGGTGGCAGCCCAGACCGTGCCGATATTGCAGTCACTCAGAATGTAGCGCCCGTCGAGCTGTGGCAGCGCGCTGCCGCGGTAGACGTAGCCGCCGATCAGGCATTTGCCGGCCTGGTCATCCCCCACGCTGGAGCAGTCCGTATCCACTCCGATGCAGTCGCCGGGACGATTGAGAAACAGGTTGGGCTCGGTGAGCTCACCGGCGATGTTCGCCGGGCGCCCCATGACCTGAAAGGTCTGGCCGGAGGCTTGAAAGGTCCAATTGCCCAGCTCAGTATCGCCCTCGCGGAACGGCCAACCGTAGTTGCCACCCTTGAACACTTCGTTGACCTCTTCTTGCGAGGTGTCCGTGTTGCCGCCCACGTTGCCGACGAACAGTCTCCCCGTTATCGGGTCCATCGTCAGACGGTGGGGGTTTCGTTCGCCGAGCGCGTAGTACTCTTCGAGCACGCCCGCTTGCCCGACGAAGGGGTTGTCGTTCGGGATGAAGTAGTTCTGGTTGTAGGTCTCGTCGTCGCCGGGGCCGCTGTCCTTGGGGATCGCGTGGCTGCGCGCCGGATCCTGATCGACATCGATGCGCAAGATGCCCGCGGCTAGGTTGTCGCTGATATCTTGGCCGTTGTTGGGGTTACCGAAGTCACCCATCCCGATATACAGAAACCCATCCGTACCGAAGGTCATGCCACCACCACGATGGAACGTGGTCGATAGGCGTTCCTGGATCAGGATCTGTTCGGTATCGCGGTTGGCACTATTCTGGCCCTCGGTTGCCGTAAAGCGCGAGACGCGAACGAACTGAGCGTTGCCCGTGTCAGCCACGTAGAACACATAGAAGTAGTTGCGATTGGGCGAGCCCGCTTGCCTGTACTCGGGATGGAACACCATGTTCATCACGCCGGAGTCTTGGCCGGTGAACAGGCCCTGACCGAGATCCATGAACAGAGTGCCTCTGTCATCTCCCGCATTGGGGTCGATGTACTTTATCGGGCCGAAACGACCGACGACGTAAAGGTGATCCAAGTTGGGGTGACTGGTGATCGCCATCACCGTGGTCAGACCGAGGTCCCCACTGGCCGGCTCTGCGGTGATCGCGGCTGAGCTTGGGGTCTTCACCGGGAACACGCCATTGAAGAAGGGCGCAACTGAATCCAGCTGAGCCAGACCGACCTCTGCAAGTGACGACTGCGGGACCAGCGTACGGTGTTTGCTGGGACTCTCCCACTCGACGACCAAGCCGGGATCTGCGACCGACGCATCGGCCTCAACCGTCAGTTCATAACTCGCCCCGGCTGTGAGCCAGATCGAGCCGACAGCCTCCCTAGGCCCTGGCGCGGCGAAGTCACGTAGAATCTGCTCACCATTAACCAGAGCCCGCACTGGCGCGTTGGCCGTCACGCGAAAGGTATAGTTCTCCGAGTACTCCGCCACGATGGTGCCACTCCAGCCAGGAGTCATCGCCACTGGTGCGGCTGGGTTAAAAGGCGGGGAGATCATCCCGTCCAACAGCTCACCGCCGCTACCGCCGACGCCCGGCCCTAAACCGCCTGCGGCGTTACCAGCTGTCCCAGGGTTGGCCCCTCCGCCAGCGACAACCCCGCCCGCACCATCCCCACCGCTGGCCGCGCCGCCAGTTCCGGGCGGCAACCCAGATTCCGTCGGGTCACTCGCGCAAGCGAGCGGCAGAGGGAGGAGGAGCGCCGCAACCAGGAATTGGCGGGCGAATACAGGGAGTTTTGTTAGCTTGTCCATAGGCTCAGCCGGGATGGGTCCTTGGCTATTGCGACTACCCCCGCCCTTTTGTCATGCAACGCAAAAAATAAGCGGGCTTCGTTTACGCAATGGGGGCGAAGTTGTAAACCACGGCCAATTCGGGGCTCTGCGCCGTAACCGGCTGATCTTTACACTTGAGGTGTAGCGCGTTCCCCACTAACGGGCGACTTTTTGAGCCTCATTCCGCCGGTGATGACAATCGCATTCCGCCAACGAAACTCGGGTTGACCAACGCGAAATTGGGCACGCCGAAACGTGCGTATCCGCGCCCCCTCTGGCGATGTTGGATAAACCCCAACACCGTCGACGCCGTGGAGGTCCGGCGGGCGCTCGCCAGGTTGGAGTGTCGGCGCAGTTGGAGTGTCAGCGCCAAGATGTTTACTTTAACCAACCACAAACCAACCCACCGATTCTCCAGGTTCTGCTGAGGGGCTCAAAGCTCCAGGAGCTTTCGCTGGCTGGCTCGATTCCTATAACCTGCTGGAGCTACGCTCCCGCCGACTGGTTCGCATTGGCGCAACATTGGGAATTGTTTCACTCGTGCTGTCGTCAACCGGGTACTTCAGCCTGAATTGATGCGAGCGGATCGCAGTGAATGGCCTCCCTCGTGAGGCATTGTGCGGACTCCGCCTCATCCCCACCGTATTGCGATTTGATTTTAGATTCCGGGAGTCTAGCTTGCCCACGTGGCAGCCCCACTGCACCAGCGGCTCGGCTCTGACTCCAGCTCATTGAAGGGCCAAAACGGCGCGTACGCTCCGGTGCGGCGCCTGAGCGCCTGGGGGTGCTCGCTGCTCCTGCTCGGCTGCTCGGGGCTGCTCGCAGAGCAAGACAAGGTCTTGCAGGGCGCTTGCGATAGCCACACGCAATGCGCTCCCGGTTACGAGTGTCTGCTGGGCCAATGCCGCGCGCAGTGCGAAGCAGACGACGAATGCGACGCGGGGTCACGTTGCCTCAAGACGGCTTCTTCAATGGCCTGTGTTCCGGCAACAGCGGGTTGCGACCCGGGTTGCCCGGAAGGGACGCGCTGCGAGGATGGGGTCTGCCGCTCCAAGTGCAGCAGCGCGCTGCAGTGCGCCATCGGTCAAGCTTGCCTGGAGCAGGTTTGCGTCGGCACGGACGCTGCCCACGACCCCATTGATCCCGCGCCGAGAGCGAACAGCGGCGATCTGACAAACGCTCCAGGCAGCGCAAACTCTGCCGACGCCCCGGATAGCGGGATATCATCCGCTGACGCTGGCAGCCCAGGCCTGATGAGCACCGACGAGCCGGACTCTGCGTCTGACGCTGGAGCGCTCAATCATCAAGACCTCAATCGCCAAGACGCAGCACCGCCCCAGCAGGACTCTGAGGCGCCACAGACTGAGGACTGTCCAGTCCCGGGACAAATCCGCTGCCTGGGAGTTGCGCAAAAGGAACGGCAGCAGTGCACGGCAGGTCGCTGGCAGTCCTTCGAACCTTGCGGCAGCGACGAAAACTGCAGCCAAGCGACGGGCATGTGTCGACCGATCCTCCCGCAGTGCGCGGAGCATGCGGACGCCACGGAATTTTGCTCCGAGCCGGACCTGCTCGAGACATGTGACGTCGACTTGGTGGAATCGACCACGACCCCTTGCGAGGGAAGATGCACCGAACTGATGAGCAGCGCCGAATGCACACCGACGCGCTGCGGCGACGGCCAGCTGGATGCGAACGAAGAGTGCGACGACGGAAACACTGATAATCAGGACGGCTGCACCAGCGCGTGCACGCTGGCGTTGTGTGGAGATGGGGCCGTCTGGCAAGGCCACGAAGCCTGTGACGACGGCAACCGCGTCGACGATGATGGCTGCAGCAATGACTGCAGGCAAGGCGACGGCGGCTCCTGCCAGAGCAATGACGACTGCGTCAACACCTGCGTCGCGGAGCAATGCGTGCCCATGCCTGCGCTGAACGGCAGCTGCGATGACGACGATGACTGTTCACAAACCGAAGCCCCGGGCTGCGCTGCTGGCCAATGCAGTTGTGAACAGGCCAACTGCGGCTCGAGCTGCGTCGACTTGACAGTCAGCACCGAACACTGTGGCGCTTGCGACCACAGCTGCCTGGGCGGTGGCTGCTTGAACGGCGAGTGCGAAGCAATCGTATTGGCGACCGGACAGAGCAATCCGCGGCGCATCGCAGTCAACCAGGCGGGCATCTTCTGGACGAACTTCGAGCTAGCTGGGCAGGTGATGAAGGTGACCCACGATGGGACTGGACTCACGACGCTGGTCGACAACGTCTCCAGCCCGTACGGCATCGCCGTGGACGACAGCTATGTCTACTACTCCGCCGGACGTGACCTGGGCTTCGTCAATCGCGTGCCGATCAGCGGCGGCGCTCCAGTGACCCTCGCGACGGGCATTGTCACCCCGCGCGAGCTCACGCTCGTCGACGGAATCATCTATTATACGGGCTACGGCCTCGGGGTGGGACGAGTCAACACCGATGGCGGCGAACAGTCGCTGTTGTGGGCAGGCACTGGCTCGCTGGGCATCACCTTCGGCACCGACAGCTTGTTCGTCACCAACAACGACGTCAAAACGATATACGAAGTTTCCACTGACGGCAGTAGCGCCAACGACTTGATGACGGGAGCCGGCGGCGCCAGCGTCGCGTTCCACGATCAGACGCTGTATTTTACCGGCGACTCGTGGATAAGCGCGCTGCCGGTAGCTGGTGGATCCATCGGGCAGGTGGCGAACAAACAGCTATCGCCGAGCGTGGTCGTCGCCGACGACAGCGGCGTCTATTGGACGAACTACGATGCAATGGGTTCGGTCATGCGCGCCAAGGCTGGCAGCGTAGATACCCTAGCAGCGGAGCAGTGGTTGCCGACGGGCATCACGCTGGACGCTGAGGCGATCTATTGGGTCAATCGCGGCAACGGCCAGGTGATGAAGCTGGCCAAGTAGGCTTTCCCACGACGAGGCGACCATTGCGTGGGCCGCCGCTCTCCTCCCAGGACGACGCCAGGGCTGGCCCATCGGCGCCCACCGATGCGCTGCGCAAACGGTCGGTGCTTTCTGGGGCTTGCGCCAGCCGGAGCGCCAGATACCGCTCTCTGAAAACGAGCCCGGCGGAACAATCTGAGCCCCCGCGAATTTGGCACCACCCGCAACAGCCGACCGGCGAGGCGACGCGATCGGCAAAAGGTTTATCCCACCGATTGCTGAAGTTGCGGGCGGGTTTCCCCGCACATTGGTGGTCGTGCGGCTTGCCACCGGCATGCGTGGACGTCTAATCTTGCGCGGTCGCGCCTTATCCCCTTGTCTTGTCCAAAGACGACTTTCCCCCTCAACCTCTGCGCGGCAGGAGTTTCCCCGTGGCAAAGCGCATTTCTCGACACACCTTTCTTTCTGGCATCATTTCGACCGTAGGCGCCGGTGTACTGGTCGGTTGTGGTGAAGACGCAGCAGAACCCATGGCGACTGGCGGAACAGCTGGCGCACCGCTTGGAGGCGGGGGAGCGGGTGGAGCAGCTGGCGGTGCCGGCGGAATGGACGTCGGCATGGCCGGCGGCGGCTCTGGTGGTGCAGCCGGTGGCGCTGGTGGTGCAGCCGGTGGCGCCGGCGGTGATGCGGGCGGCGCCGGTGGTGATGCGGGCGGCGAAGGCGGTGATGGCGGTGCCGGCGGTGCTGCGGGCGGTGCCGGCGGTGATGCAGGCGGCGCTGGTGGTGATGCGGGCGGCGAAGGCGGCGACGGTGGTGAAGGCGGCATGATGGGTGACAACATGTGCCCGGACGACCTCATGGTTACGGACGGTGCCGGCATCGTCAGCATGCACGCCCACGACTTCACGGTGCCGGCTGCGGACATTGCGGCTGGCGTCACTAAGACTTACGAAATGGGCATGGGCGGCATGCACACGCACAGCGTGCGCATCAGCGCTGCGGACTTCGCGCGCCTCGCTGCCGGCGAAGAGGTCATGGTTGGTGAAAGCATGATGGAACCAGGGGCTGATGAGAGCGCCGTGTTCAACATGGGTGGCGAGGGCAACGGCCACACGCATGCCATGACCCTCGTGTGCGGCTGATCCGTATACTCCAAACACAACGCTCGGCGCGGCTGCCACACGGCCGCGCCGTTCGCTTTTGTGGCGCTAGAGTTCCCAGCATCCGAGCGGCGGCAGCTCCTCGAGCAAATGAACGAATTCACTCACCCACTGATCCACTCGCTCGGGGCGGTGTTCCGGCAACTTGGATAGGCCACGAGAAAACGCCTGATCCAGACGCGGGTCCAAGCCCGGGATCGCGTCGGAAAGGCGTGGGGCGTCCTTGGTGGCGACGGCTAACACCACTTCAGCGAATTGCTCGGCGTTGACGGTGCGCCGCCCCGTCAGCGCCTCATACGCCACCGCTGACAAGGAATACGTGTCACTGCGGGCATCCACCGGCCTGTTCATCAGTTGCTCCGGCGACATGTACAAAGGGGTGCCCACCAAACCGCCCGTTTCCGTGAGTTTCGTGTCGCGACTGATCTCTTTGGCGACGCCGAAGTCCAAGACCTTGAACTGCAGTCCATCCGGTCCGGCGTTGACGAAGATGTTGTCGGGCTTGATATCGCGGTGCACCAAGTTGGCCGCGTGAGCCGCAGCCAGCGCGCCACTGACTTGTCGCAGCATGCTCGCCACCTGCGTGGGCGCGCCGGGGCCCTGTTCATCGAGCACCATGCCCAGGTCTTTGCCCTGCAGCCACTCCATCACCATGAACAGCGAGCCATCTTCCGCCTCTCCAGAGTCGAAGATCTTGATCACCGCGGGATGTTCGATGCGAGCCACCGCACGTGCTTCGTTCTGAAATCGGATGCGCACGGTCTCGTTGTGAAAGTGCTCACCCTTGACCAGCTTGATTGCCACCTCACGGTCGAGGCGTTCATCATGAGCGCGAAACACTGTACCCATGCCGCCCTCACCCACCAAGCGCACCAAGCGATAACGCTGGCTGACGCGATACGGGAATGGCCGAGCCGTTGGATGCACGCCATAACCGTCCGCCTGGCACAGGTTGACGTTTTGTGAGTAGCAACGATTACAAACCGGACACAGGTGCAGCAGGTCAATGCCGCGCGCGACTAAATCCTGCTGCGTCGCCTGCCGCTGCTCTGCGGTGCGCGCCAACTCTCGGCGCATCTCGCTCAACTCCAGCGTGCTCGCCAGGTGCCGGGCCAGGTTAGTCACCATGTGCTCTTCGGCTTCTCCGAACACTTCTTCGTTAGGGGCCACCCCAAGGACGCCATACAACTTGCCAGACTGCCCGCGGACAGAGATCAAGGCAGCCGCGTCCCGATACACCCGCCCCTGATTGCGCAGTAGCTCGAGTTCGGCCGAGTTGGGCTGACTCAGCTCACCGCCCGTGACGTTGTTCAGTTGTTCGTGCTTGAACAACCAGATCACCACTTCCGCGTTGCCCAAAGCCTCACCCACTTCGCGTGAGATGGACACGGCCAACCCAGAAGCGGTGTCACCAGGACTTTGTGGCGCATCAGCCAGCCCCGCAATGCGGTGCTGTGCCTGCTCCAAGCGTTCACTGAGCTCGTGGATCTTGGTCTTAGCCTGTTTGAGACCAAGGTGGGTGTTCATTCGAGCCAGCACCACCGCAAAGTCGAGCGGTTTGGTGACGTAGTCATTGGCGCCCATATTCAACGCTTCGACCACGTCCTCGCTGGCGTCGCGGGCGGTCGCCATGATCACAGGCAAGTCAGCCGCGTCATGCCGACTTCGCACCTCACGCAGAACATCTAGTCCGCTGACCTCCGGCATCATCACGTCCAAAATCACCAGATCGTAGTTGGTGTTGGCGATCATCTCGATGGCCTGCTGTCCGCCTTCCGCCAGATCCACGACGAAGCCATGGTGCTCTAGTCGGCGCGAAATCATGTCGCGATTGGCGGGCAGATCATCCACCACCAAGATCCGACCGCCAAGGCTGCGTTGCAGAGAACGGGGCGAGGTTGTCTTGATCGCCGGACGCCGAGCATTGCTGAGCGGAGGCGCGCCCGCGTTCAACGTCTTGGCTAGCTGCGCTGATCCCGCGATCGCCACTCCGGTTTCGTCGACGTTCGCGCTGCCCACCTGGCCAAGAGCTCCCGCTTCGAAAGCCGCATCCAACAACTTCAGGAGCTGCCGCCCGGCGTCCTCAATACGCTTCAGATCGTCGCCGAATTCGTGCAAGCCCTGATCTTGCGCGTCCTCCTGCAACATCTCCGAGTAGCCGAGGATTTGATTCAGGGGAGTGCGCAAGTCGTGTCGTAGCTTGCGCCGCGCTTTTTCTTCCGGGGACTGCTCGGGTTCGGCGGCTGCTGCGCTGACTTCGGAGCGGGCGTCTGCGCTGACTTCGGAGCGGGCCTTGGAGCTTTCCGGCATCACCTCCACCGCAGCGCCGACTTGCGTCGGGACTCCGCTACCCACGGAGGGGCTATCTGCGGATCCCTCAGCCATCCCCGCTGGACGTCTCCAAGTACTGCTGGATCTTGCCGAGCAGTCGCTTGAATTCTATTGGTTTCGTATCGTAGTCATCGCAGCCCGCCTCCAGCGCCTTTTCTTTGTCGCCGCCAACGGCGTGCGCAGTCAGGGCAATGACGGGAATCGTCTGAGTATCAGGATTGCTCTTGATGCGACGGGTCGCTTCCCAGCCGTCCAGCACGGGCAGGCTGAGATCCATCAGGATCAGATCGGGCTTGGCTTCACCGGCGAGATCCACCCCTTGCTGCCCATCCCGAGCGAGCGTCACGTCGAAGCCTTTGCGCTGCAAGCGGCGCGTCAGCATGTCGGAGTTCATCTCATTGTCTTCGACTAGAAGAATTCGTGGTTGTGTGGTCATCTTGGCTTCATTGCGGCAATGGCGCGGCCTGCTGTGCGCAGGATACGTCATCCCACGCCTCTATGGGTTCACTGTAGACCAGCCGCCCGTCGCGGTCCTGTATTGGATGGCGCTTCAGCATCTGCCCCCGGGGCCAATCACCCATGATGGTCTGGGGCAGCGCCCGTTCAGGCGCGTGAAATGGCCGGGCTGAGCCTGCGACTAGCTCAATGACGTCAGCGTCAAGCTCGACGCCAAGAGCTGGTTGGCCAGCGGTAGACCGCAGCCGCGCGCGCGACGCAAGTGGCTTGGCTCGGCGCAACGCACTGGGGTGCTGCACTCTCACCCACATTGTGCGTTCCTTCAATTCATTCATCCCTGCTGAGCTTCCGTCGACTGACTACTGGGCCCCTGACTGTCTGGCGGCCGAGGTTGGTGCGCGCTGACGACACTACGGATCATTTCCACCATGAGTTGCGGGTCATGCGAGCTCTTGCTGAGAGTCGCTTCCACGTAGCCATTGAGACGGGTCCGCTCTTGCTCACTGAGATCCATCGCCGTGACCACCACCACGGGGATCTTGGCCGTGGCGGGCAGCTGCCGCAGCCGCTCGAGCAGCTGGAACCCGTTCATGCGAGGCATCATCAAGTCGAGCACGATAAGCGAGATGGCTTCTTGCCGCTCGATTTGGTCGAGAGCGTCAACACCGTCCACCGCTTCAACGATTTCGTAGCTGGCGCGCTCCAACGCGCGACGGTAGAAGCTGCGCACTGTCTCGTCATCATCGACCACGAGTATCTTGCCGGTGTCACCGGGCAACAACTTTCTCAGCACACGCAGCAAACGACTACGGTCGATGGGCTTTGTCAGGTAATCAGTCGCCCCGAGCGCCAAGCCAACGCCACGCTCCTCCACGATTGTCACCATGACCACCGGGATATCCGCTGTGGCTGGGTCCGCTTTGAGCTGGGCCAGGACGCTCCAACCGTCCATGCCTGGCATCATCACGTCCAAGGTGATCACCGAAGGCTTAATGCTCTTGGCGCGCTCAATGCCCTCTTGTCCGCTGCTGGCAGCATCGACGCTGAAACCTTCGGCACTCAAGAAGCGTTGCAACAACTCCAACACGACCGGATCGTCGTCGATCGCCAGGATAGACCCGCGGTAGGGCTTGTTCGGCGCTGGCGGGACCGTTGGAAACAACGCACGCACGGCCTTCGCCACGCCTGCTGCGGTGGACGAGACCGGCTTCGAGGATGGCGGCGCCAGCGCTGACCCGTGCTCGGGTCCGAGAGGTAATATCACCGCAAACCTCGTGCCTTGACCGGGCTGACTGCTGACCTCGATGCGTCCGCCATGCATTTCGACGAAGCGCTTGGTGATCGTCAAGCCCAGGCCTGTGCCTCCATACTTGCGCGTCGTGGATGTATCCGCCTGGGTGAACGGCTGATAGAGCCGCTTGATCTGTTCGGCGCTCATACCGATGCCTGTGTCGGTGATACTGACTTGAAATTGTTCGCCAACACGCTCGCTGAGCATGCTGATAGTCCCACGCTCAGTGAACTTCGCGGCGTTGCTGAGCAGGTTGAACAACACCTGGCGCAACTTGGTCACGTCGACCCGAACGAACTCCAGAGCAGCGTCATAGCGACACTCCAGAGTGTTGCCTTTGGCCTCAACCAAGTGACGACAGGTCACCGCCACGTCGTTCAACACGCCTTCCAAACGAACGTCCTCGTAGTGAAGGTCCATCTTGCCGGCTTCGATTTTCGAGAAGTCCAAGATGTCGTTGATCAGCGCCAATAGGTGTTTGCCGGCGCTCTGGATCTTCTCCAGATCATCGGAGAACGGGTCATCATCGAGCTCTTCCGCCTCCTCGATCAACAGCTCACTGTATCCGATGATGGCATTCAACGGCGTTCTGAGCTCGTGACTCATGTTTGCCAGGAACGCACTCTTGGCACGGTTGGCCGCTTCAGCGGCTTCCTTGGCATCCACCAGACGCTGCTCGGCCCGACGCTGCTGAGTGACGTCACGCCCATACACGTAGAAGTAAGGCTCGCTCAGCGCCGGTGTGATGTCACAACTGAACCAGCGCTGTTCAATCTCGAACTCCGCTCGATGGGGGCGTCCGCTGACCGAGGCCTTTTCAAACTCCGCTCGGTAGCGCTCCGGTATATGCTGACCGACATCTACGCCCAACCCGTTCAACAGGCGCTGCCCGGCGGCATTAGCGAAATCAACCACGCAGTCCGTCGTCAACCGCAGTACGGGGTTGGGATTTTCGAACGGAAACGTTGCCAACGTTTCGAGCTGCTTATCTGCGCCTGAAGCTCTCTCGTCGGTCATACACGCACTTCACTTCCCGAGGCGATGGATGTAGCCCCGGCACCTACCGAAGCATCAACGCCACGGCAGATCAGTATAGTGCGTTAGCGCTGCCCCGCATCAGTGACGTGATTTCGACGAAGCTGGCTTCTTCTCTTGCGCTAGCTTTGCGGCCAACTGCATCGCTGAAAGCATGCCTTGCGCGTCGGCCTGATTGCGCCAAGCGATGTCGTACGCCGTGCCGTGATCGACGCTCGTGCGCACGATACTCAAACCCATGGTCACGTTGACGGCATCCCCAAAAGCCAGAAGCTTCATCGGAATGGTCGCTTGATCGTGATACATGGCGACCACGCCGTCGTACTCGCCGGCGGCAGCCAAACGGTACGCAGTCTCAGCGCCGATTGGGCCAACAATCTTGGCTTTGCCGTATAGCTGCTTCTTGGCCAGCGAAATACCCGGCAAGATGGCGCTGGTTTCTTCGCTGCCTAACAGTTCACTTTCACCGGCATGAGGATTGAGTGAACAAACGGCTAGCGTCAGCTTGTCCTTGCCCGAAGCCCGGCGTACTAGCCGCTCTAGGTGGCGGATCGCGCGCCGCACCCCTTCCGGGTTGAGCGCCTTGGGCACGCGCTTGAGCGGAATGTGGGTGGTCACCAAGCTGGTGGCCAACCTCTCCGCGATGAAGCACATGGTGACTGGCTCTGCCCCGTCCAGCTTCTCGAGCCACTCCGTGTGACCGCGAAAGGACTTAGCCCGAGCATCTCCGCTGAGCGCGATGGCAGCCTTGCTGACGGCCGCCGTGACTAGCGGCGCGCTGTTGGCTTTGGCGAGGGCGAACGCGTCTTCGACGTAGATCAGCTGGGCCCGGCCGGAAGCAGCGGTTGGTTTGCCGGGTGCGCGGTCGGCAGGACTCAGCTTTGGCCCTGATGGATGGATGTAGATCCCGCCGCCGCGTGGCTTGGAATCCCCCAAGCGCCGCAGCTTCTTGCGGGGAACACCAACTAGGTCCGCTGCCTGAAGCAACGTGGCCTCATCGCCGACCAAGACTCGCGGCACGCCACGAATCGCGGCGGCCGCCTTGACGGAAATCTCAGGCCCGACGCTGGCCGGGCACCCCGTGGATATGACTATCATTCATCTTCGTCAGAATCCGAGCTGGCTTCGGAATCTGGCATGCGCAGTTTATAGCCAGATCCTCGTAGAGTTTCCAACGGAAGCACATCACCCAGTTTGGCGCGCAGGCGCCGAACATGAATGTCCACCGTGCGCGGCCCGCCGTCGTAGCGATTGCCCCACACGCGGGCCAACAAGTGGTCACGGGAGAGCACTTTGCCACGCCGCTCGCACAGGTAGGCCAGCAGCGAAAACTCCTTGGCCGTCAGCGTCACGGGGCGGCCATCGACCGACACCTCATGCGCCGCCTTGTCCACGACGATGGGCCCCACTTTGTGGCGTTCATCTGTCGCAAACTCGCTACGTCGCCATTCGACGGCACGAATGCGCGCGTAGACCTCTTCCGGCACGTAGGGATGCAGCACGAAGTCATCGAACCCGCTCGAGGGATCGATGCGCGCTATCTGGCCCACCGTGACCGAGATGATGGCGCCCACGTTGTCGAACATCTGCTCTTTACGAACAGCGCGCAGCGCAGCGATCGCCAAGTCTGGACGGTCGAGCGCTTCAAACAGCAGCGCCCTTGGACGCGTTTCCGCGTCCGCGTCATCCTCGACGAACAAGTTTACCGGATCGTCCCACAGGTCAAGTGTGCGTACCTGAGCGCCTAGCTGCCGCAGCGTAACGGCTGCGCCATCTTCGCGCTCCAGTAACGGTCCATGACCTACAACGGCCACGAACGAACGAATACGGGTCGGTTTTTCAGCTGAGATCAGTGCCACCTACGGTAATCCGCGCAATCTTGATAGTTGGACATCCCACGCCAACAGGCACACTTTGGCCATCTTTGCCGCAGGTCCAGATGCCGTCACTAAGCTCGACATCATGACCCAGCATGGATACCTGGCGCAGTGTTTCCGGACCATTTCCAATGAGGTTCACACCCTTTAACGGTGCGGTTAGTTTGCCGTTTTCAATCAAATAGCTCTCCGTCAGCGAGAAGACGAAATCGCCGTTGGAGATGTCCACCTGCCCGCCACCGAATGTCTTGGCGAACAACCCACGCTTGACGCTGCCGATGATCTCCTCGGGATCGTGCGGGCCGGCCGTGAGCACAGTGTTCGTCATACGGGGCATGGGGTTACTCCCAAAGTCTTCGCGGCGACCATTGCCGGTCGGGGGCGTTTCGAAGTGGCGCGCGCTAATTCGGTCGTGCATGTACCCTCGGAGCACACCGTTTTCAATCAGCACGTTCTTTTGGGGTTCATTCCCCTCGTCATCGACGTTGATCGCCCCCCGACTTTGCACAATCGACGGGTCATCGACGACGGTGCAAAGTTCACTGGCCACTTCTTTGCCCACCTGCCCGGTGTAGTTGCTGGTGCCTTTGCGGTTGAAATCCGCCTCCAAGCCGTGGCCCACGGCTTCATGCAGCAGGATCCCACTGTCGCCGGGTGCCAGCACCACCTCCATCTGCCCCGCCGGCGCCTCCCGCGCATCCAGCAGAGTGAGCGCCTGTTTGGCCGCGATTTCCGCGTGTTGCTCGGGTGACTTGGAGCTGAAGTAGGCCAGATTCATGCGTCCGCCCCCGCCACTGCGCCCGGATTCGCGTTTGCCGGCGTTTTCGGCGATCGCGCTCACGCCGAAGCGGAACAAAGGCTGGGAATCACGCACGAATTTGCCCGAGCTGGTGGCCACCAAGATCTCCCGCAGCTCCTCGTTGAAAGAAGCTTGAGCCTTGATGATGCGGGAATCGAAGGCCAGGGCCGCCTGACTGGCCCGCTCGAGCAAGTCTCGCTTCTCTTTTCCAGGAGCGTCGAACGAAAGGCGCTCGAGCTCGTACCGCTGGGGGATCTCGCGGGGCGACAGGGCCTGGGGCTCCACCTTCCGGCCGGAGTTGGCGATTCTGGCGGCTGTCTGCGCCGCCCGCCGCATCGACTCCCAGCTGAGATCTTCGGTGTGAGCATATCCCGTGGAGTCCCCACGGAGCACACGCACTCCCATGCCCAAGCTCGTACTTCGTGAAGCGCTTCGAGTAATGCCCTCCTCAAAACTGATGCTCGCGCTGCGGCGAAACTCGAAGAAAAGGTCTGCGTAGTCCCCGCCTAGGCTGAGCGCTTCCGAAAGGAGTCGCTGCGCTAGGGCCTCATCCATGGCGGACGTGCCGCCAGGAGCGAAAGGTGCTACGAAAGTCGTCATCCTGGTCACCTTGTGCAAGCCCCAGCGATTTGGCAATGGGTTTTGACCGGTGTCGGGGGACTTACGCCATCTTGGCTTGACCGAAAGCCGCCCAGACCCGTAAATAACCGGCGCGTTCGGGTTGTTGGCGGGCAATGCCGACAGCATTCGATCACGCGTCCTTCGACACAGAAATGTCCCCAGTCACAACAATGGCGAACGGCAATTGCCATCCCTCCCCCGCCAGGGCCCCCGCGGCAGCGGCGCCCCAGTTGAGTTCGGGTCACGACAGTGAGGCGCTTTGGCCCTAGATCGCGAGAAGACGCTGCAGGCTGCTCAGACTTACGTCGACCGCAAGCGGTACGACCGAGCACTAGCCGAATACCAAAAGGTGATCCGGGACGATCCCACGGACACCCGCACGCTGCTCAAGATCGGTGACATTCAGGCACGCAGCGAGCAGTTCGTCGACGCCATTGAGACCTACGACAAGGTCGCTGACTACTACTCAGGGCAGGGCTTCGCGCTGAAAGCCGTCGCCGTCTACAAGCAGATCCGTGAATTGATCCAACGGCACGCCCCGCATGAGGCAGACCGCTACGTGCACGTCGCCGATAGGCTGGTCGCCAACTACACAGAGCTCGGCCTGATCAACGACGCGCTCGCCACCCTGGATGAAGAAGCCACGCGTCTGAGAAACGCGGGTCGTGAGCCCCAGGCGCTGCGGCTTTACCGGCGCATGACCGAAGTCGGCGCTGGTGCTCCAATCGCTCACTTGCGCTTGGCGGAGGCGCTATGTCGCGGGCAACAGGTCGACGAGGCGATGAAGTCGTTCTGGGCGGCAGCACAATTGTTGATCCAGGGAGGCCGCAAAGACGACGCCCTGCGCGTGATCGAGCGCATGCTGCACTTCAAGCAGGAGCCGACCTACGCCAAATTGGCGGCGCGCCTATACCTGCAAAAAGGGACCGAAGAGCAGGGCATGGTGGCCCTGTCACGACTGCAGATCTGTTTCCAAGCTGATCCCAAGGATCTGGAAACGCTCGAGCTGCTAGCGCAAGCGTTTCAAATGATCGGGCAAGAGCCCAAGTCGCTCGAAGTCAAAAAAGAGATCGCGCGCCAGGCCTATGATCAGGGTCAAGCGGACTTGTTCACCAAGACCATGGCGGAGCTGAAGGCGCATCTGCCGGACGATGATCAGGTCAAGGCGCTCGGCCAACTCGATCCGAAGCATGCGGCGGCGAGCAAGGCAGCGACCACCAAACCAGCGTCCAATCGTCCCCCACCGTCACGGCCCGCGTCCACACATCCGACCACGCCGCGCCCTCCACCTCCTCCGCTCAGCTCTCCGCCGGCAGTAGACTCCGACTCGGACAGCGCGCGTTCGATGGAGATCAACGTCGCTGCTGAGCTCGAGGCGCTGGAAGAGTCGGGGGTGCAATCGCAAGCCATGGCCGAGGCCATGAGCGAAGCGATGTCGGCTGGCGAGATGTCCGGCGACGGGCTAGCCGACGAGATGTTGTCCGAGCCCGCCCCGGCGCGCGAAGAGTTTGACAGCCAGGACCTCGCCGAAGTTCGAGCCCACACGCGCAAGGCGTTGGTCGACGCCCACACGTTCCGCGACTTGAACCTGTACGACAAGGCGATCGAGACCGTGCAGGTCGCGCTCGAGTTCGATCCGCGTTCGATTGAGCTGCGCGAACTGCTGCGCGATCTTTACGCTGAGACGGGCGATCGTGATGGGGCCATCGAAGAGATGCTGACGATGGCGGCGATCTACGTCGAATATGAACGCCCCGACCACGCCATGACCGTGCTCGAAAACATCCTCGAGGCGGAACCCGGGCATGAAGTCGCCAGCAAGATGCGGCGGCGTTTGGCTAGCTCGGACAACACCTCGCCGCCGGTGGTTCAGCCTCCGCCGTTGCCCACCACAGCTCCTCCCGGTCCGCCGTCGATGCGCCCATCAGGACGCCCCACGCCGATCCACCACATCGATCCGATGGCGGATCCTCGGGCGTACGCCCCGGACCCGCCTCCTTCGGCGCCCCCCATTTCTCGCCCGTCGGGTTCTCCGTCTTCGCGCCGCAAGCCGCCTCCGCCTCCGCTATCCAGCTCGGGCCGGCCGCCACCTTCGCGCCCGGGACGCGCGGCTGCTTCACGCCCATCACGCTCGGCACCTTCGCGGCCGGCCCCATCGCGTCCATCTGCGTCGCGGCCGGTGCCTTCTCGGCCGGGTCAGGCTGCGCCCTCGCGGCCGGCGAATCCACCGCCCCCATCGAGCGCCTCGCAAGAGCTCGGCGAATTGTCGCTCGACGAGGTGCCCAACTCCGCGCCGCCAGAATCACCACCTGAGTTGCCCAACTTCGAAATCGAAAGCGGCTCGCGCGCCCCGAGTCCGAAGTCACTCGAGGAAGCGCTGGAAGAAGCGGAGTTCTACATCGCCAGCGGCAAGTTTGGCGAAGCGCGTCAAGTGCTGGAGCAGCAACTCCAGCGCACGCCCAATCATCCTTTGGTGCTCGAGGCCCTGGAGGAATTGGAAGCAGCGCAGTCAGAAACACAACAAGACGCAGCGCTGGCACCGCCACCTCCGACCGATCTCGGCTCGGCACCAGGAGCCCCGCGCCCCCCGATGGAGAGCGAGTTCGATCTCGAAGCCGGCTTGGGTGAACTGCAGCGTGCCGTGCGCGAGTCGCAAAACCCACCGCCTGCCGGCGCGTCCCTCGACGTCGAGACGGTGTTCGAGAAGTTCAAGGATGGCGTCAAGCGCCGCGTCGCCGAAAACGACAGTGAGACGCACTACGAGCTGGGTCTCGCCTACAAGCAGATGAATCTGCTCGACGACGCGATCCTGGAGTTTGAGCTAGCCGCCAAAGACCCAGAGTCAGAGGCCGCTTGCTACGCCATGATCGGCTCCATCTACACCGAAAATGAGATGTGGGCGCAAGCCACCAAAGCGCTCAATCGGGGGCTCAGCGCCAGCAAGAAGTCGGTCGAGCAAGAGACGGACATCTACTATCGCCTAGGGCACGTCGCCGAGAAGACGGGCAACGCAGAACAAGCATCGTACTACTTTCAACAGGTGGTGCGTCGCAACGCGAGCTATCAGGACGCGAAGCAGCGCTTGGAACGCGTGCGCGAAAATTGGCGCCCGTCGATGGCTCCCAAGCCCCAGGTCGATGACGATTTAGATCGAGCCTTCGAAGATCTGCTCGGCGACTGACGTCATTCGCGACTTGTTCTTGCTGTAGTTCGGGCACTGAAGCCGGCTGCAAGATTGGCCTCCCCGGCGGACAGCCCTCTGCCAACCCATAACCAATACAGCGCAGCCACGGGCTCACGAGAGACTGCGCGCGGCTCCACCAACAGCGCCGAATTCGGCAGCATGGCACGCCGCGGATTCAGCGCCGAGTTCGGCAGCATGGCACGCCGCGGATTCAGCGCCGAGTTCGG
>JBNLEN010000115.1:0-20174 GCA_050304975.1 Polyangiaceae bacterium
ATCCCGCGCGTGTGGTGGACTCTTCTGCTCGGCAGCGGGACCGGTCAATCAAGCCGCCGAGCGCATCATCTTTGCCAACAATGGCGACGGCACCGTCACCGCGGCCATTGAGATCCAGTACGAAGGCCCTGCCCATGAGTTCGCGTGGGTGTTGCCCGTCCCAGCGGGTGAGGTCGACGTCGCCGTCTCGTCGACGTCTGCCTTCGACCGCCTGCAAGCGCTCACCAATCCCAACTACAATTTGCAGGTGCAATTCGATTCGGACTGCGGCGTTAGCGGGACGGGCGGTGCCTCGTCTGCTTCGGGAGGCTTCGGCGGTTCGGTCGCAGCAGGGGGCAGCGCGGGAGATATGGCGGCAGGCGGTTCGCCCGTCGTGGTGGTCGATCAGGGCGAAGTCGGACCGTACGACTACACTCAAATTTCCGTCGCCGATGGGACCGACGACCCCGGACAGATCGCGGTCCAGTGGTTGACCGACAACGACTACGACCTGAGTGAGCTCGGTAGCGAAACGCTCAGCGAATACCTGGAGGACGGCATGAACCTGCTGGCGTTCAAGCTGAGCAAAGGCAACGAGGCCGGGGCCATTCGTCCTTTGATGCTCACCTATCCCGGCGAAGAGCCGATGATCCCCATCAAACCCACGGCCGTGGCAGCCAACGACAACATGGGCGTGATGGTTTGGGTACTCGGCGACGCCCGCGCCGTCCCGTCCAACTATCGGCATTTGGAGCTCAACGAAGCGTACATCAACTGGTTCAACCCCAACCAAACCTACAACGCGGTCGTCTCGGCGGCGGCGGATGAAGCCGGCACCCACGGCTTCGTGACTGAATTTTCTGGCTCAACTCAAGGCTTTGTCGGCGTTGCATTCTCACCAATTGACGAAGAAAACTGGCAGTACATCAACAGCGGTGAGTTTGCGTCATTGGAGCAGTTCCTAACTGCGATGATTCAGGTGCTAGGCGCCGAGCAAGGCTTCGTCGAGGCCCTTTCGAAGCCTGACGCACTTCCGCTGCGAGACGGGGCGACCGTCGCACAGTTCATCGCCTGCCCGAGCTGTTACTTCGATCCGGCACCTGCCGTGCTCAACAATCGCTACCCCGAGACTCCGTATGCGGGTGATAGCGACCCGATCCACCAAGTCGACGTCAAAGGCTTACTGGCGGAGGTGGAAAGCCTGGTGGTGGAGCCAAAGCGCGCCACGGACGCGCTCTTCGCCAAGCATGAAAAGGTGACACGACTGTACACGACCCTCAGCGCAGCCGAGATGACCAAGGACCCCATCTTCCAGTTCGACGCCAGCTTGGAAGACTATTCGAACTCCCACAGCGCCACGCAACTCATCGCTTGCGACGGCGGGTGGGATATCACGCTTCCCCAAGGTCAGACCTTGTCCGGCAGCGGCAGGACGTGGCCCGTTGAGCTTGGCGACGAGATGCCCGTCAACCTGCGCGTGTTGCAACTGGGCAATGGCGCGCAGGAGTTGGTCGAGGACAACCGAGATCTGATCCGAGACTTCTTGGAAGACGACATGGGCGTGCCGCAACCGCCGCTCAACCCCACTGACGTTGGAGCGCCGCCCGATCCGAATACAGATAGCGACGAAGCTCCAACGAACGGCACCCAGGACACCACCGAACCGCGCAAGAGTGACATGGATCCCATGGACGACGATTCCGCGGCGAGTTCGGATGGCGAACGCAGCGTCATGAACGCGGACGGTGGAGGTTGCAGCGTCTACAGCGTGAGCGCATCAAGGATCGCAGCTGGTTGGCTGAGCTGGGTGTCCGCCGCGCTGGCCCTGTCCTGGGTTGCGCGCCGCCGACTGCGAAGTTAACGCCCGGGACGACCATAGGCCTCCCGGGAGGCGCGGCCCCCTCCCGGGATACTTTCGAGCCCAATTTCGTCGAACTAGCTACGAAGATGCGTCACGTTCCCGGTCGCTCATCCGAATCGGGCCTGTTCGTTCGCTCCAGGGCCGAGTCATCCCGGATCGCCACTCGCCGCCGCGGGACCCGGGGGGTAGATTCAACGGCAGTGAAGTTGATTCGACATTGGGTCCCACTGCTGACGCTGCTGACACTGTCTTGTGAATGCTCGTCTTCCTTCAGCACTTCGGTCGGCACCACGCCAGCGCCAAGTGCAGAACCAGCGCCGAGTCCCCCGGCGTCGGTGTTGACTCCCACCTGGGAGCCGCTGCCGCCAGAGCCTCGCGAAGTGATCTTGGCTCGCACGCTGGCAGAGCTGCTGCCGACCAGTCACTTGCGCGGCACGCCGCTCAATGACGACCTCTCCCGGCAAGCCTTCGAGCTCTACATGGAGCACCTGGACGCGAGCAAACTGTTCTTGCTGCAAGAGCACGTTGATCTGCTGAGTGCCTACGCCGACCTGATGGATGACCAACTCAAGGCGGGGGATCTGCTGCTGGCTCGCTCTGGCGCCGCACTGTTCGTTCAACGCGTGGCAGTGATCGAAAAAGTGGTCGCCGCGCAACTTGCCAAACCTTTCGATTTCTCGCGGGATGAAAGCTTCGAAACCGACCGGGACAAGCGCCGCTACGCCAAGACAGAGCAAGAGCTGGCCGATCTCTGGCGCCGCTCACTCAAGCTTCAGGTCTTGGAGCGGATTGAGCGCATGGAAGAGGTGGCCAAGAGCTTGGAGGAAGCCAAGGACTTATCCCCTGAAGCCAAGGCAAGCCTCGAAAAGTCGCTCAAGGAAATTCCTGAAGGTCTGGAAGCGAAGGAAGCCAAAGCCCGCAAAGAGCTGAGCGAGAGCTACTCGGGGCGCTTCAGTCGGCTGGGCAAGCTGGAACCCCTGGAGCCGGCAGAGCAGTTCCTCAACGCGATCACCGCGGTGTACGGGCCACACACCCAGTACCTGGCCCCGTCCGACAAGGAGAACTTCGACATCAGCATGAGTGGTTCTCTCGAAGGCATCGGCGCGGTGTTGTCGGAAGCGGATCACTACATCGAAGTGCGCGAACTGGTCCCGGGCGGCGCCAGCTGGCAACAAGGAGAGCTCGAAGCCGGTGATCTGATCTTGTCCGTGGCTCAGCAAAACGAAGATCCGGTGGACGTCGCGGATATGCGGATCAACGAGGTCGTGCGCATGATCCGCGGTCCGCGCGGCACCGTCGTGACATTGACCGTCAAGAAGCCCGATGGTCGCATCGAAGTGATCCCGATCAAGCGCGACGTGGTCGAGATCGAAGAGTCCTATGCGCGCGGTGCGGTGCTGCAAGCCGATGGACAGCCCCCAATGGGCTACGTGCAGTTGCAGAAGTTCTACGGCAACATGCGCGCCCGGCCCGGGAGCACGCCCGAACGCAGCGCCTCAGAAGACGTCCGGAAGCTCGTCGCAGAGCTGGCGAAACGCAAGGTCAAAGGCCTGGTGATCGACTTGCGAGGTAATGGCGGCGGCTTGCTCGCCGGCGCCGTGGACATCAGCGGGCTGTTCATCACCACGGGACCGGTAGTGCAGACTCGCCGCTCGGACGGGGAAAAGGAAGTGCTGAGCGACCGCGACCCAGCCCTGGTGTTCGACCAAGACTTGGTGGTTTTGGTGGATCGCCTGAGCGCTTCAGCCTCAGAGATCTTGGCTGCAGCTTTGCAGGACTATGGCCGCGCCGTGATCGTCGGCACTGGTCCCACACACGGCAAGGGTACCGTGCAATCGGTGCTGGATCTGAGCCGCGCGGTCCCAGGCCAGAAAGCTCCGTTGGGGGTAATCAAGCTGACCATTCAGCAGTTCTACGGCATCGATGGTGAATCCACGCAGCAACGGGGAGTCGTGCCGGACGTCGTGCTGCCGGATCCGTTCGCCCATGTCGAACTAGGTGAACGTTTCCTCGAACATTCAATGCCCTGGGATTCGATCGATGCTCTGAAATACACTCGCTGGCCTACGCCACCGAACCTCAGCGCTTTGGGCCAAGCCAGCCAGCAGCGCATCAAGAACGTGCCTGAGTTTGCCAAGCTGGCCAAGCGAGGTGAGTTCCTGGAGCAACGGACCAAACGTACGCTGGTGCCCTTAAAGCGAGAAACTTGGCAACAGCAGCGCGCCGCCGATGAAAAAGCGCTGAAGGAATCCGACCCCGGCCTGGACAAAGCTCCATCGCGTTTCAGTGTGCAGCCGCTGGCGGACGCTCCGCCAGATCCTGAGCCCCAAGACAGCGGGCGAAAAGACCCCCGCGCCGCGCGCCTCAAAGCTTGGACCGAAAGTACCGCGCGAGATCCGTGGATCGCCGAGTCACTCAACGTCCTGGAAGATATGTCGCCGTAAGCGAAGCTGAATGAAGCTCCGGCGGCGTTTGATTTGGTTTTTTGGGGTCCTGGCAGCCCTGCTCGGCATCGCTATCGCGCTGGGCGTCGGCCTGGCGTGGGAAGCGATGGGCACCGCGCCAACGGGCCAGCGTGCGGAGCGGGTGGCGGCTTCGCCCAATTGGAGCGATGGCGTCTTCGTCAACAAGCAGCCCCTGTACAACGACATTGTCGGTTCGCTCACGACCGAGCAGAGCGACCACCTCACGCCAGAGCAGCCGCTGCCAGTCGTCACCGACACTGCCGAACGCCTGAAAGCCGCACCCGGGCCGCTGCGCATCACCTGGCTCGGCCATTCGACGCTACTGATCGAGCTGGCCGGCAAGAGGATCCTGACCGACCCGATCTTCGGTGACAGCCCGTTCCCAATCCCGTCGATCGGGCCGCAACGCTGGTACGCTCCCCCGCTACCCCTGGAGGCACTCAGAGACGTTGACTTGGTGGTGATCTCCCACGACCACTACGACCATCTAGACGCGCCGACCATTAAACGCATTGCCCAGTGGCAGGCGCCCATCTTCGCACCGCTCGGCGTGGGCGCCCACTTGGAGTATTGGGGAGTCGCTCCAGAGCGCATCACCGAACTCGACTGGTGGCAGGAGCGCCAGTTGGATGAGTTGAAGGTGGTTTGCGTGCCGTCACGTCACGCCTCGGGGCGACAGGTCTTCGACCAAGATCGGACGCTCTGGGCCGGCTATGCCTTCATTGGCCCCCAGCGGCGCGCGCTCTTCTCCGGGGACACCGGCATCTTCGACGACATGGCGAAGATCGGAAGTGAGTACGGCCCCTTTGACGCAGTGATGATTGAGGTCGGCGCCTACAATCAAGCCTGGCCAGATTGGCATATCGGCCCCGAACAAGCCATGGTCGCCCATCGCATGCTGCGCGGCAAGCTGTTCATCCCCATCCATTGGGGCTTGTTCTTCCTCGCTCCACACGGCTGGACGGAGCCGATCGAACGCACTTGGGCGGCGGCCACCAAACAAGAGGTGCAATTCGTGACGCCCCGCCCGGGCGAAGTGATCGACGTTGACAACCCTCCGACCCCGAACCGCTGGTGGCCAGAGGTCCCCTGGAACACGGCGGAGCAAGACCCGATCATCTCCACCAAGAGTGGGGACCCCAACGTGCGCTACCCCGCACCGTGACCACCGGTGAGACTGTCTGCACAGTCATCATTAGTGCACAAACAACCGATTCGTTTGTGCTCAAACAAGTCGCGAAAAACGACCACCCTTTGATTCAATTGCTTAGCTGCAACAAGCCGACGTGGCAGACTCGGGAAAACAACCAGAGCGCCACAAGTGGTCAGATCCTTTCGTCTCGCTTGCCTGCTACTGCCTTGCTTTGCAGGCGCTTGCCATCCCCAACACAGTAGCAGCCAGCATTTGCTCGGCGACTTGGCAGAGGCCCCTCCGAAGCTCGGGGTCGTGGCAACACGAGTTCAACGTGTGTTGGGTGAAAGCGTTCATCCTGCAACTCATCTGGTAGAAGCAGAGCCTGAATTCGAAACCGAATTTCAGATCATGCAAACGCCTCAAGCGCTGACAACTTTGCAGCGCGGCGATTGGGAAGCGCCGGACACGATGTTGGTGGTGTTCGAAGACGGCTGGAAAGAGTCCGTGATCGACATGGTTGAAAGCGCGCGCCAAGACGTGGATGTCACGGTACTGGTACGCAGCCGACAACATGCCTCACAAACCAGAGCTCTCTGGCCCCCCGGTTCGAAGAACATCAAGACGGTGATGGTGCAGCTGGACACACCGTGGATTCGTGACTTCGGCCCGCTCCAAGTACGCGACGGCGAAGGGAGATTGTCCTGGCTGGACTCCAAGTATTCCGACGACCGAGCTCTGGATGACAAGCTACCCACGGGACTAGCGGCGTTGTTCGACATGCAGTTGCATGAGGTGCCGTTCACACTAGACGGTGGCGGGCTGGCCAGCAACGGCCGCGGACTGTGCATCATGACGACCGAAACCTTGTCGCAGATCGAGTTCGACATGGAGGATCCAGCGTCCCAGGAGATGGTCTTGGGTCAGCTCGGATGCCAGGCCCTGGTGGTCACCCCCGCAATCCCTGAAGAACCCACGGGACATATCGATATGGTCGTGCAGTTCGTCAGCCCCGACCGTGCGCTCGTAGGATTTGCTGGCGACGAGTACGGCCTGGCTTCCCCTGAAGTCGCCGAAGCCATCGACACCGCCTACGATGCGCTAGTCGCGGGCGCAGAGATGCTGGGACAGCCGCTGCACGTAGTGCGCGTGCCATTCGTCGTCAAAGAGGATGTTTTCTATTCCTACGTCAACGGCCTAGGTCTGAATCACCAGTACCTGGCCCCCGCGTTTAGAGGCGTCCCGGAAAGCGTTCAGAGCGCCGCCCATGAGCAAATCCGACAAGCAGTGGGCCCGGAGCGACGCACGCAACTGATTGACGCCGAAGCGATGGCGGTGAGCGGTGGCGCCGTGCACTGCGTCACCTTGGGCCTGGATCTGCGTTAGGCAGACGGGCGCCTGTTTGCGCGAGAATCAGTGAGCGTTGGAGGCCAGCAGATACACAAAGCCACCGATGATCACCGCAGCGCTGACCATCACGATGACGATTCCCCCAGAGGCGGTGGACCAAAAATCCTTGTTATTCTCTTCTGACACGTGCGTGGAGCTCCTTGCGCGAGGCGACTTGGGTTCCCCGGACCACCCGGCCCAGTGAAACGGACGAAACCAGTCTAGCCTACGGCGGCTTCATTCGACAAGCCGGTGCCCAGCGCGGCATTTTGCAGCACCTCTTGCAGCTCAATCGCCCCGAATGGCTTATGCACGAGCACCGCTCCGAGCTCGGCCAGCTGGCGTTCCTCGTCCGCCTCGATGAATCCAGTGACCGCAATCAGCGCCGCGCCCGGGTTATTCTGCTTGGCTTGGCGCAGCACGTCGAGACCTCGAGGGCCGGGCATACTGAGATCCGACAGCACGACCGCATACTGCCGCCGTGACAGGCACCGCAGCGCTTCGTGGCCGTCGCTGGCCTGATCCACGTCGGGAAACAGCTCCTGGGCCACCAGGCTCATCAAGTTGAGCAGGGTCGCATCGTCGTCGACCACGAGCACGCCCAGTGCCCGTTCCCCGGTGACGGAGGTCGTCATGGCACGGGGATCTCCATCTGGAAGCGGGCGCCCCCGTCGACTACCGGTTGGTAGCTCAGGCGGCCGCCGTGCTCCTTGACGATGCCGTGCGAAACCGAAAGGCCCAGACCGGTCCCCTCGCCTACTTCTTTGGTACTGAAGAAGGGATCGAACAGTCGCTGAACGTGTTCTTCACGCACTCCAGGACCATTGTCCTGCACCGAATAGACGATGTGAGCCCCGCCGACTTCAACGGTGAGCGATATTTCGGGATTTCCGTCCGCCGACAGTCTCAGCGCATCGCGAGCGTTGTTGATCAGGTTGAGCAACACCTGACTGAGTCGGTCACCGTCAGCCCAAATGACAGGCAAATCTTCTTCGATTCGAGTGCGCACCACGACACCCTCCCGCTGCAGCGAGTCACCCAGCAGTTGCAGAGCCGCTTCGAGCGGCAGCCGAGGAGGCGTGAAAGCGAGGTTCATCGGGCCTGGCCGCCCAAAACTGCGCACGCCTTCGATGATTTTGCCCATGCGCCGAGCGGCATCCGCCATCGTGTCCAACTCGGATAAGCACTCGGAAACCTTCTTGTCTGGGTGCATTCGCAGCATGTCGACCAGCATCCGCATCGCCGTCAGCGGCTGGTTCAGCTCGTGCGCCACCCCCGCAGCCAATTCTCCCAGCGCCGCCAACTTGGCGGTGACCACGAGTTGATCTCGGGTCTGTTTCAGCTCGGAACGCTCCGCCTCCAGCGCGGCTACCAAGTGGGACACTTCATCAGCCGTGGCATTCACCAGGTAAGCCAAAACATCAACGGAATCTCCCTGGTAGCTGCGCTGTGCACGCGCCGAAAAATCCCCTCGTGCTACTCCCAACAGGACGGCTGTGATCGCCTCCAGCTCCGAGTCCAGGGCGTCACGCGGCGGGGGCTCAGAGTTCCCCGCCATGTTCCTTGGCCATCGCTGTCGCCCAGGCTTTCGCTGCATCGAGCGTGGCAAACATCCGGGTCGGAACCGCAGCTCGATTCAAACCCAGAAAGAAAGAACCGATCGCCCTCGCCAACACTGTTTGACAAACCAATGCCTGAGCGCAGCGTGTCTCGTTGGCGCGCGGCGTAGACCACACACGTCTAGCCGCAGCATCTTGAGATACCACTCGGTCGACCAGCACGATTACGGCTTGCTTACACCTGGCTTCGCGAGCGATCTGATCCAGCGCTTCCAAAGATCGCTCCGCGTCTTCAACACTTTGACGAAATCCGGGACGCGGCACCGCCACCACGAGGTTCGTAGCCAATCGATACCAATTGCCAGCTGGCGTGCTTGGCAACGGCTCCCAGTCGTCGCTCACTTGGTCAGCCAGCATCCGCCGCGCAAGCATAGCGTCTGAACGACCCAAAATCCAGGTCGGGAGCGTCGCCGCTCGCCACCCTGGTGAGGCACCACGAATGCAGCGTGAGATCCCTACGGGTGCAACTGTCGCGTGTGCCTGAATGTGCTGCATGTTGCTCAAGGCCCGCCACCCCCTCACATCGCGAGCCTCGCTGGCCTATGGGGCAGTCCTGACCCCCTTTCGTGCCAGAGCCGATTGCGGAATACTGGCTGTCCGTAGAAGAGGGGGAACCATGAGGACAGCGTTGCGTCTTGGCCTGAACCATTGCCTGAGCTGCGGTTTGATTCTGAGCGGTATTGGGGCGTTAACTTCCTGCAACAGTATCAAGAGCCTGATTGGCGGCGACGAAAACTCAGCAGATGAAAGTCCGTCCAGGGCGGTCGAACGAGTGCAAGCCGCCGCCAGCGCGGCCGCCGCGGAGGCCGCCGCCAAGGTCGCCAGCGAGAAGGCTGCTGCGGAGGCCCAAATGCAGGCCGAGCTCGCCGCCCTGCGCAAGCAAGCGCAGCTCAACGTGTTGCCCCCGGCGACGACGCAGGTGCCGACCGTCGAGCAATGGGATGCGCAAACCAAAGAAGTGACGGTCAAGGGGTCGTCCGCGCTCAATTGCGAAACCAAGGTGGTGGGTGAGTACCTGCGCGTGCATTGCCGCGGGCAGAGTCACACCGGAGGACTGCCCAGCGGGGTGCGCATCGTCAAGGGCAAGCCCAATCAGGTGAAGCAACGAGAGTCCCCCGGTAGCGTCGAATTCATCGTGCCCTGGGTCAATGGCGTGGACTTGGCCCTCGACGTCGTGTGGAGCGACAAGACCAGCCGGCTGAGAGTGCTGTGGCCCAACGGCTCACCAGCGCCGCAAATCGTTGGCGGGTTTGAGGGAGCCCCCTCCCCGATTGATGCCAATCTGCTACTCGCGGCGAAGAATCGTTTGTGCGAATGTCTTGGCAGCTCGTGTGCCACTGCCGGGTTGCAGCCGCAAGTCGACTGCGATCGCACCTACAAGAACGATTGCTCCAAACTGCTCGCGTGCACGACGGGCGCCCCGTCCGTTCCTCCCAGTTGCCTGGGCGGACAAAAGAACGCAGGACCACTCAACTGGTGCATGACAGCGTGCACGAGCACCAAGGATTGCGCCTCCGGCGAAACCTGTAGCCAGGACTGGGGCAACGTTTGCCTCACGCAGTAGGGTCTTGAATCGGGAGCTGGGTTTGCGCTTCAAACAGGGCTAGAACTGCACCCCCATGAAGTACGTCGCCCTTTTGCGAGGGATCAACGTCGGTGGCAAGAACAAGCTACCGATGAAGGACCTGGTGCCGCTGTTCGAAACAGCGGGCGCCACCGCAGTGCAGACCTACATCCAGAGTGGCAACGTCGTGTTCGAGGCCAACGCGGCCATTGCCGACTCACTCGCTAACTCCGTGCCCGACAGCATCCGACACGGCTTTGGCTACCGGGTCCCGCTGATCCTGCGCAGCGCAAAGGAGATCGTACGCGTCGTCGCGAACAACCCGTTCCTGCCAAAGGCCGAGCCGCAACTGCTGCACGTCGCGTTCCTATCGAATAAGCCCAACGCCTCCGCGGTCAAACAGCTGGATCCCAAGCGCTCTGCGCCGGACGAGTTCAAGTGCGTCGGGCAAGAGCTCTACCTGAAGCTGCCTGACGGGATGGGCAAGACTAAGTTAACCAACGCCTACATCGAAACCAAGCTCGGCGTCACGGCTACAGCGCGCAACTGGAAGACGGTGCTCAAGCTGGCCGAGATGTGCAGCTGAGCCTGGCAAAAATTAAAAATGGCGGCAAGCGTGAAGCCTGCCGCCATAAAGAACGCCAACTCCGAGGGGAGTGGCCTCAGTTCAACGAGGAAACCAAGCTGACCCAGACGATGCCGGCGGGGTTACACCGCACCCGAGCAAGCTGACTTCAGCTCACCCGCGGACCGATGACATCATCGGTCGGTCCTGGCTCAGGGCTTCAACCCGGAGAACGCACTAAAAGGCCGCACCCCAGAAGGAAGTGCTGACGTCATTCGATATTCTCATCTACTTTGTCCTCCTCCGGCAAATGCCGGCACCACCCGGCCTTCGGGATAACGCCCGCGCCTTGCGGCGGCGTTCAGTGCAGCGGTAAGCGAGGCTGATCGCGAGACACCACCACGTCTGAACGATGTGGTTGATTGCGTCCCCATGACAAGCAGCGCCTTTCCGAGGTTACCGCCATCAATTTCCCAACCTAATCACTAGGTTCGGACCGGACCACCCGAGGTGCTAGTACCAATTGAAGCGGCATTTGGAGTGTGGGGGCAAACTGCACAAAGTGCAAGTACTCCGGGTCACAAATGCACTAACCCGGAGTTCAGCTCGACTGAGCCGAACTCTCGCAAAGAACTGGCAATGAAACAAACCGCCCCCCGTACCGCCAGGATCGTCGTTCCCGTCGAAGTATCTCGCACAGGCGTGTCGTCGCGCAGCGCGAGCTGGGTCAGCACAGCAAAGCCGCGGAGTAGGTCGCGGCCATGACTGAAAACACGCGCGGAATTTGGCTCACACTCGCCTCTGGCGTGTTGGCTTCGATCTTTTTGACCAGTTACAAGCTCGGCGCCAGCTACGGAAACGTCACCGACATGGTGTTCATGCTACTGGCAGCAGCCGCACTGCTGAACACCACCAGCAGCACGCTCGAAGCCCGCGGGTTCAGCTGGCTCCGTTTCGACGCCGTCGGTCTGTGGGTGGGAGTCGCCTTGGCAGCATTCACTCTTTTCGGCAATTTGTGCTCAGCGGAAGCAGTCGCCCGAATCTCCGCACCGCTGACCAGTGTCTTTCAGCAAACCCAGGTACTATTCGTCGCCCTGTTGGGTTTGGTGTTTCTCGGTGAGCAACTCAGCCTTCGCTTTTGGTTGGGCGCGGCACTCGCGACATTGGGCTTGTTGTTCATGCGTCTGCCTGGCAGCGCGGAGGCGAGCCTGGACTTCGCAGGAGTCGCCTTCGCCACCGGCTCTGCGTTGGCGTTCGGGATCATGGTGGTGATCACCCGCCGCTACATTCGCCGCATTCAGCCCATGAGCGTCAACGCGCTCAGATTGTGGTTGTCATTGTTATTGTGGCTGGTTCTGGAGCGACGCTCACCAGACCTAGGGCGAGCCCCAATGTTTTATGTGCACTGCCTGATCTGTGCGTTTACCGGTCCGTTCTTGTCGCGGGCCGCCTTGATGTTCGCGCTCAAATACATGCCCGCCAATCGCGTGACGCTAGTCAGCTTGGTCACTCCAGCCATCACCCTGCTGCCGTCCTACCTGGTGTTTGGCACTCTGCCGGAAAGTCATGAGTGGCTGGGCAGCCTGACGCTGATCTTGGGCGTGGCCGTACCACTGCTGCCATCGAGAACCCGAGCCCCATCAGCGCGCGAGGCCTGAGCCTCTCTTCGCGGAAGCGGGCCTTACTTGATCATCCACGAGCGAGCGTCTCGTTTGACATCCAGGTGGAAATGGTCGCGATGCGCCTCGTCGTAGTTTGGCGTGAGCATATGATTGAAGATCCCGCGCCGAGCAGCGTCGCAGATCAGGTTGCGCAAGCGGATGGCTTTGTCATCCTCCCGCGAAAGCTCCGCCTCTGGCCCGCACACAGGAGCGCCGCGCTCGCCGGCAAAGTCATTCTCGACATTCAGCACCGTGCCGTCCTTGGTTCGGAACTCCATGATGTCGATCGCCAAGCCGTAGTTGTGCTGACTCTTCTGGCTCCTCCTGCCCGGCAAGCGCGCGTTGGGCCGCCACATGTTGTCCGCACGCACCCAGACGATGTCGTGCTCGATCAGCAGCTTCGAAAACTCCTCGAGGGTCAACGCGAGGCGGCAGTCGAGCGCTCCGTAGGGGCTCTTTTCGCGAGGAGCATGAAATGTGACCCCGTTGAGCGGCCCTTGGATGCGCAGCGCCGTGGCAATGCCTGGGGTGGGTCGCTTGTCGCGCTTGAACGGCAACTTGCGTTGCTTGAGCAACTGTCGGCATTTCCACGGAGCCAGATTGGCGTGCTGTTTTGCCGGGGAGCTTTCCGGTAGGTACCGGGGGGGTAGCGGCTGGTGGAAGTCGTGGCGAGGCTTCGGCTCCTGTGGCGGAGTCGCCGGCGGCTCGGGCAGCACAGGAGCTCGACTCTCGGGCTCCGCTGGCGACGCATCGACGGCGCCCGTCGCCGTCGGCTCGGGGCTAGCAGATGGACTGATGCTGGGTTGCGGCTGAGTCGTGGCGGCAGGAGGCTCTGCTGGAGCTAAACCTGACGAGCAGGCCGCCAGTAGCCAGCTCAGCGACATCATCGTTGCTTCACGCACGCCCCAAACCTAGCTGTCCGCCATGCGCCTCACCAAGAAATCCACGGCTGAAAGCGCAAAAAATCGGCCTCGCGACGACGAAATCAGGCGAATCTAGGGCATAATCGCCGAGTGACAGACGGATGGGGATCAGTTGGGGTTCGTCCTAGGTTAGGCGCCGCGGTCCGCGGACTCATGCTCTGGGGCAGCATGTGCTGCGTCTGGAGTTGCACACCACCCGAGAGTTCACACCCCACGCCCCTAGCTCCGTCGTCGGCCGCTCCGGCTTCAACCGCACCCGCGGCCATCTCAGCCGCGCGCAGTGCCCCACAAGATGCCGCTACCCAGGCGCCCCCCGCGCGGGACTGGCACGCGCAAGTGAAGCCTGCCCTGCTCGGACTGGCTGAGCTGAAGGAGTTATCCGCGGAAGGATTCACCCTGGAGCGCCTGGTAGCGGGCCCCGCCCCCTCCTCCCTCGTCGGCGAAGCGCGGAGCACCGCAGCACTCAACCAACAGCGAAGTTTCAGGAGTCTATTTGACGTGCTCCGTGCGGACGTGCGTCAAACGAAACGCCGCCATCCTCTTTCCAAAGTCACCTCCATGATGGGCTTTCGTTTGTTCGATGAACGCTGGCTCAATTCAGAAGAGATGTCCTTCGAACTGATCGGGGTCTTCAACCGCCTCGATCGGCGCTACATCTACGACGAAAGCTGTGGCGAGGTTCGCTTTATCTACCGCCTACGCTACACGACGCAGCAGGCCGGCGCGCCCATGAGCTCTCGCCTACCGATGACACTGAACGTCGTGTACACCGTCGCCGAAGACCCAGACGGCGGTTGTCAGAGTCGCGCCCAGGCTTGGGCCATCCCCGCAAACCTGGATGGCTCCCACCCATCGCCAACGGATCCCAAGCGGTCGATTTCTGCCGATCTTCACTGGCTGCTCACCGAGGGAGCATTGAGCCCCGCGCAGCGTGCGAGCTGGAAGCTGCTTTCGGTCGAGGCCAACCTCCAGAGCATCCGCATTCAGTCGTCCATCGCCACGACCCTCGGGGGACACGTGGACTACGTGCTGCGGGTCTTTCACCCTGACGCGCAGGAGCCCACGCCAACAGGGGGCCCCAGCTTCCACCCAGCCCCGATGCACAACATGCCGGATCTGCCCAAGCTCACTGGCGATCCCGAGCTTCGAGCGCGGCTCTTGAGCTTCATCAAACGCCCTCAAACCCTCCAGGCACTCGACGACGGCATCCACAAGCTGCCAGACGAATACCTCGCCACACTCGCCACCTCCGTCTCTCCACGAGGGATGGCCCGCGCCGCGAACCGTCCCTTCAAACAGCTATATTCTCCGAGTGACTTCGCAGACCTGGACCTGAGTAGCTACAAGAGCATTCAAACCCCGATTGCGGTGCTGCGCCGGCTGGACGCCGACACCTGCACTGGCTGCCATCAGACGCAGAGCGTCGCCGGATTCCACGCTCTCGGTAACCACAACAAAGATGCGCTGAGCGACGGCATCTACAACACGCCCTTGCTGCCCACTTCGACCCATCTCGACGCCGATCTGCAGCGCCGCCGCCGCTACATTGCTGACGTGGCGAGTGGAAAAGAGCCGGACGAATTCCGTCCTTTCCCAGAAACACAGGGCATGGGCCACGGCTACGGCTCCCCATGCGGACTCGGCGATGCGGCCTTCTCAGAGTGGAGGTGCGACTCTGGACTGAGTTGCCTGCAAACCGAAGATGGCGAAGTTGGGGCCTGCTACGATCCGGGCAGCATTGGAACGCCCTGCGAGTACGGAACCGGCATCCGCAGCGCCAAGCGCGCCGACCGTGACGCGATCGCCGTCAGCCAGCACGCCTGCGACGAGCCGCTGCGCTGCGACGCCAACCCCTCTGGCTTCTCTCAAGGCTCCTGCGGCACCCACTGCAAACATGCCAAAGGCGACGTGAACTGCAGCGAGTTCTTGGAGATCGATGGCTTTCAGAATTGTCTAAGGGCGAAGCGTTCGCTGCAAGATTGCGAGCGCGAGTTCGTGTTTCGCACCGGGCTGAAGACTTGCGATGCTTCCCGACCATGTCGCCAAGACTACGTCTGCATGCTGAGTCCGCGGGACGCTGGCGATCTGTTGATGACTCCGGTGGGGGCGTGCGTGCCCCCCTACTTCGTATTCCAGCTCAGGTTGGATGGATACCCCATACCCAATTGAGCTCAGCGCGCCGTGAACGGCGTGTAGATCCAGTCAGCGGGTTCGGCTTTCTTGTGGCAGTCGATGCAGACTTGCTCGCTCGGCAGGATCCGCAGCAACGGCTCGTCCTCGAAGTTGCGACTGTACTCGTCCCACTCCCATTCGGTCCCCCGCTTGCGCGCCGTCGCCACCAACCAGGGAAAGTCCGCATCTGGCCGGGTCGACTCCTTGATGATCACCGCCCCGTCTGGAAATGGCCGGCTGTTGCTCATCAGCTCCTCCAGCGGCACGTTGCAGGCGAACACATCTTTAACGCCATTGTGAGGATCATCTGGCTTCACCGGAATGGGCGCAGCGTTCATCTGCACGCAGTCCTCTCGATAGTTCGCGATATCTTCCGGTAATTCGTCCGCGCAGGCGCTCAGCAGAGCACCAACCGTAACTAATCCCGTGAGATGACGTATGCGAGTCCGGCTCACCCCTTGTGCAATACCCAACCTCAGGCCAGGATGCGACCCCAATGCTGCCAGCATGTCTCCGTATACGACTGTCCACGCCGCTAGTTACCGCCGCAGTGGCTGGGACCCTGGCGGCCGCCTTTACGGACCCTGCCTGGGCCAACTCTGGCGTCTCCGCCCCATCCTCCGCCGCGTCCCATGACCCGGCCAGCGACGGCCCTAGCTCCGAGCACGCTGAGGGCAATCGGGCCGCTCCCGAGCTGAGCGCGCGCCTCGGCTACGCCTTTTTCATGCACGCCCGCTCGATTGCGCTCGAGCACAAGATCAAGCCCGCTCTGCGCCTGACGGCGACCTGGCCGGCGTTTGAACGCATAGACATTGGAGCTGCAGCGCACGGGGTGCTCGATAGCAGCCCAAACTACGGCGTGTGGGCCGCGTACGGCGTGGGCCGCTACCGCATCCTCGATGGCAGCTTTGCCCTCAACGCCTCGCTGGGCGTGGGCGTCGGCCACGATGCGGCAATCCTCCATCCTAGCCTTCAGACCACGGGCAGCATCCTGCCGTATGCCTATCTGGGTATCGAAGCGCTGTTTAGCTTGAGTGACGACTGGAAGCTTGGGATCGAGCTCGCAGACGAACAGCTCAGTGTCTTGCACTTCGGTGCTGCCGTGTGCTGGAACTACTGAGGGATCAGAGTGACAGATGAGTGAGTCGGGCTGGACGCCGTACAAACTAGCCATTGGCCTGCTGCCAGTCGGGCTCTTGGGGCTGCTCGTCGTCAGCCTTGGGGATCTGGACACGACGCGACAGCTGTTCGTGCACACGACGTACTACTTCTTGCTGCTCACTTTGGCCTGTTGGGTCGGCACCTACCTCTACGCCGCCCGTGATGTGTGCGGGTCAACGTTGCTGCGGTGGGTCAAGGAAAACTGGCCTGGCCTGTTGATCGCGGCGCTGCTCACGACCGCGGCCGCGCTGTCAGTCGAGCCGGCGCTGCGCGTGCTTTCGGACGAAGCCAACCTGGTGGGCACGTCCAAAAACCTTTTCTCGTCCCAAACCGCCACGTACACCGTCTCCGGCAAGTACTACTACGACAGCTACTGGGATATTGACGTCGCGATCGATCAGCGGCCCACGCTATTTCCGTTCTTGATCAGCTTGGTGCACGCTGCTGTCGGCTATTCTTACGCCAACGCCTTCCTGCTGAATCTGATGCTCTTGCCGGCTTTTGTACTACTGGCGTATCGCTTGGCGAAGTCTTTAGGCGGAGAGACTTTGGGGGTGGTGAGTGCGCTGCTGGTCGCCGCCCACCCCATCATATTGGTCACGGTTCGCTCCGGTGCGTTCGACTTCCTAGCGGCCTGCATGAGCCTGCTGTGCGTCAAATCACTGCTCGATTTCGTGCGCCAGCGCTCCGCCGCCACGCTGGCGACGCTGTGGATGAATCTGTGTCTGTTTGCGGAGGTGCGCTACGAGTCCGCGCTGTTCATCGTACCGGTAGTGGCAGGGTTGGTCCTGTTCAAGTTGGTGAACTGGACCACGCTCAAGCCCTATGCGCTGATCTATGCTCTAACCCCGGCGTTTCTACTGCCACGGATCTGGCAGTCGTTGCTACGTGGCAACGTCCCACAGCAAGAGCCGGGAACCACCACCTTCAGCCTGGGCAACATCGTCAACAACCTGCGCGAATACTTCCTGCCCATCTTGGAGCCCTCGAGCAGCTATGCTGCGCACTCGGCCGTCCTGATCGTGCTGGGTTTGGGCGGCGTGGTGCTTTGGTTACGTTGGCTCTTGTCCAGTCTCCGCGATGGCAAGCAAGACTCCTCGGAGCTCAAGTTCGCCGTGCTGGTTTTCGCCTGGCTTGTGCTCCAGGCGCTGATCGTGTTCAGTTACGTTTGGGGCCGGGCTCAATACCCTTCCGCGGCCCGCTTGCTCATTCCAATTGACGTGTTCTTCTCATTCGCCGCCGCGTGGACGCTAGTGCGGCTGCTGCGCCATCGGAGACCGTTCATCGCCCCGCTGATTGCCGGCGTCATCCTGATGATGCAGCTACCAGACGCCTCGCAGGCGCGAATGATGAACCGGCTCACCCAGACGCGGGAAAGTGCCAGCACCTGGGCATTTTTCGAGCGACTGCCGGACAAACGCATCCTGATCGTCACTGACCGCCCCAACCACTTCACAATCATGGGGTATGGCGCCATGACCTTCGCTGAAGCCAAAAGCGACAAACATCTGTTCACAGCCTTTGAGCGACGGCTCTTCCTCGATGTCTACGTGATCCAGCAGCTCCAGATCGCCACCGGCGAGCCCCATCCGGGCTACGAGATCTGGCCCGACAAGAATCTCGAATCCGTGTTCGAGTTTCAGAACGACGCCAACGTTCTGGTGCGCATCTCACGCCTCGAGCGACCTTCACTCTAGCCTACGGGCTCGAGTGCCGCACTCCTCAGAACGGCCGCCACTTCGGTCTACTTGAGGTCGTACAGCGCCACGATCCCATCCGCGAGCACGGGATGGTCCTTCAGCTCAGCGGGCCAGCGCACACGATTACCGCGGTGCACGATGAACCAACGCACCCCGAACGCACGGGCCATGCCGAGCACCTGATTCTTGTGTTTCATCGCCATCAGACGATCCATTGCGTCCGAGCGTTTGCCGACCATGTCTGCGCGAAACGGCATCCGCGTCAGTGGATGAGTGACGAATGAACGGCGCTCAGACAAGGCCGCCACCGCATAGAAGCGATCGAACTGCGAGTCTTGAAATATCTCGTCCGGTGCCGAGTGCTCACGGATGTATTCCGCGACGCGAACCAAACTGGTGGGCACTCGCGCTGGCGACAACTTGGGCATCGCCCACATCAATTGCACGCCCGCGCCCAGCTTGAAGGGCACGAGCATCAGCAGAGCCGCCAGCACCACCATCCCAGGTTTTGCGAAACGCTGCAGCCGCTGGGACTGGGTCGACAACAGCCCCAATGCACCGCCTACCCAAGCTACCACGAAGAAGTACACGAGCATCAGCGGACGATGCGACAGCTCCGCTGGCGTGCTGCTTTGATGGTCCAGTGCCAAACCAAAGAACATCAGCAGGAAGTTGAGCAGCAACAGCACCGGAAACAGCAGGTAGATCTTGGCCGTCCGTTTGCGCAGCGCGAACAACAGCGCAACCAGCAACGGCATACCGACTCCGAGGGTGGCTGCCAAAACGTACGGAATTCCGAACAGCAGATTCGAGCTCCACGGGTAGGGCTCGCCCATTCGCTCCCGGATGAAGTCCGTCAGCTCTCCCGGTGGAGAGAACGATTGGATCAGGCTGAGGATCTCTCCGACCCCGGACCCGTCGAAGCGAATTGGCGGAACTCCGGGCACCTGCTGCCCGACGAACAACGCCAGCGCGTAGAAAGCCACGGCGCCAAAGGCCCACGCCGCTCGCTTCTTCGCACCGAGCTCTGCACGGAAAAACAAAGCGGGCACGAGCAGCAACAATAGCCCGCTGGCTACGACGTAGTGCAACTTGTAGACAACCACCACGCCTGCCGCCACCCATCCGAAGAGCAATTGCGGGCGACTGCCCTGCTCCGCCCCTTGGATAACGAATAGCCAGGCCACCGCCATCAACGCCAAGCCATACGTGGCACTGGGAGATATCTGCGTCAGCCAATGATACGACATGAAGGTGTTCTCCATGCCCTGCTGAGAGCCGTCCGGAAACAAGAGCAGCGCCGCGACTGCGGCCACTCCGGGCCAGGCTCCCCACAACGATCCAAAGAACGAGTACGCAGCCAACCCTGTGAAGAACACGCCCACAGGCGCAAGAATGCCCGCGAACGCGGCGTAGGAATGAATGCCGGACGCTTGCTTAATCACGGCGGGGAGCATGTAAACGCCGTAGTGGTAGAGTCGCGCAGGCACTCCAGCCATGCGGTAGTCTTCAAGCGTTGACGCGCCGTGACTGTCAGCAAACAGGCGAATGTGGATGGAGTGGTAGAATCCATCTACCCAGGGCTTGAACACGGTCAATTCACCTCGTTCAAACGTCGGATCGAGCGAATCTTGGCACCAAAGCGTGGTCGCCAACGCCGCAATCCCGAGGGCACAGAGTGTGGGTACGTGGCTGCCCACTCGTTTGCGTTCGTGGGTTGCAAAGTACGCCGCGGCAGCCAGCCCCAGCACGACGGCGCAATTGGTCAACATGCCCAAGGGCGACAGCCACGCCAGCACCAACAGCAGCGTATTGATCACGCCGTACCCGAGCAGCAGCCTGAGTGGTAGCTCAAACAACACCCCGGCCGACAGGCAAAGCGCGCCGGCCAAGAGTGAGCCGACGAGGTAGAAGCCAAAGAACATGATCTCGCAGGCCAGCAGCACGGCTAGCGAAAAGGAGTCGCCAGCTGCGGCCCCCCAG
>JBNLEN010000116.1:0-20044 GCA_050304975.1 Polyangiaceae bacterium
CAGGTACCCCGACGGATCAAGAGTCCAATGACTCCGAGTCCAATGCTTCCGAGTCCGGCGACTCCAGGGGCAGAGAGACCTCCGGCGTGTCGCTGGAGCTGTCCAACACGGGGGCAGCTGCCAGATCTTCGCCATCCATCATGCGCACTATCTTTTCAAGCACGTCGCTGATGGTTTCCCGCTCCGCTTCCTCGAGCGCCGCCAAACGTTCGGCGAAGCGCTCTTGAAGCGGTGAGGGGGCGGCGGCGATCAGATCCTCTCCGGCGGGGGTGAGCCTGACCGTCACCAGACGACGATCTTTGCTGGTGCGTTCACGCACCAAGAGTTGTCGCGTGACCAAGCGGTCCACGATGCCAGTGACGGTTGGCTTACTTAGTGAAACCTCTTGCGCCAGCTCGCTCGGGGTCAGGTGGCCCCGCCTGCCAATCACACGCAAACACACCAACTGCGGCCCGGTGAGCCCGAAGGTAGACGCGAGGTGCTTGCTGTGCAGGTCAATCGCGCGTGACATGCGGCGCAAGCTGCGCAGGATACGTTCTTCGAGCGTGTCTGTCATCGAGAGGTGGCTCGGCAACTTAGACAAGATCGCCCCGGCGAGCACCGAAATCTTCGCGTTGTCAACACATTAACCGAGACATTTCAGTGCCTACATTGTGTATAGAAATGATTTGAGAACAAACAAATTGACAAGGTTGTTCGTGTGCTAAACACTGAGGCGGTCGACGGGGAACGAAAGATTAAAAGTAAAAATATCAATATGTTACAGCCTACTACTCAACAAAACTATGGATCAGACCCGCTTTCCGTTCGCGAGACGGACCACTACAAGGCGGAGTACGTCCACAGCTTCGTCGAGAAATGGGACGAGCTGATCGACTGGGAACGGCGCGCGGAGAGTGAGGGCAAGTTCTTCATTGATACGCTGCGCGAGCTCGGAAAAACCAAGGTTCTGGATGTAGCGACCGGCACTGGTTTTCATTCCGTACAGCTACTCAAGGCCGGTTTCGAGGTGACCAGCGCTGACGGCAGCGCGGAGATGCTGGCCAAAGCTTTCGACAATGCCAAAGCCCACGGTCATGTGCTGCGCACGATGCACGCCGACTGGCGCTGGCTCAACCGTACTGTGCACGGCAAGTACGACGCGATCATCTGCCTGGGCAATTCGTTCACGCACCTCTTCTCGGAAAGAGACCGCCGCCGCGCTCTGGCGGAATTTTACGCGGCCCTGCGTCATGATGGAGTGCTGATCTTGGATCAGCGCAATTACGACGCCATCTTGGACGAAGGGTTTTCGACCAAGCACACCTACTACTACTGCGGCAAACAAGTTTCCGCCCGCCCTGAGCACATCGATGATGGTCTAGCTCGCTTCAGGTACACCTTCCCAGACGGCTCGGAGTACCATCTCAACATGTTCCCGCTGCGGAAAAACTACGTGCGTGGCTTGTGCCAGCAAGTGGGGTTTCAGGCGGTCAAGACTTTCGGAGACTTTCAGGAGACGTTCCGCGAGACGGAGCCAGACTTCTTCATCCACGTGGCAGACAAATCCTTCAAGGAGTGAGCTGGGCCATGGCTGAACGCATTGATCCCGAAGCTGACGCTACGGAGCTGGCGGAGCGCTACTACGATAGCGGTGACGCGGATACGTTTTACCACGCCATCTGGGGCGGTGAGGATATTCACGTCGGTTGCTACGAAACCGATGAAGAGCCGATTCGCGAGGCGAGTCGTCGCACGGTGGAAGCGATGGCAGGCCTCTGCACGATTGATCGCAATACCCGCGTCCTGGATCTGGGCGCCGGTTACGGCGGCGCCGCGCGCTATTTGGCGTCGACCTATGGTTGCTACGTCACCTGCCTCAACTTGAGCGAGACCCAGAATGCCCGCAACCGTCAACTGACGGAAGAAGCCGGCCTAAGTGACCGCATTGAGGTGGTGCACGCGAGTTTCGAAGATGTGCCGCGAGCGGACAAGAGCTACGATCTGATTTGGTCTCAAGATGCGATCCTGCACAGTAGCCGCCGTGAACGCACGCTAGTCGAAGCTACGCGCGTGTTGCGTCGTGGTGGTGGCCTGGTCTTTACGGACCCGATGCAAGCGGACGATTGCCCAGAGGGCGTCTTGAAACCGGTGTTGGACCGCATCCACCTGTCGTCGCTGGGTTCATTCGCCTACTACCGCCGCCAGTTGAGTTCGCTGGGCTTCGAAGAAGAGCAGGTTATCGATCTGACCCCGCAGTTGGTGCGCCACTACACTCGGGTTCGTCAGGAGCTTCGCTCGCGCCGCGATGCGCTCCGCGGGCGCGTCAGTCCCGCCTACATCGAACGCATGGACGCGGGGCTGGGCCATTGGATCGACGCGGGTGAAAATGCCTACCTCGCCTGGGGCATCCTCAAGTTCGTGCTGCCCGCGCACTGAAGCAATGGGCGCTCCTCTCGCCTTGCTGATCTAGACGTCCAGCACCGGACTACGTATGAGCAAGCCGTCGCGAACGCTCGTCCTCACTTCCCAGCCGGGCGTGTTTTGGGCGTCGCTGGTACTGGTGGCATTGTTCGTCGGGCTGGGCGTTGGAATGCGGCAACAAACGGCGGCAGTCGCCTCGGCGTTGTTGGAGTTTGGCACGCATACTGGGGGCCCGTTGCTCAGCGTCAGCGTGCTGGTGATGCTCGTGGGCGCTGTGGCTCTGGGGCTGAGTCCGCTGGGACGATTGCGGCTCGGAAAACCCCACGATCGCCCGGAGTTTTCCACACTCACGTGGTTCGCGATGCTGTTCAGCGCGGGCATGGGCATTGGTCTGCTGTTTTACGGCGTGGCCGAGCCGGTGACCCACTACGCGCATCCTCCCACTTCCGAGGCGTTCTCGCCGCAGGCAGCCAGGGACGCCATGGGCATCGCGCTGTTTCATTGGGGGCTTCACGCCTGGGGCATTTACGCCGTCGTGGCTCTGGCTTTGGGATACCGCTGCTACGCGCTCGGCGAGCCGCTGTCCGTCAGAATGACGTTGCGGCCCATCTTGGGTCGTCTGGTGGACGGCCCGCTCGGGCAATGCGTCGATATCCTGGCGGTGTTTGCGACCATCTTCGGTCTGGCGACCTCGCTCGGATTGGGCGCCAAACAGATCAATGGCGGTCTGCACCAGGTATTCGGGCTGGAGATCAGCTCTGAGGCTCAGGTCGTGATCATCACCTTGGTCACTCTGGTGGCGACGGCCAGTGTGGTCAGCGGACTGAAAGCGGGGGTGCGGCGCCTGAGTGAGCTCAATATGCTGCTGGCCGCGCTGTTGCTGGGCTTCGTGCTGTTGTTGGGCTCCACAGGCGCGCTGCTTTTGGGGTTTTTCGAAAACCTGGGCTCTTATGCGCGCATCATCGTCCAACGCAGTCTGACGTTCGGCGACACCCCGTGGCAGTCCGATTGGACCTTGTTCTATTGGGCCTGGTGGATTGCGTGGTCGCCATTCGTGGGCACCTTCATCGCGCGCATCTCCAAAGGCCGCAGCGTGCGCGAATTGGTATTTGGGGTGTTGCTGGTGCCGAGCGCGCTCGGGGCGCTTTGGTTTACCGTGATGGGCAACAGCGCACTGGAGCTGCAATCGAGCGTGGGGGGATTGGCGGCGGTCGTTGACCGTGACGCTTCCCTCGCCATCTACGCGTTGCTGGAGCGCTTTCCGCTTGCCAGCATCACCCAGCCGTTGGCCGTCGTGCTGGTGATCACGTTCTTCGTCACCTCATCCGACTCTGGCTCGCTGGTAGTGGACATGCTGACGAGCGGCGGAAATGTCGAGCCGCCCGTTTGGCAGCGTATCTTTTGGGCCATCACGGAGGGGGCCGTGGCGGCGACGCTGCTCAGCCTAGGGGGACTCAAAGCACTGCAGTCAGCGGCGATCAGTGTGGGGGTTCCGTTTTCGGTGGTGCTGTTGCTGATGCTGATCGCGCTCACCAAACAACTAACGGCCAGCTATCGCGAAGGACAGCCAGCCGCATGAACGCCGCCGAAGCGGCCAGGACGCTACTTGCGCTCGCGGAAAACGATGAACCCGTGGGTTAGATCGTACGGCGAGACCGCCACCCGCACGCGATCACCAGGAAGCACGCGGATGCGATGTCGGCGCATGCGTCCTGACAATCGTCCGCGAATTGAGGTGTCTGCGTTGTCCAGTTTGACCCGGTATTGGCCGCCGCCTAGCGCGTCGGTCACTTCTCCGGGCATTTCAAGTAGATCGCCTTTGCTCATGCTCTCCTTAAAAAGTTGGGGCGCCTCTAGGTAGCAGACGTTTCCCACGTGTGACAGGAAAGTCAATTGGTTTGTATACGAATAACTAAAAAATGCCGTGAGAGTTTGATAGTTTGTGGGGACTTAGCCGCGTTTTCTGAAACGGGTTAGCAGAAGGCCGGGGAGCTGATTCGAATGAAAGAGCGCATCAATTTGCAACGCCTGCAGGAAGAGCTGGAAGAGCTATCAAGCATCGGGCGTGCGACAGACACGGGCATTCATCGACGGGCTCTGACCGACGCCGACATGGAGGCCAGAAAGTGGCTGTGCGCAAAGATCGAGGCCGCCGGCCTCGAACTGCACATCGATCAAGCCGCGAACATTTTTGGTCGCCTCAACTGGCCGGGGGATGGCCCGTCGGTGATCAGCGGATCTCATTTAGACACGGTGCCCGGCGCAGGTCACCTGGATGGGGCGCTCGGGGTAGTCGCCGCGTTGGAGTGTCTGCGTCGTTTGAAGGAGCTGGGCTTTCAGGGGCAGCGGCCGCTGGAGATGGCGGACTTCACCGACGAAGAAGGGCGCTTTGGCGGCATGCCGGGCTCGCAAGCCGTCGCGGGCCTGTTGTCTCCAGAGCAGGTGTTCAAGTCGCAGGATTTGGACGGGGTTCTGCTGGCTGACGCGTTGGAATCCCGAGGTTTCGATGCTCAAGCCGTGCTGCGTGCGGCGCGCCCTAGTGGCAGCATCGCGGCCTACGTTGAGTTGCACATCGAGCAGGGCCCGGTTCTGGAAGCCGACAGTGTTCAAGTGGGCGTGGTCACGGGCATCGTCGGGCTGTTTCGCTGGAAAGTGCGCTTGGTGGGCATGGCCAACCACGCGGGAACGACGCCGATGAATATGCGGCGAGATCCGTTTCGCGGGCTTGCTGAGTTCGCCGGACGCATTGATGAACTCTTGGCCAAGCATGGCGGGCCCCAGAGCGTGGCGACCATCGGGCGTGTGGAGCTGGTGCCAGGTGCGGCGAATGTGGTGCCGGGCGTGGCTGAGTTCATATTGGAATCGCGGGACGTCGACACTGAGGTGTTGCGCGCCGTCCAGGTGGCATTTCGCGAAGAGCTGTCGCGGCTCGCCCGCGAGCGCGAGCTGATGTTCGAATACGAGGTGCTGAGTGAGATCGAGCCCGTGCGCTGCGATCCGAAAGTCATGTCGAGCATCGAGCAGGCGTGTGCCGAATTGGACGTATCGCGCAAACAGATGCCCAGCGGCGCGGCTCACGACGCCCAGCAAATGGCGAGCATTGCTCCCACTGGCATGATCTTCATCCCCAGCGTGGGTGGACGAAGCCATTCGCCAGCCGAGTGGTCGAGTTGGCAGGACATTGAGACGGGCGCCAACGTGCTGCTCCAGACGCTGCACCACCTGGCCAGTTGAAAGCTGCTTCGCGGCAGAGCAAGCGCCGCGATTTTGCTCCGGAGCGGGCGCGGAAAGTGCGCTAGGGTGCCAGCTGCATGTCTCAGCCAAGTGAACCGTCCGAGAGCCTGCAGTTTGACCACGTGGACCCGCTGCGCGAAACGTATCGGGAAAAAATCGCCGAAGCACCTGCTGCCAAAGAGGCGATCAAGCAGGACCACGTGGCGCTGCTGTGTATTGATATGCAGTTTTTGGATGCCGCGCGTGGCTACGGGTTGTTCTCAGATTCGGAGATGTCCAGCGTCCCGATCGAAGCGCAGTCCTATTACTTCGAACGCTTGGAGCGAAGCGCGGTCCCGAACATGCGCAAGCTCCAGGATGCCTTTCGCTCGAAGGGGCTGGAGGTGATCCACACGCGCATTCAGTCGCTCACCTCCGACGGCCGGGACCGTAGCCCCGGCCACAAGCGACTCGGGCTGCACGCGGCGCCTGGCTCCAAAGACGCAGAGTTCCTGCCGGAGATCGCGCCTCAGGGCGATGAGATCGTGATCAATAAGACCGCCAGCGGGGTATTCGTCTCCACCAATTTGGAGTTCGTGCTGCGCAACCTAGAAGTGGATGCGCTCTTCATCGCTGGGGTCTACACCAACGAATGCGTCGAAACCACCGCCCGTGACGCCAGCGACTTGGGCTTCTTCACGACCATCATTGAGGACGCCTGCGCCACCGTGACGCCGGCATTGCACTACGCGTCGCTGAACACCCTGCGCGATCGCTACGCGCGAGTGTTGTCCACGGAACAAGCGCTGCGCGAAGTGAATGGGTTCATCGATCGCAAGAGTTACCCGCCGCCCTCGGGTTGAGGCCTGGTTGAAGGCCTGGTTGAAGGCTCGGGGCGGATCGCCACCGGTTGCACTCAGCTAGCGGGTTGGACCAGCTTCTGGTGCAGTAGGTGCATGCCTAATAGGTGATTGAGCACGATGTCGTTGCGTTTGGCCGCTGTGGGATCTGCTTCGTTCCAGAAGCCCTGCACACTCTTGGTGACGACGTCCGGGTCAAACAATCCCAAGGCTTCAACCTGATCGCGAGAGAGGTGCGCGTCGACCAGCTTTTGCACTTGGGCACGTTTGCGTTCATCGGTGTGCGCCGGCGGGGCCATGAACGCAAACTTCTCGCGCTTGTACAGTACCTCGGGCAAGACGCCGCGCATGGCCTCCCGCAGGACCCACTTTTCGGTGCCGTTGTGGATGCGCACGCTCGGCGGGATGCGGCTGGCGTGCTCTGCCAATAGGTGGTCCAGAAATGGTGGACGTGACTCCATTGAATTGGCCATGTCGACTCGGTCACCACCCCAGTTGAGGATTTGACCTTCGAGCATGGTCTTGATCCAGGTGTACTGCACCTTGTCGAGCGGATGGCGTCCGCGTAGCTTGTCTGGCTCGAGCTTTTCAGCGATGGCTGCCACCGGATCGTAGCCCTGGAGTTCATCCTGGACTTCGCGTTTGAACAGCGGTCGCACTTGCTCCAGCGTCATCATCCACGGCTGGATCCATGAGGGGGTGAAGCCAACCAGATCGTTGAACGCTGGGTGGCTCGCTTGCTCATCGCTGAGGATGGCGCCCTTGAAGACGGCGTTGCTGTCGGCCATTTTCTTCCGCAGGGCATCTCCGGCTGGGCCTTGCAGCTCTGGGGCGTGGGCGAAGTAGTCTTTTTTGAAGAAGGGATAGCCGCCGTACAGTTCGTCGGAGCCTTCACCGGTGACGACCACCTTGAACCCGCACTGCTGGACGCGGCGGCTCATGTGGTACTTGGCGACGCCTAACGTGTTGTAGAATACTCGTTCGGAGTGCCACACGCTGCGCACGTAGCTTTCGCCGTACAGCTCGTCAGCGCCGAGTTTGAGCAGCTCCTGATCGGCTGAGGTGGTCTCCGCCATCTCACGCGCGATGGAAGCCTCGTCATAGGCGTCGTGGTCGAAACTGATGGTGAACGCCTTGACGGGGGACTGCTGCATGGCCGTCGACAACCCCAAGATGGAGCAACTGTCGATGCCGCCAGAAAGGTAACAACCGACGGGCACGTCGGCCTCCAGGCGCACCCGCACGGCATCAATCAGTTTCTCTGTCACAGCCTTGACGTAGGCGTCCAGATCGGGATTCGGATCGTGATCTTCTTGCTGTGGGAAGTCCATGTCCCAGTAGCGTTTGGTGGTGACGCGCAGCCGCTGCCCATCTTGTTCGACAACCATCAGCTGTCCGGGCTCGAGGCAGGCGATGCCCTCGAAGGCCGAAGTGCCAGGCACCATGGTGTGCATCATCTGGTTGAGTGCGGCCTGTGGATTCAGGCGCTTGGGGACCAGCGGATGCTGCAGCAGTGCTTTGACTTCAGAGCCCCAGATGATGCCGTTTTCGCGCAGGTGAAAGAACAGCGGTCGGACGCCGAAGCGGTCCCGCACCAAAATCAAGCGCCGCTTTTCGGCATCGAACAATGCAATCGCGAATTCACCGCGCAGGGCATGGACGAAGTCCAGCCCTTTGTGCTGATAGAGCTTGAGTGCGACTTCGCTGTCCGTCTTGGTCGTGAAGCGCTCACCCAAGCAGGCCAGCTCGGCGCGCAGTACCTTGTAGTCGTAGAATTCACCGTTGACAGTCAGGTAATGCTGTCGCTGGCGGTCGATGATTGGCTGCCCCCCGGTGGGACTCAAGTCAATGATCGAAAGCCGCTTGTGACCCATGGCTAGGCCACGCGCCGCGTCGATGTGGGCGCCTTCACCATCTGGACCGCGATGGTGAAGTTGAGTCATCATTTGCTTCAGCGTGTCAGCCGCGTCAGGCGCGAGGCCGTCCAGCTGCCAAAAGCCGGTGATTCCGCACATAGCGTCGATAATCCTTTTGTCAGTGGGGGAGCAGGTACGGCACTCAGCCGTGAGAGCTTCAAGTGGTGAGCAGCAATACGCTTTGGGGCAGGGCGGGGATGCGGCCAAGCAGGGCGATGAGCAACGCTTGCCTCAGAAACACAGCGCTGGCCGCTTGGGCGAAGTAGAGATTGTGTTTGGTGTCATCCAGCGCCGTGTCCAGCTCATTGCGCCGCGCGAAGGGATGCATGATCACCGCGTCCTCTTTGATTTTGCTGTCTTTGGTGACGCGATAGCGGCTATCGAGCGACTTGTAGCTGTCTCCCAAGAACGCGATCGAATTCATGTAGATCACATCCAAATCCGAAATGACGTCGTCGATGTCATTCGTGGTGTCCACCTGGACCTCACTGCGCGTCAGTGCTTCGGTCAACTGCTCACCCAATGGGTCCCGCATTTCGGACACGACGGTGATCTTGCTGACAGCACCTGGAAACAGCAGCGCGATCAGCATGAAGCTCTTGACCGCACGCATGCTCCCGGGCGTTCCAACGATACCCAGGTGGATACGCAGATGCTCGGGCGGTTCAGGAGCCATCAGCTCCGGCCGCCACTTGAGGATGGTAAACCAGTCCAGCGCGGCCTGCGTTGGATGTTCACCAGACCCATTGCCAGCGTTGACCAAGGGTAAGGTCAGGTTCTTGCACACCCGTTCGACGGAGTCCGTGTCTGGGTGGCGCATCACGACCAGATCGCCGTAGGTGTTGAACATCTCGCCGATGTCCTCCAAGGACTCGCCTTTGGCGATACCCGTGACGCGACCGTCAGGCACGCTTACGACGCGACCATCCAAGCGCAAAGTGGCGCTCTCGAACGACAGGCGTGTACGTGTGCTGGCTTCGAAGAATGCCGTGATCACTAGCTTGCCGTCCAAGGGATGGTGGTTGGCGATCTCCGTCAGCTCCAGCAGAGCGGCGAACTTGCACAGCTCAACCAAGGTTTCCCGATCAAACTGGCTGACGCCAACCACCGATTTGGACGCCAACTGCTCCAAACGTGCAAAGTCGATGCGGTTGTCGGCGAAGGCCAGCAGCTGTTTGGGATCCAGCTTGATCCCGCGCGAGTTGCTGTGACTTGGCACGATGTTGCGACTTCGCAGATCGAGCCCCTGTGCGTGTTGGTGGGTTACCATAGGCTTTTGCTCTTTCGGTCTTTGAACAACAACGCCAATAGCGTCGCCACTCCCGCTGCGGTTAAGGCGATGGAGAGATAAACGATGAGGGAGAAGAACCACTGCGGAAACATCGTCAGCTCCTAGCTTTCGTGACTGAGCTTTTCGGGAACGTTTTCCGAATCTGCAGATTTGGAAACACCGGGAGAAAGCATGGTGTCGGACAACAATGTGTCGGCCTGCACCTTGTCGGACGACACCTTGTCGGTTGAGGTGTGTGCGGGTTGCTGCAGGGCCTCCCAGGCGAACGTTGCAGGCTTGAGGATGCGGGCGCTGACCACGATCAGCATGGAAACCCCGGTGCCGATCAGCGCTGCCGTGTACCAGCCGAGCTCATAGTAGGCCCATAGACCGCTCGCACTGCCCAAAACCATGGCGGCCACGGCCCCGCCGGGACTGGCTTGCTTCCAGTAGAGGCCGGCGGCGATCGGCCAAATGGCGCTGCCGACGAATGGGCCGGCACGAAACAGGATTGTGGCCAGGTTCGGATCCTCGAGCCCGCAGATCCCCCAGGTGAACAGCCCCAAGCCCAAGATCACCCACACGCTGACGCGGCGCAGCTGCTCTTCGCTGGCACCTTTCCACAACAGCCCAGCCACGATATCCGTCGTGATCAGGTCGCTGGTGGCCGCCAGCAGGCTATCAATGCTGGAAGCGATCGATGAAAAGACCACCACGAACACCAAGATGGCGCCCGCTTGGCCCAACAGCTCTCCAGCTACCAGCGGCCCGACCATGTTGACCTGGGGCACATTGATGCCCAGTGCTGGCGCTGCCAGAGCGATGAAACCGGCGGCGATCGGGATCGGCAGCCAAATCAAGCCGCCCAACATGTAGGCTTTCTTTCCGACGCCGTCGCGCATGGCGAAGGCGCGCGACCACCAGACGTTGCTGTGGAAGATCTCACCCAAGCCGAAGAGCAAGTTGTTGAACACCGCCATCACCGCAACAGGGAGCATCACGTCGAGCAGCGCAGGGCGATTGTTGGCCACTTGCTGATAGACTTCGTCGAGCGAGACTGCGTTCAGCGTGGCAATGGCGACGACCACGACGCCTACTAGGATGATCAAGCTTTGGATGAAATCCGTGCCGATCACTGCACGCAACCCACCGACGACTGTATACGCGGTGCACACCGCGAGGATCACGGTCGTGCCCATCAAGTAAGGCACGCCGGACAGGGCTTCGATCAGCAGGCCCCCAGCGATGCCCATGCTGATCATCCAAGTGAGCGCGTAGAACAGGGATATCCCCATGAACACGGCCCACGCCCAGCGGCCGTAGCGCAGTCGGACGAACTGCGCGCTAGTGAAGCCCTCGGGCATCAACTGCCGGATGCGCTGCGCCATGGGGGCGAACAGAAATAGTCCGATAGAGGCCGTGCTGTATGCGAGCATGCCCCAGATCCCCATCTGCAGCGCGAATTGTGGGGCGAGCATCGTGGTGTTGGACGTGACCCATGTGGCGACGGCGGTTGCCGCGCCCAAGGCCAAGCCCACGTTGCGGCCCGCCAGCATGAAACCGCTGAGGCTCTTGGCTTTGCGTCCCCACCAGTAACCTAGAGCGACCCACAGGACTGAAAACAGCCCCAGCAGGATCCAAGCCGTGCTGGCCTCGAGGATCGTGGCGCCTTCAATCATGGGTCGCCCTTGGCCTCAGCTTGTTCGACCGCTTCGCGTCGATTGCCGACCACGATCACCGCCGCGGTGGCCATGAAAATGAAGGCTCCGAACGCAAACAGCGTGAGCGCGCTCTGAGCGCTTGGGTGCTCGACCCGAAAAGACGCTGTCTCGGACCAATCGCCCCAGCCGCGTTGCCCTTGCTGGCGCACGCGATAGAAGGTGACGCCGTCCGGCATGCCCGAGATCACGCTGGCCGTGTGAGTGCCTTCATACACGGTGCGGGCCTCGCCGAACCCCTCGGACGAGGCCTCTTGGACCTGATAGCTCGGCGTGTCGAGCGTGCCTTCGGATGGCTGCCAACTGAGCGTGACGTGCCCCGCCTGACTGTCGCCTTCGAGCGAAAGCCGAGGCGCGGCAGACGCGAGCGACGCCCACCAGAGGCACAAGCCAGCGGCCACAAGAGCACTCCCCAGTGACCCCGGATGCCGGGGAAAATGTCTATTAAAGTCCATTGGATAGAGGTGTTAGTGCACGACTGGTTTGAACTCGAACCAGTCATGACCATCCCCGAAGCTCCTAGCAATGTCAAGCGCACTGGCCGTCGGCCCGGGGCGGTCGTACAGAGCGCGTGACGGCGCGCACGCGTGGCCAGAGACGCACCCCGCAATGCCGCTGTAAGTGAACGATAAGAACACGCTCGCGACTCGAAGCACGCGCAGGAGGTGCCGTGTTCGACTGTGTGCAGAAGTCGGGAGATCACCTCTCAGTGGTTCTGGGTGGGCTACCGTCGTGCTCGAAAACGCCCACGCTCGCCGGGTCATTTTTCCGTGTCTGGAGGCGCTGGCGATTGAGCTTTATTGGCGGAGCGGTAGGCTCCAGCCAGGGTGGGCAGCCGATCCATAGAGAGCACCCTGGAGCTGCTGTCGCACGGGACGCCGAGCGAGCCAGTGACCCTGGGAAAGTACGACGTCGTCGGGCGCTTGGGCAGCGGTGGCATGAGCACCGTGTATGAGGCGATCGATCGTGAGCGCGGTATCCCCGTAGCGCTGAAGACGTTGAGCTCGGTTGACGCGGCGGCCGCCGTGTCGCTGAAGCGTGAGTTTCGCGTCGTGGCCGACTTGGCTCATCCGAATTTGGCGCCTGTTTACGAGCTCGCGCAAGACCGTGGCTTGTGGTTTTTCACCATGGAGCGCGTGGAGGGCGTCTCGCTCAGCCGCTGGGCGCGGGATGACCAGGAGGCAGCGACAGCTGAGAAGGCACCGTTTCCGCTATCGAGAACGCTTTCGACGCAGCGTTCCTTCACCCAATCCACCTGGGGTGAAGAGCTCGAAGATACGGTGATTGAGGATGGCGAACTGTATCCTTCGGAGCTCGAGCAGCTGGCGGATCCCAGCCTGCCCGCGGTCGACTTGGCCGACATCCGAAGCGCGTTCACTCAGCTCACCCAGGCGATTGCGGCGTTGCACGATGCTGGTTTGCGCCACGGTGACGTCAAACCCGCCAACGTGCTGGTGCGACCCGACGGACAAGTGGTGCTGGTGGACTTTGGTTTGGCGCGACCGGTGGAAGAACTGGCTCCGCGCTTGTCCAGCGGCGGCACGCCAACCTACATGGCGCCGGAGCAGCTCTCCGATGCTGGCGTGGGGTTCGCTGCCGACTGGTATGCCTTGGGCGCAACCCTCTACGGCATGCTCACGGGCTGGCGGCCGTTTTTGGCTGGCACCAAGTTGGAGCTGTATCTCAAGAAGATGCATTATCCGCCGCCCGCGCCGCGGACCGTGCTGCCGGATATTCCCGCTGACTTGTCCGATCTATGCCTGGCGCTGTTGCGAGCGGATCCCGAGACGCGGCCAGGGCGCGAAGTGCTGCTGCAGGTATTTTCCGGGGACCCGTCCGTGGAGGTTAGCTCCGAGCGGCCGCAGCCGATCCCGTTCATTGGGCGCGACAATGAGTTGTGTGCCTTGGAGCGGGCGTATGGCACGGCACGCGCGGGTCAGTTGACCGTGGCCCACGTGCGCGGGCCGTCGGGTATCGGCAAGTCAGCGCTGCTCAGCAGTTTTCTCAGCGCAGTGCACGAAGTGGACTCGGCATTGGTGCTGCGGGGACGATGCTACGAGCGCGAACGGGTCCCCTACAAAGGCTTCGACCGCATCATCGACGATCTGTCGGATTATCTTCGTCAGTTGGATGACGTCGAGGTCGAGCCACTGCTGCCGAACTACACTGCAGCCCTGGCCAGGGTTTTCCCAGCGCTGGCTTCCGTACCCGCGATCTCCCGTCGCGCCGAAGAAGTGCTGACTGAAGGCGCAATTGAGCTCCGCCGCAGAGCTTGGATCGCGCTGGGAGAGCTGCTCGGCGCGGTGGCGAGTCATCACCCAATCGTGTTGACCATCGACGACTTGCAATGGAGTGACGCCGACAGTGCTCAGCTACTGGTGGAGCTGCTCAGTATTGGCCGGGGCATGCCGCTCTTGTTCGTGATCTTGTTCCGCCCAGAAGAAGCGGAGCAAAACCCCGACTTAGCGGCGTACTTCGAGGCTTGCGCGCGGCTGCGTGCCGACGGGTTGTTCTTGGATCTGCAAGTCGAGGCGCTGAGCTCGGCCGACGCCCGTCGCTTGGCCCGCGCGACCCTGGCCCGGGCCGCATGCGAAGAAGACGTCAGCTTCGTGGCACGCGAAGCGGCGGGCGTGCCGATCTTCATCGAAGAGCTGGCGCACTTCATTCAAACCACCGATCGCAGCCACCAGCAACAGATCACTCTGGACGACGCCGTGCGCGCGCGTGTCGGGGCGCTTGGCCCTCAGCAGCGAACGCTGGTTGAGCTGGTCGCAGTGGCCAACAGTCCGCTGCCCCAGTCCGTGGTGTTTCAAGCCGCGGGGCTTGATGCCGGGAATTTGAGCGTCTTGCTCACGCTGCGCAAGGCCGCGCTCGTCAGCTGGCGGGGCGGAGGCGCGGACGATGTCGTGTCTCCGTATCACGATCGCATTCGAGAATCCGTCGTGGCCTCGCTGCCAGCTGACGAGCAAGCGCGGCGACATCTCTCGCTAGCCAGAGCGCTTGCCCAGCAAAAGGACCGAGCGGGCAGCTGGCTATTTGATGCCGTGCGCCACTACGAAGCCAGCGCGGAACTGATTGTCGATCCCGAGGAGCGGGTGCGCGCGGCCCAGCTGCACGCCGAAGCGGGCACTGCGGCGTTGAGCACCGCTGCCTATCCGCTGGGTTACGCCTGCTTTGAGGGTGGCATTCGGTTGCTGGGGGCCAAGGCCTGGCAAGAGCACTACGCGCTCTCGTTGCGCCTGTTTGGAGGCGCCGTCGAGACGGCGTACCTGAGCGGGCATCGAAGTGAGCTGCGCGAGCGCTGCGCCCAGGTCAAGCGTCATGCGCGCGACGTGATGGACCAACTCGTGGCGTGGGAGACCGAAATCGACGCGCACGCGGGACGCCAGGAATACGAGCAAGCACTCCACCAGGGGCGCGAAGTATTGCGGATGCTTGGCGTTGAGCTGCTCAGCGATCCGACTGAACAGGACGTCGGCGCCGCGCTGCAGCCGACGCTCGCGCGGCTCAATGACCTGGGCATTGATGGCATGCGCGCCCTGCCAGAGCTGGATGATGCCCGGGTGGCAGCGATCACTCGCATTCAGGTGCGGCTCAGTCCGGTGGCGTACTTTGGTCGACCGCTGCTGCTGCCGATCATTGCCTGCAACCTGATCAACACCTCGATCGATCGGGGCCTGTCGACGGCAACGCCCTACGCGCTGTCCTTGTTTGGCATCGTGCTCAATACGCTGGAGATGTATCCGGTCTCGCACGCTTGGGGGCAGTTGGCACTCGAGCTGCTCGAGCGTTGGCCGAAAGATCGCCGGCTGGAAGCGGCGACCCGACACATCTTGTTCAACTTGGTTTGCAACTGGATGGTGCCGCTGTCGTCGACCCTGCAGTCGCTGCGCGAGGTGTTCGATATTGGCCGTCAGACGGGCGACTATGAATACGCCGGGTTTGCTGCCCACGGCTTCGTGCACAACTCGTTCTACGCCGGAAGTCCTCTGGCTCCGCTGAAGAAGGAGGCTCTCTGGCTGGGCGCACAGCTGCGGGAATTTGGCGTCAACGCGCTGCACGTGCACCGACCGTTTGAGCAACTGCTCAAGGCGATGACAGGCGATCTGGAAAATCCGGCGAGCCTCGACCAAGTGGGCTTCGATTCCCAGCAGCAGCTGGTGGCTTCGCTGCGGGCCGATGCGCGCAGCAGCGTGTGCGTGCTGAGCCTCACGATGGGCATCGCTCGCTTCCACTTTGGCGACGCCGCCGAGGCCTCGGAGCTGTTGGAGCAGGCCCGCGCGCACTTGGATGGGGCGCCGTCGGTCTGGCATCCGCCGACGGTACATCTGTTCGCAGCCTTGGCAGCGGGGCGCGCCTGTGAGCAAAGCAATGACCCCGAAGCGCGCGCGCGATTTCGCCAGCGGGCGGAGCAAAGCCTACCACCGCTCCTACGCCTGAGTGAGCTCAATCCGATCAACTTCGCGCACCGCGTGAGCCTGGTGCAGGCGGAGCTATCACGCCTGGATGGTCGCCGAGACGCCGCGCGCGCCCAGCTACAGCAAGCCGTGACGCAGGCGCAAGCGGGTGCGTGGATCAATGATGTGGCGCTCGCTTATGAGCTCAGTGCGCGCTGCCAGGATGAGCCCGAAGCGGCCAAAGCTGCGCTCCGCGCGGCGCGCACAGGCTACGCGGCGTGGGGAGCCACCGCCAAAGCCGAACAATTGAGCCAGCAGATCGCCGCGCTATCGGCCGCGTGATATCGGCTGCGTGATGACCGCTGCCCCAGAGGGGGTGCATTGTTCGCGCCGACTGGACGTTCAGTGAACTGCCTCAGAAGACGTAAAACCTGTCAGGTGTTCACAATTTTCGGGTGGTTCAGCCACCAACGAGCAGGGTCATGCTTAAACGTATCGCTGGTTATCTAGTGGGCGCAGCGCTGCTTTGGGGTGCGGCTTCGGTCTTGGGCTGCTCATCGGACGCTGACGCGCCTACTGAGGACGACATCGATGTGACTGACGCGGATGACGACGCCGCGGATGACACGGATGATACCGCCGACGACGCCGCCGACAGCGCGGCTGACGATTGCGGAGGCCCCGCCACCTACGACGGCTTCGCCCGGGAGTTTTTCGAGACCCGCTGCGGCATCTGTCATTCCGTGGACAAACAGGGGGCCCAGCGTATTGGCGCGCCCGAGGGGTCCAACTTCGATAGCGAAGAAGACATCTTCGACTCCGAGGGAGCCATTCGCGTGCGCGTGCTGGAGCGGGGAGACATGCCCCTGGGCGCCGTGCTGGAGCAGTGTGAACTCGATCTGCTCGACGCTTACTTGACGTCGTTGGATGCGCCGCCCTGCGAGCCGCAATGCGACGGGCGCGCTTGTGGGTCGGACGGCTGCGGCGGCGAATGCGGGGCTTGCGGCGCCAGTCAACGCTGTGACGCTGATGGCCAGTGCGTCGAAGGGGCGTGCGTGCCCGACTGTAGCGGCAAAGCCTGCGGGGACGACGGCTGCGGCGGAGACTGCGGTAGCTGCGGTAGTGCGCTGGTGTGCGGCGCCACCAATCAGTGCATGTGCGAGCCGCAATGCGACGGCAAGAGTTGCGGTCCCGACGGTTGTGGCGGCACTTGCGGTGACTGCGCGGCGGCAGAAGTGTGCTCGCTGGCTGGAGAGTGTCGCTGCGTGCCGGATTGCAGCGGTAAGCTCTGCGGCGATGACGGTTGCGGCGGCAGCTGCGGCCTGTGCAACGCCAGCGACACCTGTTCGGTTGCCGGCGATCAGTGCGAATGCATTCCTGACTGTACCGGCAAGACGTGCGGCCCGGACGGCTGTGGCGGCGAGTGCGGACAATGCATGGGCACGCTGCTGTGCAACACTCGCACTGGGCGCTGCGGCGGCGTGTGTAATGGCGACTGCAGCGGTCGACAATGTGGTGACGACGGTTGTGGAGGAGACTGCGGCTCTTGCTCCGGAGATCTCTCGTGTACTTTGGCCGGGCAATGTGAATGCCTGCCCGATTGCGTCGGCAAGGCGTGTGGGGATGACGGCTGCGGTGGGGTGTGTGGCACGTGCGCTGGTGGTCTAGACTGCAACGCCGGCCAGTGCGACTGCACGCCTGAGTGTGGCGATGCCGTGTGCGGCGATGACGGCTGCGGGGGCTCGTGCGGCACTTGCGCGGGAGGGCTGTCGTGCAGCGCGGGGCAGTGCGTGGACGTGTGTGTGCCGGATTGCGCTGGCAAGTCGTGCGGGGATGATGGTTGCGGAGGCGTGTGCGGCACCTGCTCGGGCGGGCAAACCTGCGACGGCGGAAGCTGCGCGTATGCAGCGTCGCTCTCGTTCGCCAGCGACGTGTACCCAATCTTCGAAGCAGCCGGGTGCAACGAAGCGCGCTGTCACGGCGGGGTCAAACCAGCTGGCAACCTCGATCTTTCGACGTCCTCCAAGGCCTATGCTGAGTTGGTCGGAGCGGCCGCCAGTTGCGGCGGCAAGCCGTTGGTCGATCCGGGCTCACCCAGTGGCAGCTATCTGATCAACAAGCTCACGGGCGTTGGCATGTGCTTCGGGACCATCATGCCCAAAGCGGGCGCGGAGCTCAGCGCCAGCGAACTGGAGACCATTCGCGCCTGGATCGGCAGCGGCGCGGCCAAATGACGCGTTCGAACGGCGCGCCGCGCAACACTCGGGGCGCCCAACAAAACCAACAAACGCAAAAGACCCGGCAGCACGATTGTCGTGCGACCGGTTCTTCCATCGCGACCGGGTAAAGGGGTAACGGTCGCTAGGCTGTGCGACGCCGTCGCAGCCAAGCGGCGGCCGCGCCAGCGATGACCAGCAGCTGCCAGGGCGAACGCGGCGTTGAGCCGGGCACCGCGCAGCTACAACCTTCGTCTTCGTTCGAACCGGTATTGGACGCCAGGGCAGGTCCGCCCGCGGTATTGGCAGGTCCGCCCGCCATACCCATGTCCATTCCTCCAACAGCTGGGGGCGGTGCTGGGGGGTCAGCAACAGCGCCGCCCATGCCGACGTCGGGTGAGCCGGCGGTACCGATGCCGCCAGCGCCGCCCATGCCGTCAGGAGTGCCGCCCATGCCATCGGGAGCGCCGCCCATCGCGTCGCCGCCAGCGCCCGCCATGGCGTCCATGCCGCCCATGCCGTCTTCACCGCCCATACCGCCCATGCCGTCCGGCATTCCGGGGTCACCTAGATCTTTGAAGATGCGCTGGGCGAAGTTGTACAGGCTGCGGTTCCAGACGAGCGGCGTATGAGCTTCGCCGTACTCAATCTGCCACATGTGGTCCATGCCATTGTCGTCCAGGAAGTTGTGATAACCCTCACTGATGTTGAACAGCCCGTCGGCATCGCCACACGCGATGAAGATGAAGTGCATGTTCGCGTCCACTTCCGCCGGGTTGCTGATGTTTTGCGAGGCTGGAGCGCTGTTGGGCGCGGATGAAAACGCGCCGAGGTAGTGGAACACGTCGGAGTTCGGGAAACCGAAGTTCAGCGTTTGTCCGCCTCCCATCGATAGGCCGGCAATCGCTCGCCAGTCCGGATCGCTGACAGCAGCGTAGTTTTCTTCCACCCACGGGATCAGATCGTTGAGCAGTACGTCCCCGTGATCGGCAAAGCCCTGGTTATTGGGTTTGGCGTTGCCGTTGTCGCGCGTGTTGCCGTCGGGCATGACCACAATCATCGGTTCAGCGAGGCCTTCGGAGTACAAGAAGTCCATCACGTTGTCCGCGTTGCCCTCACTCGTGATCCAAGCGGTTTCGTTGCCGCCGATGCCGTGATGCAGGTACAGCACCGGATACTCGCCGTCCTCGGAATAGTCCGGTGGCGTGTACACGGTGACGCGCTGGTTGCCCTCATTGCGGGTCGGGTACGACAGCGTCTCGACCTCGCCGTGGGGGATGCCGTTGTTGTCGTTGGCGAAGCCCTGCGGCGGAGCGGGCAGGTCCTCGGGACCGCCAGCGAATGCAAGCGCCGGCGTGAAGACCAGGCCAACGAAGAGAATCTTGGGGAACATGGACATGGGAAGCCTCTGAAAAAGGAGTTAGCTAGGGCGGCAAGCGTAACGCGAAAATCGTTCGTCCGGGGGCACAACCCCGACGTTGCCCTACAAACCCTGAACTCGCGGAGAGCCCAGCGTTTCGTCTTGGCTGCAACTTTTGCAGCTCGTCATTCAGAGCGAAACAAATGCCTGCGTGGTTGAGCTCAGCCTGTGCGAACACGGATGGCAAACCGCGTGGAGTTAACCCGGATGGGGCCTTGCCCAGGTTGCGGTCGGGTCAAAATTCGGCCTAATTTAACGTAGATTCATGCGATCGGGCGTTTTCCGCCGCTGCTGCGTCAGGATGAAGGCCTCGTCGAGCGTGTCCAAAAATTCTTGGATCTCGCTCTCGCTCGCCCGCATCTGGTTCGACAGATAAACCGAAGCTAGGCCCAATTCGGGATACAGGCGGACGTTGCTGTTGAAGCCCGGACCCCCTCCGGGCTTGCTCAAGGCCTGCGCCCCGGTGACTTGAGTGCGATGCCAGCCTAGCGTCGTCGGTAGTCGCTCGCCCTGATTATCCCGCTGGGCTGAAAGAAGGCGCGTCGTGTGACGTCCGAAAACAGCCGCGAGTGGGGTTGCAGCAGATCGAGAGGCGCGCGAAGATCTGGCGCGGCGGCTGCTCGCCGAGCGC